>DAOTXU010000212.1:0-5754 GCA_034435135.1 Anaerolineae bacterium | reverse complement strand
GGGTTTGTGTTTGTGATGGCTGGCGAGACATGAGGACACACTGCTCTTGTTGAGATCGAGCGTTAGAGATACACTTATGGCATGGACAGACGAAGAATTCTCTATCTGATAACTGGGTTTGTGGTCATCTTGGTGCTGAGTGCGGTCGTAGCAGCCATTATCGCAGTCGTGACTGAAAGCTGGCAGTGGGCCGGTTTGGGCTTTTTCGGCGTGCTGGTCGCGCTTTTCGTCGTATTCGACAAAATACTCAACATCCTCGCAAACATAGCACAGTTCACGGGTTTTACGGTGCGTGATCTGGTTTCTAAGCAATTGCCTACGAGTGCGCAATCACCACAAGGGGATGAGAAACCCGCCTTAAACTCGTCATCTTCGTCAGAGGAAATGCCCAATACTGAGCTGAGACAGATAGAACCAGCTACACCGGGTTCTGGCGGCGACACTATCATTATTCATGGAAATGTGGGACCGGGTGCGGTTATAGGACGCGGCAACGTGCAGGCTGAGAATATCGCGGGCAGGGATGTTCATCTCCAAGCACCCAGCGCGCCAGCGATTAGCCCGGTACCCCAGCGTGAGCGGCCACCGTTTGAGCCGGAGTGGGCACCAAAGGATTGGATACCTGTTCCTGTCGGGCCGTTTTTGATGGGTAGTACTACAGAACACATTACGGAGATTGAGGACCTATTCTCAGCCCACGATT
Source organism: Anaerolineae bacterium (assembly GCA_034435135.1). Taxonomy (GTDB): domain Bacteria; phylum Chloroflexota; class Anaerolineae; order Aggregatilineales; family JAFGMM01; genus JAOSJO01. Next base: position 5,051 of record DAOTXU010000212.1, on the reverse strand, counting down.
ACCGACCAAGAGAATCTGAGCACCCCCAGCACCCAATCTCTAACCTGGCAGAGTACAGAATCAGCAAATACCCGATCACTGTGGCTCAGTTTCGTCCTTTCGTAGAGAGTGATGGTTATCGCCAGCCCAGTTACTGGACTGATGCTGGCGATGCGTGGCGCAAGCGAGAGAAACGTAATGCACCGAAGTGTTGGGAGAAACAGTTGCATCTAGAGAACCATCCTGTCGTGGGCGTGACTTGGTACGAGGCGTTTGCTTACTGTGGCTGGTTAAACGAACAAAAACTGGGATATCGAGTAAGGCTGCCGACTGAAGCAGAGTGGGAAAAAGCTGCACAAGGCGGATTGACACTGCGTGAAATAGACTTCAAATCATTGCCAGACCGGATTTATCCCTGGGGAGATGAACCACCGGACGGAAGCCGTTGTAACTGCAAATTCGGTGATAAGGCTAAGGGGACCACGCTAGTAGGGGCTTACTCTCCTTTAGGCGACAGCTACTATGGTTGTGCAGATATGGCGGGCAACGTGTGGGAGTGGTGTCGTTCGCTGTTCAAGCCGTATCCCTATTGTGACGACGATGGCCGGGAGAATTGGCAAGCAGGAGATGAGGCACACCGTGTTTTACGAGGTGGTTCGTGGCGTAACAAACCTCTTGTGGTGCGTATCTCACATCGTAGCCCACAACCTCCCACCTTTTGCAGCAACCATGCTGGTTTTCGGCTCGTTATTGCGCCGTAAATCCCTTCGCTTTCTCACTCACACAATCGATAATCTCCGCTGCGAGGTTGTAGCGCCCAAACTGCGGCATCACGTATAGCCCGCGCACCCCTTCGACCGTCTTCAGCCCGTCCACAATCTCGCACGCAATATGCACGCCCTCCGCGCCGCTATGCTCGCCGGCGGCCTCCATGTGCGCGTGGATCGCGTCGGGGATGTGGATGCCCGGCACCTCGTGATGCAGGAAGCGCGCGTGCCGCGCGCTGTAGAGCGGCAGCAGCCCCACCAGCACCGGCAGCGTCAGCGGGCCGTAGCGCTCGGCGTAAGCGTCCATGAAGCGCCGCGCGGCGTCGGGGTCAAACACCGGCTGCGTGAGCGCGAAATCCGCGCCCGCCTCGATCTTCTTGCGCAACACCTTGATCTCGCGCTCCAGGTCGGGCGCGCCCAGGTTGAGCGCGCAGCCGGCCACGAAACTGCACGGCTGCCCAATCGAGTTGCCGGCCTGGTCCACCCCCGCGTTGAGATTCTTCTTAACCAGCGCGATCAACCCCGACGGCGACACGTCGTAAGTGTCGGCGGCGTCGGGGTAGTCGCCGATGTGGGTGGGGTCGCCCATCACGATGAACAGGTCGCGCACGCCCAGCGCGTGCGCCGCGAGCAGGTCGCCCTGCACGCGCAGGATGTTGCGCCCGCGCGTGGGGAAGTGCAGGATCGCCTCGACGCCCAGGTCGCGCTGGAGCAGGTGCGCCACCGCCCAGGGCGACATGCGCATCCGCGCCATCGGGCTGTCGGACACGTTGATGAAGTCCGCGCCCGAATCGATGAACATCTTCGCCCCGGCGATCACCCGGTTGGGCACGATGCCTTTGGGGGGCGACATCTCGACCGTGATGATGAAGGCGTCGCTCTTGAGCTTCTGCGCGAGCGCGGACGGCCCCTCCGGCGCGGTGTATTCCGCCTCGGCTTCACTCAGTTCGGTCACGATGATCGACGGCATCGGGCGCGCTTCGGGGTGGTCGAGCGCGTGGCGCATCGCGGCGATGTGGTCAGGCGTGGTGCCGCAGCACCCGCCGATGACGGTCACGCCCGCCTGCGCGAACGCGAGCGCGTACTCGGCGAAGTAGTCCGGGCCGGCGGTGTACATCACGCGCCCGGAGACGTGCTCCGGCCAACCCGCGTTCGGCAGCGCCGAGAGGACCGCGCCGGGCAGGACGGCGCGCATCTGTCGGATGATGCGCATGATCTGCGCCGGGCCGCCGCCGCAGTTCGCGCCGATCACGTCCACGCCGAGGCCGGCCAGCGTCTCCGCCGCCTGGCGCGGGTTCTCGCCCAGCAGCATCCGGTCGTCGCGTGTGAAGGTCGCCTGCGCCAAGATGGGTATACCCGCCGACACGTCGCGGGCCGCGTGTGCGGCTTCACGCAACTGGCCCAGGTCGGGGAAGGTCTCCAGGATCAGCAAGTCCACGCCCGCAGCGACTAACGCCGCGATTTGCTCACGGAAGGCGGCGAAGGCGTCCTCGGCGCGCACCCTTCCCACCGGCGCGAGTTGCACGCCCAGCGGCCCTACCGACCCGGCGATGTAGACATCATCCCGGCGCGAGTCGGCGGCGGCGCGGCGGGCGATCTCCGCGCCGGCGGCGTTGATCTCCGCGACGCAACCCTCCAGCCCGTGTGCAGCGAGCTTGAAGCGGTTCGCGCCGAAGGTGTTCGTCTCAATGATCTCCGCGCCGGCGGCCAGGTACTCGCGGTGGACTTCGGCCACCAGCGCCGGGTTGCTCAGGTTCAGTTCATCAAAGCAACTGTCGATGGGCGCGCCTTTCGCGTAGAGCAGGGTGCCCATCGCGCCGTCGGCGAGCACCGGGCCTTGCTTGAGTCGCTCTCGAAGCGGGATGTGGGCCATCGCCTGGTTTCCTTCACGTAATTGCCACGAATCCGGTTAGCATTGTCGGGAGATTATAATGCGTATGACCGTCGCTGCCTAGCGTCCCATCGCTGGTATAATCGAAGGCGGCGCGGAACGACGGACATCTTCAGTGGCCGGCAAAGCTTCCCAGAAGTCTATGGCGCAAATGGTCGGACTCCGCCGGGCCGATCTAACAGCCTACCTCGGCGTCGGGCTGGTCTCGGCGGCGATGCTGACCTTTGAACTGACCCTCACGCGCGTCTTCGCGGTGATCCAGTTCTACCACTTCGCGTTCATGGCGATCAGCCTGGCGCTGCTGGGTTCCGGCGCGAGCGGATCGCTGCTCGCGGTGACGCGCCGGCGTGCGCACCCGGCAGCGCTGGCGGCGGCTTTCGCGCTGACGACGCTCGGCTGCTACCTGGTCATCAACACCGTTGAGTTCGACCCCTACGCCATCGCCTGGGACGCGAAGCAGTGGCCGCGCCTGGCGGTCAACTTCCTGTCGGCGGCGGTCCCCTTCACTCTGGCCGGCTTGATCGTCGGCCAACTGCTTGAGGCGGATGCGCGCCGGGCGCACCGGGTTTACGCAGCGAACCTGGGCGGGTCGGCGGCGGGGTGCGTGATCGTGCTCCCGGCGCTGGCCGCGCTCGGCGCGGAGGGGACTGTGTTGCTGGCGACGCTCTTGGGCCTGGCGGCGGCGGGCGCGTTCATGATCCCAAACAAGGGGAATAGCTCCCAGGGAGCTACAAGTACAAGTGCAAAAGGAGGGGCAAGACGCGCTCTGCCTCTGCTGGCGTTGGCGGGCATCACGTTGGTGGTGGCGGCATGGACCCTCGCGCCGCCGGCGTTCATAGCGCTGCGGCTCTCGACGTACAAGGGGCTGGTCTCGGCGCTGCGCGCGCCCGGCGCGGCACACACCTTCAGCGCGTGGAACGCGGTCGCGCGCGTGGACGTGGTGGAGAGCGAGTCGATCCACTCGCTACTTGGGTTGAGCATGATGGGGCGCGTGTCGCCGCCGCTTCAGGCCGGTGTGACTCTCGACGGCGACAACCTGATGCCGGTCACCGCGCTGGGACCGGACGATCCCGGCGCGGCGGAACTGGCGCGCTGGCTGCCGCTGGCGCTGCCGTTTGAGCTGCGCCCCGGCGCGGAGACGCTGGTGATCGAGCCGGGCGGCGGTTTCGATGTGCTGATGGCGCTCGCCGCTGGCGCGGGGCATGTGACGCTCGCAGAGGATAACGCGCTCTTGCTGGAAGTGGTCGGCGAGCGCTACGCCGATTTCACCAAAGGGCTTTACAACGACCCGCGCGTGACTATCGTCAACGAGGACGGGCGCGCGTTTGCACGTCGCACGGACCAGCGCTTCGATGTGGTGGACGTGGCGCTCACCGATACGTTCAGGCCGGTCACGTCGGGCGCGTTCAGCCTGGCAGAGAACTACCAGTACACCGTGGAGGCGTTCGTCGATTACCTGGCGCGGCTGGAGGACGACGGCCTGCTGTTCGTCATGCGCTGGATGCAGACCCCGCCCAGCGAGGAGACGCGCGCGCTCGGCCTGATCGTCGAAGCGCTGAAGCGGAGCGGCGCGGCGAACCCGGCAGAGCACATCGCAGCGTTCCGCTCGCTGACGGTGATGGGGTTTCTGGTGGGCAAGCAGCCGCTTTCGGAGGCGGACATCGCGGGGATTCGCGCCTTCACGGAAGAACGGCGCTTCGATCTGGTGCTACTGCCCGGTCTGAAGCCGGCAGAGGTGAACCGGTACGCGGTCCTGCCGGAAGAGTGGTATCACGACCTGTTCACGCGCGTCCTCAACGATGGGCCGGCGGTGTGGGGGACTTACGAGTACGAGATCAGCCCGACGACGGATGACCGCCCGTTCTTCTACCACTATTTCCGCTGGGGACAGACGCAGCAGGTGCTCGACACGCTGGGCATGACCTGGCAGCCCTTCGGCGGGAGCGGCTACCTGGTGCTGGTGGCGCTGCTCGCGCTGGTCGGCGCGGCGAGCCTGGCGTTGATCTTCGGGCCGCTGCTGATGGCGCGGTTGCGCGCGCTCTCCCACGCCCGGACAGGGGGCTTAAGCCCCCTGTCTGACAGGCATCCGGCGAGCGGGAGGTTGCGCACACGGGCGCTGATCTACTTCTCTCTTCTGGGATTGGGGTTTCTCTTCGTCGAGATGCCGCTGGCGCAGCGGTTTATCCTGTTCCTGGGGCATCCGATCACGGCGCTGGCGGTGGTGCTGTTCGCGGTGCTGCTGTTCTCCGGCCTGGGGAGCCTGACCGCGCCGCGCTGGCGGCTGCCGGTCGCGCTGGGCGTCCTCGTGGCGTTGATCGCGGTCTACCCGGCGCTGTTGCCCGCCGCCTTCGACGCCGCGCTGGGCCTGCCGCTCCCGGCGCGGGCGCTCGTCGCGCTGCTCCTCCTTGCGCCGC
>DAOTXU010000211.1:0-1964 GCA_034435135.1 Anaerolineae bacterium | reverse complement strand
CTGTGGCCCTGTTGGCCGACCGCCGGACGCTCGTCCGCCGTGCGCAAGACGTGCTCGCTCAAGCCGCCGGCCGGCCGGGCCACATCTTCAACCTGGGGCACGGCGTCCTGCCGGAGACGCCGGTCGATCACGTGAGACGGCTGGTGGATTTCGTCCATGAGTACAGCTTCAGACACCACACACATCCGTAACCCAACCGGCGCAAACGGCGCGCGCCCGCCGGTGAGCGTCGCGGTCGTCGGGGGCGGGATCGCTGGCCTGAGCGCCGCGTGGTATCTCGAACGCGAGGCCGAAAAGATCGGGTTGAGCCTGCGCTACACCGCGCTCGAAGCGTCCGACCGCTGGGGTGGAAAGATCGTCACCGAGCACGTGGGTGGGTTTGGGGATGAGCCGTTTGTCATCGAGGGCGGCCCTGACTCGTTCTTTACCCAGAAACCCTGGGCCTTGGGGCTGGCGCGCGAACTGGGCCTGAACGACCGGCTGCTGGGCACGAACGACCGCGCGCGTAAGGTGTTCGTGCTCAGCAAGGGCAGGCCCGTCCCCCTGCCGGACGGCGTGCTCCTGATCGTGCCGACGAAGTTCATGCCCTTCGCGCGCTCGCCGTTGATCTCGCCTCTCGGCAAGCTGCGCATGGCGCTGGAGCCGTTTATCCCGCCCAGACGCGACGGCGCGGACGAGACGCTGGCCGACTTCGTGCGGCGGCGGCTGGGCGCGGAGGCGCTGGACAAGATCGCCGAGCCGCTGATGGCAGGCATCTACAACGCCGAGGCCGAGCGCCAGAGCCTGCTTGCCACGTTCCCGCGCTTCCGCGCGCTGGAGGAGCAGCACGGCAGCCTCACGCGCGGGATGCTGGCCTCTCAAAGCGCGCGCGCTGCCGCGCCCAGGTCGGGCGACACGCCGCCGAGCCTCTTCATGTCGTTCAAGCGCGGCATATCCGAGTTGATTGAGGCGCTGGCGTCGCGGTTGACTGGCGACCTGCGCCTGAACGCGGGCATAGAAGCGATTGAGCGCGCAGACGACGGCGCGTACACCCTGACGCTTGAGGATGGCTCAGCACTGCGCGCCGGCGGGGTGATCCTCGCCACGCCATCCTACGTCGCCGCCGGCCTGCTGCGCCCACTCGCGCCGGAGGCTGCCGCCCGGCTTGACGCGATCCGGTATGTCAGCACCGGGACGGTCTCGCTCGCCTTCCGCTGCGAGGACGTCAATCACCCGCTCGATGGCTTCGGACTGGTGATCCCCCGCAGCGAGCGGCGACCGGTCAACGCGATCACGTGGACCTCGACCAAGTTCAGCTACCGGGCGCCGGCGGGGTACGCGCTGCTGCGCGTCTTCTTCGGCGGTTCGCGCAGCCCGCAGACGATGGAACTGGACGACGACGCGCTGCTGACGATAGTGCGCAGTGAGTTGTGGGCGATCATGGGCATCGACGCCGCGCCGCTGTTTCATCGCATTTACCGCTGGCGGCAGGCCAACCCGCAGTACGACGTGGGCCACCTGGCGCGCGTGGCCGCCATCGAAGCCGCGCTGCCGGCGGGCGTGTACGTCACGGGCAGCCCATACCGGGGCATCGGTATCTCCGACTGCGTCCACCAGGCGCAGGAGATCGCGCAACAGGTGGTCGCCGCGCTCGTGAAACAGACCACACAAGGATAGCAGAAATGAACACGGCAAAGTCGGAAGTGCTCTTCGCGGAAGCGCAACGATTGATCCCCGGCGGCGTCAACAGCCCGGTGCGCGCGTTTCGGGGCGTGGGCGGCGCGCCGCGCTTCATTGATCGTGGGGAAGGGGCTTATATCTGGGACGTCGATGGCAACCGCTATGTCGATTACGTGCTCTCGTGGGGGCCGCTGATCCTGGGGCACACACACCCGGCGGTCGTCGCTGCGTTGCAGGAAGCTGTGGCGCGCGGGACCAGTTTCGGTGCGCCGACCGCGCTCGAAAATGAACTGGCAAGGCTCCTC
>DAOTXU010000210.1:0-3794 GCA_034435135.1 Anaerolineae bacterium | reverse complement strand
GGGTGAGGGGGCTTTTCAAACACTTTCTGAGTGAATGGATGAGTTGGCTTCGTGGTTTCTTTTCTGTTTCTGCATGGACCTGAGTAACGTCCCGGTCTTTAGCGACCTGCACCCTGACGTACACGCGGCGCTGCACGCCCTGGCGCAGACGCGCCGCTTCGCAGCGGGTGAGACGCTGTTCTACGAGGGCGCGCGCGCAGACACGCTCTACCTCTTGGCGGCGGGACGCTGTGCGCTCAGCTACGGGCGTGAGGCGCGCGGCGACATTCACTCTGGCGCACTGATTGACCCGATAGCAACGTTGGGGGGGTTGCCGCACAGCGTCAAAACGACGGCGGTCGAGGAGTGCGAAGTCCTGTGCTGGTCGGTGGAGGCGCTATGGCAATCCGGGCCGTTCGCCGATGCCGCGCGCCGCTACCTGGCGACCGCGCTTCAAGAGACGCAAGCCCGCCTCCGCCACGTGACCGCGCCGATCCACTTCGCCGACGCCGCCAGCGCGGCGCTTGTGCCCGGCCCTTTCCTGTTCGAGGGCGTAACGCTGATCTTCGCTTTCTGCGAGGTCGATCTCGACGCGGTGCGCGCCGGTCTCCCCGAAGGGTTAAGCCTGCTGCGGCGACCGGGGTTCAAGAGCGGGCCGGTCATCCTGGCGATAGCGGACTTCCCGAACGCGCACCCGGAGGCCGACCCCCCCGCGCGCTTCGCGTACACCGAGACGACCTATTTCGTGCCGGTACATTTTGGCCGGCATTTCGGACTGTTCGTACCATACATCTACCCCTCAACCTGGGAACCGATTCTGTTAGGGCGCGAGATTTACGGCTTTCCCAAGCGGCTGGGTCACACGATGTTCGGCTCGAACGAGGTCTCGCTCGCGGTAGACGACGCGGAGTACTTCCGTCTGCGCTGGGAGAGTGCAGAGGCGTCCAGCGAGGCGCGGCTCGTGGGCGCGTTGATGAATTGGATCGGCATCGAGCGCCATATGGCGTCGGCGGCGTTCGAGGCGGGGGAGGTGCTCCGGCGCGCCATGCGCCTGCCGGCCTACCGCCGTGTGGACGTGTTCAACCATAAGCGCATCCTTGCCGCCGACGCGACTCATGCAGCCCCAACCTGCGCCGTCGATTGCCTGACGCGCGCCACGTTCGGCGTGCTGCGCTGGCACCAGATCGCCCGGCTGCGCGATCCCGCGCTCCACGTCACCGGCGGCCCACTCGCCGATGCGGGCCTGGCGCTGCGCGAGGCGTACCGCACGCAGCTTGATATGCGGCTGAGCGCCGGGCGCGTGGTGCGCGATTACCGCTTGAACGATCGGTAAATGGCGAACGCTAATCCTTGCGCGCCACGTCCACTACTGAGCCGCCCGTGATCTGCACCAGCGTCTTGAATGGGATGGGAAAGATGGCGTTGGGCGAGCCGGCCGCCGCGTACACCATCTCGTAGCGGGCGAGCATGTCGTCGATGTAGATCGGCAGCTTGTGCCGGTGGCCCACCGGCGGCACGCCGCCGGGCGCGTAGCCGGTCACTTCAATCGACTGTTCCGCCGTCGCCATCTTGACCTTCTTGCGGCTCACGCCGCGCAGCGCGCCGAGCTTGCGCTCATCCATGCGCTGGTCGCCGGAGCCAAGTACAATCACCGGCTCATTATCGATGAAGAAACACAGGCTCTTGACGATGCTCCCCAGCTCGGTCCCGATGGCGTCGGCGGCCTGTTGCGACGTGGCGGTGGAGGCGTCGAAGATTTGCACGCGGATGTTCAACCCCAGCGCGCCGAGCGCGGCCTGCACGTGGTCTGGGGTCAGCGGTTCCATAGCGGTTTCCTTTCGGGCGTCAGTTAGGGCCGGCCAAATTCGCATGAAAGGCCGCGCGCTGTTCGCGCGCGGCGGAAGCCGTTTCGGTCTGATTTGTGTGATCCGCGTTATCTGCGGTTTTCTTGCTGCTCACGGTTGATAAAACGCCAATCCAAGCGCACCCGGCCCCGCGTGCACGCCGATGGCGGCGCAGATCTGGGTGATGATGAGCGATTCGGGCGCGAAGCGTTCGCGCACCTGCCCGGCGAGCCACTCGGCCTCATCAGGAGCCGCGCCGTGCATCACGCCCATGCGCACGGGCCGGCTGGGGTCGATACGCGCAGCGGCGGTGTCGAGCAGGTTCGCCAGCGCGCGCCTGCGCGTGCGCACCCGCCCGATGCCTTCGACGCCTCCGTCCACCACCGCCAGCACCGGCTTGACGGCAAGCGCCGTGCCCAACATCCACGACGCCCTGCCGATGCGCCCGCCCCGGTGCAGGTAATCGAGCGTGTCCACCGTGAAGATCACGTGCGTCTTATCGGCGACGCCCCGCGCCGCCGCGATGACTTCGCCCACATCGCCGTCGGCGTCGCGCGCCTCGGCGGCGGCGATCGCCGCCATCCCCAGGCCCAACGAGATGGTGCGCGTATCAACAATGTGCACCGGCGTGTCCACCATCTGGCGGGCCAGATTACATGCCGGGACTGCGCCGCTCAGCTTCTCGGAGACGAGCACAGCCACCACCTCCCGCGCGCCGGTTTCGGCGACCGCCGCGTTGATGGCCGCGACGAACGACTCGGCGGTAGGTTGGGCGGTTTTGGGATGCTGGGGGTCCTGAGCCAGCCGGCGATAAAAACGCGCGCCGTCGATGTCCACGCCCTCGACCAGGGTTTCCTCGCCCCAGACGATCAGGTGCGGCACGCAGGGGAGCCGGTGCTTTTCGAGCAACTCGGCCGGCAGGTCGCCGGTTGCGTCGGTGATTACGCCCACAGTCATTGCGCCTCGCTTACTTCTGGTAGAAACTCAAACCGACCACCCCCGGCCCGGCGTGCGTGCCGATGGTCGCGCCGACCTCTATCTGGATCAGTTGCTCCAAGTGAAAACGCGATCCGAGTTCCTGCGCGACCCAGTCGGCCTCGTCTGGGGCCTGGCCGTGCCCCACTGCGACGAGCATAGGGCGGTCGGGATCGCTGTTCGCCTGCACCAATTCGAGCAGCCGGGACAGGGCGCGCTTTTTGGTGCGGACGCGCTCCAGCGGGGCGACGACCCCTTCGTGGATATGCAGCACCGGCTTGATGCTCAGCGCCGTGCCGATGAACTTACTCGCCGTGCCGATGCGCCCGCCCTTGTGCAAATACTCCAGCGTATCGACCGCGAAGTAGAGTCGAATCATGGGCATCAGCGACCGGGCCACCTCCAGCACCTCGGCGGCGCTCGCGCCCTGCTCGGCAGCCTCGGCGGCGGCGAGCACAATCAGCGTCTCGCCCATCGTGACGTTGCGGGTGTCGAGCACGTGCACCGGAAAATTCACCTCGCCTTTGGCGGCAACCGCCGACTCATAGGTGCCGCTCAGCAACGACGAAATGGTGAGCACAACGATCTCCTCCGCGCCCATCTTTTCGCGCACCTCCTTGTAGGCGGCCACGAAGTCGGCGGGCATAGGCTGGGAGGTCTTAGGGTGGTGCGGATCGGCGGTCAGGCGTCGGAAGAAAGCCGCCGAGTCGATGTCCACCCTATCGCGCAGCGCTTCGGTCCCGAAATGAATATAGAGCGGCACGACGTGGATGTCGTGCGCAGCGGCCAGATCAGCCGGGATGTCGGATGTGCTGTCGGTAATAATCGCAACCTGCCTGGGCATGTCCCCCTCTCCTCCTCATTCCTGTCAATCGTTGAACTGATTCAAACTTTTGCCAACAGCTGGCCGTGCTAAGCGTTTCTCTACCTCACCCCCGTCTCGCCTGCGGCTCGACACCCCCTCTCCGCAAGCGGAGATAGGGACGGGGGGTGAGG
>DAOTXU010000209.1:0-2445 GCA_034435135.1 Anaerolineae bacterium | reverse complement strand
CCCTCCGCCTCTGGCGCGTCGCGGATGCGGCGCGCGAATCGGTTTTTTTGGGTTTTCAGGCTTTCGCCGTATACTGGAGGTGCCGGCGGGGCAACTCGCCGGCAGGCCGGGGCCGAAGGCGCCCCCGTGTGTTGCGGGGCGGCGCGTTCCACAACAATGAGAGGAACGCCCGCTGCGCTTACCGCAACAGGAACCACCCGAACAACGTCAACAGGAACAACGGGTTTCGGGTGTGCGCCCACACTCTTCCGCCCCTTCCCCCAGAAATGCGGGGCGATCACGGTCGCTCAGCCGAGGCAGGGAAGAAGAATGGCGCGGCCCAGGGCCTGACCGCACCCCTGCGCAGGGTCGGGCGAATACCGAAGCGAGGCGTCTCCCCGGTCGCTGGCGGCCCTGAGACGCCTCACCCTTTGTCTGCGCTTCTGATCCAGCCGCCCAGCAGTCTGCCGATCTCCGCGACCATGGCCGAGACGTGCTCATACTGGCCGTCGCTGAGCCAGCTCCAGCGGTGCGCCAGCCGCAGGTACAGCCGCAGCTTGAGCAGTTCCGCGTCGGCTTCGGCGAGTTTCCGGGTGCGTCTGGGGCCGGCGCTGGCCGCGTTCGCCTCGATGAGGCGCTCCTGGAAGTCGAGCGCGGCGTCTTGCAGGCGTTTGGTCACCACGAAGCGCTGCGCGCGCGGGAACTTCTCGGCCAGCGGCAGGAGCCAGGTCAGCAGGTCATAGGTGCGCGTGAAGATTACCATTTCGTCGGTCATGACATCCGTCTCCTTTTTGCAGGTGCGTGCTTCGATTGTTGCGCGGTGGACGCAGGTAATCCAGCGCTCCAGGCGGCTGACTGCGGAGCCAAAACCTGCTAGAATGGGGGCAGATTAGGGAGGCACAGAGTCATGTCTCAACCCATGCGTGCAGTCTACGAGGGCGGACGGCTCCGCCTGTTGGGTCCCGTGGACCTGGACGAGGGTCAGGAGGTCGGCCTCATCATTCTCTCCGAGCAGGATCAAGTGCGTCATGCCCTGAGCGACTTGCTTGTCCATGCACCGGAACCGGGCGATGCGCCTGAGGATGAAGCTGCCCTCATACAGGAGATCGACGCCGCCGTTGCAGGAATCCCGCCGGTTTCGGCAGCCATCATCGAAGAGCGCCGGACCGGGCCATGACCCATTACTTCCTCGACAGCAGCGCCCTGGTCAAACGCTACGTGGTCGAACCGGGCACGGCGTGGGTGCGCGCGCTCAGTGCGCCGGACGCCGGCAATACGATCACGATTTCGCAGATCACACAAGTCGAGGTGATTTCAGGGGTGATGCGCCGCCAGCGCGAGGGGCGCGTAGACGCGCCGACGGCCCGCACCATCCGGCTGCTGCTTGACCGTCATGCCAGCCGGCAGTATATCGTTATTGGCCTGGCTGCGCCGGTCATCCAACGTGCAGAAGACCTGATCGAAACCCATCCCTTGCGCGCTTACGACGCGGTGCAGTTGGCCTCCGCGCTGGAAAGCAACCTGCGGCTTGTAGAGGCGGGGTTGGAACCGCTGATTTTTGTCTCGGCGGATGATCGTCTGTTGACAACCGCCGCTGCTGTCGGCCTGAGCGCAGAAAACCCCAACGCCCACGTTTGATGCCCGATGCCCTCTACGCCCAGGTGTGCGACTGGACCAACCTGCTGCGGGCGCACCACAAAGCGGCGCGCGGCAAGCGCGGCCACGCGCCGGCGGCCTGCTTCGAGTTTCAACTGGCCGACGAGCTGATTGCGCTGCGCGACGAGCTGCGCACGCGGACCTACCGCCCCGGCCCGTACACGAGCTTCTACATCTTCGAGCCGAAACGCCGCCTGATCTCCGCCGCCCCGTTCCGCGACCGGGTCGTGCACCACGCGCTGTGCAACATCATCGAGCCGCTGTTTGAGCGCCGCTTCCTCTTCGACAGCTACGCCAACCGGGTCGGCAAGGGCACGCACCGCGCCGTGGACCGCTGCCAGCAGTTCGCGCGGGGGTATCGCTACGTGCTCCCCTGCGACGTGCGCCAGCACTTCCCGTCTATCGACCACGCCATCCTGCGCGCAACGCTGGCGCGCGTGATCCGCGACGACGACGCGCTCTGGCTGTGCGACCAGATCATGGCGAGCGGGGCGGGGGTGCTGGCCGACGAATACGACATGGTGTACTTCCCCGGCGACGACCTCTTCGCGGCGCTACGCCGGCGCGGGTTACCCATCGGCAACCTGACCAGCCAGTTCTGGTCCAACTGCTACCTGGACCCGTTCGACCACTTCGTCAAGCGTGAGTTGCGCTGCAAAGCCTACCTGCGCTACGTGGACGACGTGCGCCGCAGAAAAGCGGCATGAGAGGAGGCCCGTGAAGGGAAAACACTGGAGAGAAGTGCTGTAAAGCGCCCACCTGATCCAGACCTGGTAACAGGCTGGGGAGTGTAGCATGGTTGGGAAAGGC
>DAOTXU010000208.1:0-8347 GCA_034435135.1 Anaerolineae bacterium | reverse complement strand
GGACAGGGGGCTTAAGCCCCCTGTCCTCTCCCGCTGACTGTGGCGACGCAGCGGGGATACGGCGCGTGCGCGCCCCCTACGCGCGTGCTACAATCGGGGCGCTTGCGCCGCTTTACGCGAGAAGCACCACGGGGGGAATCGCAACATGCCTGAGTACATCATGGCCCTCGACCAGGGCACGACCAGCTCGCGCGCAATCATCTTCGACCGCGCCGGCGCGCCGGTGTCAGCCGCGCAGCAGGAATTTCCGCAGATTTACCCGCAGCCGGGGTGGGTCGAGCACAACCCCGAAGACATCTGGAACACGCAGCTTGCGGTCGCGCGGGGGGCGCTGGACAAGGCCGGCCTCAAGGCCCCCGACCTGGCCGCTATCGGCATCACCAACCAGCGCGAGACGACCGTCATCTGGGAGCGCGCCACCGGCAGGCCGATCCACAACGCGATTGTGTGGCAGTGCCGCCGCACCACGCTGACCTGCGAGCGCCTCAGAGCGGAGGGCTTCGAGGAGACGGTCCGCGCCAAGACCGGCCTGGTGCTCGACCCGTACTTCTCCGGCACGAAGGTCGCGTGGCTGCTGGACAACGTGCCCGGCGCGCGCGCGCAGGCCGAGGCGGGCGAACTCGCCTTCGGCACGGTCGATTCGTTCCTGATGTGGCGGCTCAGCGGCGGCGCGTTGCACGTCACCGACGTGAGCAACGCCAGCCGCACGCTGCTCTATAACATTCACGACCTGCGCTGGGACGACGAAATCCTCGCGCGCCTGAAGGTCCCGCCGGGCGTGCTGCCGGCGGTCATGCCGTCGAGCGCGGTCTATGGCGAGACGACGCCCGACATCTTCGGCGCGCCTGTGCCCATCGCCGGCGCGGCGGGCGACCAGCAGGCGGCGAGCTTCGGGCAGGCGTGCTTCCTGCCGGGGCTGACCAAGAACACTTACGGCACCGGCTGCTTTGTGCTGATGAACACCGGCCACAGGCCCACGCCCTCGCCCAGCGGCCTGCTCACCACCATCGGCTGGCAGGTGGGGGCCGATGGTCCGGTCGATTACGCGCTGGAGGGGAGCGTGTTCATCGCCGGCGCGGCGGTGCAGTGGCTCCGCGACGCGCTGGGTCTCATCAAGTCCGCCGCCGAGGTCGAGGCGCTGGCCGCCTCCGTCCCCGATAATGGCGGCGTGTATCTTGTGCCGGCGTTCGTCGGCCTGGGCGCGCCCTATTGGGACGCCTTCGCGCGCGGGGCCATCGTCGGGCTGACGCGCGGGGCGGGCCGGGCGCACATCGCGCGCGCGGCGCTGGAGAGCATCGCCTACCAGAGCCGCGACGTGCTCACCGCGATGGAGCGCGACGCCGGCATCAGGCTCGAAGCGCTGCGCGTAGACGGCGGCGCGGCGGTCAACAACCTGCTGATGCAGTTCCAGGCCGACATCCTGGGCGCGCCGGTGCAACGCCCCAAGGTCACCGAGACGACCGCGCTCGGCGCGGTGTACCTGGCCGGGCTGGCGGTCGGCTTCTGGCAGTCGCCGCAGGAGATCGCGGCGCAGTGGGCGCTGGAGCGCGCGTTCACGCCGCAGATGAGCGCCGACCGGCGCGAGGCGCTCTACGCCGGCTGGCGCAAGGCCGTCGAGCGCGCGCGCGGCTGGGCGGAGGCGTAGAGGCATTCGCACAGCCGGCAAGGGAAATGGACAACACGTTTGTCAGAGTAGTGGTCTTGGTCATCCCTTCAACCGTGCTCATCGTCGTCGCGGGCGGAGGGGAGGCTTTCCTGCGCCGGCCTGTAGGAGCCGTCTACCTGGCGTTGTGGACGTTGTGGTGGCTGGCGAACGCGCTGGGGCGACCGCGCGGCGTCCGCTCCAGGCACAACCGGCGGCAGCGAGTCGTTGTCGCTGTTGGGGTTGTCGCTCTTGTCTTGCTCGTCGCCGGGTCGCCCTGGGAATACACCCACTTTGACGGCCCGATCCCCCGCGACGGGCCGCTGGCCTGGGCCGGCTTGCTCCTCTTCGCGTCAGGTATTGCGCTGCAATCGGCGGCGATGTGGACCCTGCACGGGGTATACACATCCCGGTTGGGCATTCAGCCGGGGCATCGCGTGGTGACGCACGGACCCTATTGTTTGGTGCGCCACCCCGGCTATCTGAGCAACATGATGTCGATGACGGGGATTGGGCTGGCGTTGAGCAGCCTCATTGGCCTGGCGCTCGCGGTTCTGGTGATCCCGCTGATCTTGTGGCGGATCGCGCGCGAAGAGGAAATGCTCGTCGCCGAGTTCGGCGACGAGTACCGCGCGTATAGGCGGCGCACACGCCGGTTGGTGCCCCTGGTCTATTGAGGCTGCCCGCCGTCCCGCCACCAGGGCCAGTTGGCGAGGGCGTGCGGCGCGCCGGTTTCCACGTCGAAGAGGCGATACTCAAGCGAGGTGGTATCGAGCAGGCCGAAGGTGCGCGAGGTGGGCCGGTCGGAGTTGTGCTGTACCAGCGCCGAGCCGGGGTTGATGAGCACGCCGGCGGGCGTTTCCATATACACCGGTACGTGCGTGTGGCCGAGCACCAACACATCCGCCCTGGCGGTTTCGAGCATCTCGGTCAATTCTTGCGGCCTATAGAACTTGGGATGCACCAGCGCCGTGTCGTCGGTCAGCGAGCCGTGGTAGACCGCCACGCGCAGGCCGTCGTAGCGCGCTTCAAGACTAGGCGGCAGCGCGCGCAGGTAGGCCCGGTTCTCCGGCGAAATCGCGTCCGGGTTTGAGTGGCGCGGTTTGCGCCTTTCCCGCGTGCGCGTGAAGAGTTTGCGGTCGTGGTTGCCGAGCACGCACGGGATACCGCGCGCGCGCACCAGGCTGATCGCCTCGTCGGGCCAGAAGCCGTAGTCCACCAGATCGCCTGCGCAGAGAATCTGCTCCGCCCCTAGTGTGTCCAGCAAGGCGAGCGTCCGCTCAAGCGCGCGCACGTCGGCGTGGATGTCGGCGATCAGCCCCAGCTTCATGGCCCAAGCTCCTGTAACGCCTCCGGCCAGTGCGCGCGGATCGCGTCCACCAACTTCAGGTACACATCCGACGCCGCGCCAGGGGCCAGCACCAGGTCGCGGTGATAGTTGGCCGAGGCGCGTTCCAGCAACCACAGGTCGCCGCCATAGCCGCGCACTGGCTGGTCGTCCAGCCGCTCCAGGCCCGCCTGGAAGAGCGCACGCTTCAACGCGCGGTAACGCTCCATCGGGAAGGGTTCGCGTGGCGCAGGCGGGAGGTCCGGCAGCAGGTAATGCACCTCCAGCCATGCCTCGGTGTGGCCCATCATCAGCGTGGCGACCTGGCCGGGCGGTCGGCGCGGCGCATCGGCGTAAGCGACCGTGAGCCGCAGCGCCTCGCTCACGGTGGGCGATTTGACCACCTCGCGCAGCGCCGGCAGCCCTAACTGGATCGCCATATACCGCAGTTGGTCCGCGCGCAGCCGACTCATAAGCTCACTTGCCTGAGTTCCATACTCGGTCAGTTTGATTTTACCACAGGGAGCGCTGGCGCATGTGATCCTTGCGCGCGGAAACTTGTTATAATCCGCCTTAGCCTAATGGGAGGGTGCATGTCGCCGATCTTCCAGGCCAGCGCGTTCGATTTCGTCAGCCTCAGCGCCGAGCAGACCCACCGTCTGGGCGCGAAGCTCGGCGTGTTGCTGCAAAAAGGCGACGTGATCTGTCTGTCGGGCGCGCTGGGCGCGGGCAAGACGCAGATGGCCGGCGGGGTCGCCGCCGGCTGGGGCGCGCGGGAGCCGGTGAACAGCCCGACCTTCGTCATGGTGCACGAGCACACCCGCGCCGCCGACTCGACGCGGCTGTACCACATCGACTGCTATCGCATGAACGGCGTGGACGACCTGGTCACCTTCGGCTGGGACGACATGCTCGACGACGGCGGCCCGCTCGTGATCGAGTGGCCGGAGCGCATCGAGAAGGCGCTGCCGCCGGACCGTCTGTGGATCACGCTCAGCCACGTCGAGGTGGCAGGCGAGGAGGACCGCCGTCACCTGCTCTTTGAAGCCGCTGGCGAGCGCCATCAGGTTTTACTCGATCAGTTTCGTCATCGGGCGTTCGGCGTCGCGCCGAGCGTTCACGCAGTAGGCTAATCAACGTGCTGCTTGCCATCGACACCGCCACGCGCGTCATCAGCCTGGCCCTGCACGACGGGGAGCGACTCCACGCCGAACTGACGTGGCGCACGCAGGACCATCATACCGTTGAACTTGCGCCGGCCATCGTGGTCATGCTGGCACAGGCCGGCCTGACAGTGGGTGATGTGACCGCGCTCGCCGTGGCGCAGGGGCCGGGAAGCTTCATGGGGCTGCGCATCGGGCTGGGCGTGGCGAAGGGGTTGGCCCTGAGCCGGCGGCTGCCGCTCACGGCTGTGCCGACGCTCGACATCCTCGCCGCCGGGCAACCGCGCGCACGGGGCCGGTTGATCGCCGTGCTCCAGGCGGGACGCGGGCGCATCTGCTGGCAGGCGTATACCTGGCGGCGCGGGAAGGGTCGCCAGCCGCCGGCGATCTGGCGGCCACGCGGTAAACTCTCCCTGGGAGGGTGGGACGACCTGCTGGCCCAGATCGACAAAGAGACCGTGATTAGCGGCGAGATCGACGCGGAGGGTTGCCGCCTGCTCAGCCTGACCGAGCGGCCGGCGCGGGCGGCGACGGGGGCGGCGGCGCTGCGGCGCGCCGGCTATCTCGCCGAGGTCGCGTGGGCGCGCCTGCGCGCGGGCGAGGCCGACGACCCGTTCACTGTGACACCGATTTACATGCGTTGAGGGAAGTGAGTCGGACAGGAGGCTTAAGCCCACTGCCCAGCTAATCCCGCCCATTGATTTTCGCGTTAAGATGTTCTTCTCATGAAAGATGTTTTCACCCTGCGCTACATGACCCTCGACGACCTGTCCCAGGTGGCGGAAGTGGACCGGCTTTCGTTTTCCATCCCCTGGTCCGTCCGCACCTACGAGTACGAAATTGCCAAGAACGAGAACTCGCAGATGATGGTGGTCACCTTGCCGAACGCGACCCCGCCTTCTCCAAATGGGCGCAGGCCGCTGACCGGCGTCTGGGGCTGGTTGAACCGGTTGACGGGCGCAGCGGCGCGGCAGCAAGGCGAGGCGGTGGTAGGGCTGGGCGGCCTGTGGTGCGCGGTGGGCGAGGCGCACATCAGCACCATCGCCGTGCACCCCGACTGGCGGGGGCGCAGCCTGGGGGAGCTTCTGCTCTCCGGGATGCTGGTTCGCGGCATCGCGCTGGGCGCGATGGAGGCGGTGCTGGAGGTGCGCGTCAGCAATGAGGTGGCGCAGAACCTTTACTTCAAATACGGCTTCGAGGTCGTTACGCGGCGACCGCACTACTACCACGACAACAACGAAGACGCCTACATCATGGCGGTCACCAAGCTCGACAGGGTATACCAGGCGCGGCTGGCCCGGCTCCGCCGCGAGCTTGCCTGGCGCCTGCGCTTCGTGGACCGGGTGAACGGCGCGCCTTGAAATCCGGGCGCGCGCCGTTATACTTATCGCGTCTTGTGAACACCTGTTCTGCCCCGCGCGATCAGCGCACGGCAAAGAACAAAGACATTCGCTTTATCTGTGGTTCAAGAAAAAGGGGGAAGCGCCGATGCCCACCGTAGAAGAACGCCAGGCCGAGCTGGACGCCATCGCCGCCGAGGTCAACGCTTGTGTCAAATGCCCGCTGCATAAAGTGCGCACCAAAGCCGTCCCCGGCAGCGGGCCGGTCACGGCCAAAATCATGTTCATCGGCGAGGGTCCGGGCTTTTATGAAGACCAGCAAGGCCTGCCGTTCGTGGGCGCGTCGGGCAAGTACCTGGATGAGTTGCTGGCGAGCATCGGCATGGACCGGCGCAAGGTGTTCATCACCAACGTGGTCAAGTGCCGCCCGCCGGGGAACCGCGACCCGCAGCCCAGTGAAATTGACACCTGCGCGGATTACCTGGACCGGCAGATCGAGATCATCAACCCCCGCATGATTATCACGCTGGGTCGCTACTCGATGGCGAAGTGGTTCCCCAACGGGAAGATCACACAGATACACGGCCAGGCCAAGAAGTTTGGCGGGCGGCTGGTGATGCCGATGTTCCACCCGGCGGCGGTACTGCGCACGCCCAATCTGCGCCCCTCGATGGAAGCTGACTTCAAGAAGATTCCCGAACTCCTGACCGAGGCCGAGAACCTGGGCGACGAGCCGCCGCCGGAGCAGGCGCAGCAGCTCAGCCTGTTTTAGAGGCCTTTGTGGAGAAGCGAACCAGTGGTTCGCCCCGGTTTGGAGCATCTTCTCTCCGGCGCGACATCCCACTTTTTAGGTGATCGGGCACACCCCGGCCCGCAACCCGCCCGCGCGATCCCCGTATATATTTGCATAACGCGAACACGGACAACAACAAGCGGAGGGTTTACCATGTCAGCGGTTTCGCATCAGAATGCAAAGCATGTCGGCCTGGCGGTGCTGTTCATCGGATTGGGCTGGCTCTTCCTGACCGGGTACTGGTGGCCGGGGATTCTCTTCGTCATCGGCTTCATGGTAATCGTGCAGGGCATGGCCGAGGGCAAGCGCCTCTCCGAGATGCAGGGCGGCCTGATCCTGGTCGGCGTCGGGACTATCTTCGCACTCGGTTTCAAGCTGTGGCTGCTCTTCATTGCGGCCGGCCTGGCGCTGCTCTTCGTTTACGCGGTCAGGCGCCCGGCGGCCTCAGCGTGACCTCGGCAATGCAGTAGGGGCACACGCGCTTCGCACAGCGCAGTGCCCCTACAGGTTTACCGGCGAGCGCACGCCCGGATGAACGGCTTCTCAACTTCAGGCGAGATCAATATCCCACAGGCGCGCGGCTTGCGGAAGGCGTTCCCCCACGCCTCGCGCTCCCGATAATCTCGCAGCTTCTCCATGTCAAATTCGGCGATGAAGACGCCTTCGCTTTCCCCGGCTTCCACCACCAGCATGTTTCGGGAACCGTTTGCGTCGAGCGCGATCCCGTCAAGCGCGGCGGTCATTGGAAGCAGGGCGATTTTCATTCGATCGCGCTTACTCCACGTTCGCAAAGGAGATGAACTGCTGCGGGTCGAGCGGCTCGCCGTTCTGCCGGATCTCAAAGTGCAGGTGCGGCCCTGACGAGCGCCCGGTCGTGCCCACCTCGCCGATCAACTGGCCGGCGTTGACCCATGTGCCGCACCCCACCCACAGGTAGCTCAGGTGCGCGTAGTAGGTGGTCCAGCCGTTGCCGTGCGAGAGCACAATCAGGTTGCCGTAGCCCCACGTGTTCCAGCCGGCGAAGATCACCACGCCCGGATCGGCAGCGTACACCGGCGTCCCCTCCTGCGCCATCAGGTCGATGCCCCGGTGCCACTGCTGGAAGGTCCACCCGACGTAATACCAGGGCAGCGGCGAGCGGAACGTCCCGTCGCCGCCGACGCCGGTGGGCACCGGGCCGAAACTGCCCGGATGCCCCGGCGCGAAGTCGATTTGCGGTCCGCCGACGCTCGCGATCTCGACGGCGGGCGGTCGCCACACCCAGTCGGCGTAGTCGTCAACGCCGCCGGGGATGACGATTTTCGACCCGGCCTCCGGCGGGTCTTCCGGCGTCAGGTCGCCCAGGTCGTTGAACGGCGAGTCGAGGATGACATAAGGGTCTACGGCGAACCGGTTGGCGATCTCTTGAAGGGTGTCTTTGCCGTTGGCGGTGTAGTATACGCCGTCCACCGGCAGGATGTTGAGTTCCAGCCCTACGCGGAGCATGTGCACGTCGGGGAGCGCCTCGCGGTTGGACCAGAAGAGGGTGTCCATCTTGATGTTGAACTTCTCGGCGATGGACCACAGTGTGTCGCCCGATTGCACCGTGTAGACCAGCACCTCGTCGCGCGGGCGGTCCGGGCGCAGGGTAAACGGCTCCAGCTCGCGCGTGAGCGGGTCTCGACTCAGGGCGAACACCGGCAACTCCGCCAGCCCCGCGAGCATGTCAGGGTTGGGGGTGGGCAGCGGCGGGCGCGGTGTCGAGGTCATGGTAGGGGTGGGGCTGGGCGTGGCGCTCGGCGGAATCGGAGTAGGGAAAACAATGAGGCCGCGCGTCGGCAGCGCCAGGATCAGCGCGCCGGAGATGATGATGAGAATGACCGCAGTCAGTAGCGGTGTGTAGCCTCGTAAAGAATGGAACAAACGGTTAACCGGCCCTTCCTATACATCCTGTTCCATAAAACAATACCGAACTGATTCAAACTTACGCCAACAGCTGGCCGTGCTAAGGCCTTTCTCTACCTCACCCCCGTCTCGCCTGCGGCTCGACACCCCCTCTCCGCTTGCGGCTATAGTCCGGCGTAGCCGGGAGAGGGGGACGGG
>DAOTXU010000207.1:0-3663 GCA_034435135.1 Anaerolineae bacterium | reverse complement strand
GGGTGAGGTAGAGAAACGCTTAGCACGGCCAGCTGTTGGCAAAAGTTTGAATCAGTTCTATGACTAACCCGCCGACTGAAGTCGGCGGCTAATCGGGAAACCATCAATTCCAGCCGGAAATTCGCCCCCGGCTTCAGCCGGGGGACCTGAAAGAAAAAACTCGCCCCCAATTCCGAATGCACCCTGTAGGCCCAAAGGTGAATTGCGCTTATTTTCGGTCAATGATAGACTGTGAATCATGCGTATACTCATCGTTGACGACGAGCAAGCCATCCGTGATGCGTTGGGGCGCAAGCTCAAGCGCGAGGGCTACGACGTGGCGCTGGCGGCCAGCGGCATCGAGGGGCTGCGCGCTTTCCATGCCGAGCGCCCCGACCTGGTGATCCTCGACATCGTGATGCCGGAGATGGACGGCCTCACCGTGTGCCGCCGCATCCGCGAAGTGTCGGAGATTCCGGTGTTGATGCTCTCGGCGCAGGCCATCACCGAAGAGGACATTATTGAGGGTCTGAACGCCGGCGCTGACGAGTACCTGGTCAAGCCGATCCGGCTCAACGAGTTCGCGGCGCGTGTGCGCGCGCTCCTGCGGCGGTCTAATGTCCCCACGCCAAAGGACGACTCGATCTATAACGACGGCTACCTGAGCATCGACGTGGTGGGGCGGCACGTGCGCGTGTCGGGGCAGCGGGTGCACCTCACGCCCACCGAGTTCAAGCTGCTCACGGTGCTGCTGGAGAACGCCGGGCGGGTGGTGCCGCAGCGCGACCTGTTGGAGCAGGTCTGGGGCCGCGAGTACATCGACGACGTGTACTACCCGCGCGTGTACGTGAGCCAGCTCCGCCGCAAGATCGAACCCGACCCGGCCAACCCAATCTACATCCTCACCGAACACCGCGTCGGTTATCGCTTCGAGCGGCAGGACAAGGGCTGACCCGCAGCCCGGCGCGGACGCCGCCCACCGGCGCATCATGGAAGCGCTGTATACTCTCACCCTCATCACCAACGGCCTGACCATCGCGTTGGCGCTGGTGTTTTTGTTGCTGGCGCTGTGGCAGGACCCCCGCAGCCGGCTCAACCAGCTTTTCGCCCTGTTCTTACTCATGGTGGCGCTGTGGGCCGGCGGATCGCTGGTGGGGCGCAGCGCTGCTTTCGTCGGGGCCGACGTTTCTCTGATGAGTTGGGGCCTGCGCCTGCTGGAAATCGGGTTCGCGGGTGCGGCGCTGTCGCTCTACCTGTTCACGGTGACCTTGGCCGGCGTAGGAGGACGGCTGCTGCGCGCAGTCTCCTTCGCCGCGATGGCGCTGTTTCTGGCTTACCAGGTTGTGCTCTTCCCGGTCCGTATCTTTGACCCCGGCGCGGTCGGTCCGCGCCTGCTCCGCTACGAGTTTCAGGTCAGCAGCCTCGCCTTCTACCTCCTGTTTGAACTGGCGATTGTGTTCATGGTGTGGCGATACCGCCGCAAGATCGACCAGCCGGTGCTGGTGACAGGCATCCTCTTGTTCGTCGGCGGCCAGGTCATCGACCTGCTCAGCCCGGCGCTGCGCGCCGCCGGCGTTTCGGTGCTCGTCAGCGCGCCGGCGGCGCTGGTGATCAGCTACGCCATCGTGCGCCAGCAGGTGATGAACCCGCTCCTGGGGCGCGCCTCGCAATTGGAGGCGGTGCGCAGCGTGGGCCTTGCCGTCACCAGCCGGCTCGACCTGGCCGAGGTGCTTTCAGGGATCGCGGGGCAGGCGGTCGATTTGGTGAAGGCCGACGGCGCGGCGATTTTCCTGCGCCGCGACGGGCTTCTGGAACTGGCGGCGGTCCACAATCTGCCGGAGGCTTTCCTGGGGACGCGCCTGGAGGGTGGGCGGGGGGTGGCCGGCAAAGTAGCCGAGAGCCGCCGCTCGCTCCAGGTCGAGGATTTCAGCCGGTGGAAGGGCGAGCCGGACCTGCCCCTCGCCAAAGAGACGTTCGGCGCGCTGATGGGCGTGCCGCTGCTCTTCGGCGAGGAGGTCGTGGGCGTGCTGGAGGTCATCGGGCGGCGCCTGGGGCACGTTTTTGACGAGGAAGACCTGAGCCTGATGGAACTGCTCGCGCCGCAGGCGGCGGTGGCGATTGCCAACAGCCGCCTGTTTGAGAGCCAGCGCGCCCTGGCCGGCGAACTCTCCGCCGCCAAGAACCAGCTTGAGACCGTGCTCACCAGCACGGAAAGCCCGGTCGTGGCGGTGGACCGCCGGCTGCGCATCTTGCTCGCCAACCCGGCGGCGCGCGCGCTGCTGCCCGATCCATCGATCGAGGTCGCGGGCCGGCGGTTGATCGACCTGCCGGTGATGCACCTCCTGCCGCCCAAGCCGCGCGAGGCGTTGCGCAGTCTGCGCCGCGAGCAGGCTTACGTCTACGAGGTGAGCCATCAAGACCAGACCTACCTCTGCCACCTGACCGTGCTGGGCCGCCCCAATCCGAGCGGGTGGGTCGCGGTGCTCAACGACGTGACGCAGCTCATCGAGTTGGGCCGCCTCAAGAGCGAGATGGTGCGCATGACGAGCCACGACCTGAAGAACCCGCTCTTCGCGGCCATGAGCCACCTGGAGTTGCTTGAGGAGGAGGCCGAGGGCCTGTTCACCGAGGACATGCGCGAGTATGTGGACGTGGTGAATCAGCAGTTGGAACGCATGTACCGCATCATCAGCGGCATCCTCAACCTGGAACGGGTGCAGAGCGGCAAACCAGCCCGCGAGATCTGCGATGTGTCGCGGCTTTTGCGCGTGGCCGCCGGCGAACTGGAGCGGCAGGCGATCGGCAAGAATCTGGCGCTCGCGCTGGACCTGGCGGAGGGGCTGCCTTATGTGCTGGGCGACCCGCAGCAATTGTGCCAGATGTTCACAAACCTGATCGAGAACGCGGTCAAGTTCACGCCGACGGGCGGGCGGGTGGACGTGCGCGCCGGGGCGGAGGGCGGGCGGCTGGTGGTCAAGGTGTCCGATACGGGCGTCGGCATCCCCGCCGAGGCGCTAGATCGCATCTTCGACCGCTTCTACCGGGCGCACCAGCCGGGGACGGAGCACATCACCGGGTCGGGTCTGGGCCTGAGCCTGGTCAAGGCGGTCGTCGATACGCACGGCGGCGCGATTGAGGTCGAGAGCAAGATGGGCGTTGGCTCTACGTTCTGGGTGATGTTGCCGGTGGCAGAAGCTGGAAGCTAGAAGCTGGGTGCTTGTCGCTCGATACTCGGCGTAAACGGGGCCTGGCGCGGGAAAACCTAAGACCTGATAAGGGGTACATAGACGAACAATGAGGATTTACACGAAGACCGGCGACGCGGGCGAGACGGGCCTCTTCGCCGGCGGGCGCGTGCGCAAAGATCATCCGCGCGTGGAGGCCTACGGTACGGTTGATGAGTTAAACGCGGCGATTGGGCTGGCGCGCGCGCTGGGCGTCGATGCCGAGCTTGACGGCTGGCTGGGCCGCGTGCAGCATGAGCTATTCGTGCTCGGCAGCGACCTGGCGACGCCGTTGGATCAGTCGCCGGAGTGGTTGAAGCGCCTCGACGAGGCGGCGGTGACCGCGCTGGAACGCGAGATCGACGCGCTGGATGACGGGCTTGCGCCGCTGAAGAACTTCATCCTGCCGGGCGGGACGCCGGGCGCGGCGGCGCTCCACGTGGCGCGGACGGTGTGCCGC
>DAOTXU010000206.1:0-23208 GCA_034435135.1 Anaerolineae bacterium | reverse complement strand
GGGTGAGGTAGAGAAAGGCCTTAGCACAGCCAGCTGTTGGCGTAAGTTTGAATCAGTTCATAAATTAAAATACCGTTGAAGCGGAACTCTACGGCGAGGGGAGATATGAATCTGGGACTGTGCGTGCTTGTCGTGGTGTTGGGTTACTTGATCGGGTCTTTTCCGACAGCTTACCTGATCGCCCGGTCCAAAGGCATCAACATCTTCGAGATCGGCAGCGGCAACATGGGCGCGACGAATATCGCGCGCACACTCGGTACCCGTTACGCTGCGCTGACCGGGGCCATTGACGTCGCCAAAGGCGTCGTCTCTGCTCTGGTCGGGTACCTGCTGTTGAGCGAAAACCCGGCTCTGGGTGGGATCGTGGGGGCGCTGGCTGCCGTCGTCGGACATAGTTGGTCGATCTTCATCCTGCTCCTCACGGGCGAGCTTAAAGGCGGTAAGAGCGCCGCCATCGCCGCCGGCACCTGGATCGTGTTGGTTCCTGCTTATATTACCGCAGCCGCCTTCACGCTTTTCCTGGTGCTCGTCTGGCGAGTGCGCATGGTGTCGCTGGGCGTGTTGGCGACGCTCGCGTTTGGCGGCGCCTGGATTCTCCTCTGGGTCGTGCTCGGAGTACTGCCGCCGGTGATGGCGGTATACGCGGTGGCGCTGCTTATCATCATCACCTACCGACACCGGAGCAACATCGAGCGCCTGCTGCAAGGCACCGAGCGCCGCATCGGCCAAACCGAATCATAACACACCAAGTCCCCACGCTTTACGGGCAACGGGCGGTTGACACCCTGTAAGGGGGCAGGTATAATTCCGCCCGTTCGCAGTTTTAGCCAGGTTTAAGGAGCTATCACCACCGTGAGCAGCCAGAACGGCGATTACGTCACCCCCGCTTCCATCGAAGAACTTGAGCCGAAAATGAAACTGCGCGGCAGAGTAACCAAAATCGAACTCTTCGGCGCTTTTATAGACGTTGGGGTGGGGCGCGACGGCCTGCTGCATATCTCCCAGTTGAGCCAGAAGCGCGTCAACAATGTGCGCGATGTGGTCTCTGAGGGCGCGGAAGTCACGGTGTGGGTCCGGCAGGTCGATAAAAAAACTGGCCGTATCGACCTGACGATGGTCGAACCGGTCGCGGTGGCGTGGGACGAACTCAAAACCAATCAAGTCTACACCGGCACGGTGGCGCGCATCGAGAAGTTCGGCGTGTTTGTCGATATTGGCGCTGAACGCGCCGGGCTGGTGCATGTCAGTGAACTGGCGTCCGGCTATGTAAGCTCACCCGCTGACGTGGTAAAGGTAGGCGACCGGGTTGAGGTCAAAGTGATCGGCGTCAACCGCAAGAAACGCCAGATTGATCTCAGCATGAAGGCAGTGGAAGCGCCCGACGAAGCCGAGGAAGTCGAGGAAGAAGAACTTCCCACAGCAATGGCAGTGGCCTTGAAGCGCGCTATGGCGGGCGTCAGACCTGAAGAGACCGCGCGGCAGCGCGCCAAGTCGCGCAAGTCGAAGGCCAACCGCGAGTTGGACGACATCATCGCGCGCACCCTGCAACAGCATCAGGGCCGCGACTAGCGCAGAACATGAAAAGCTCTCATCGGACCGTGGGCTTACGCCCGTTGTCGGTTTCTTCCCGTTGAATCGAACAAGAACCGGGCGCTTGGGTGCGCCCGGTCTGTTTACTCTGCACCAATCATGGACTCCAGGCGGCGTCGCCTTACCTACGCCTCGGCGGCGAGTCCCTGCCGCAGACGGATTAACGCGAGCACGAAAAGCAGCGTCATCACGATAGCCGACACCACGCACCAGATGCAAAACGCCTGAATCTGGGTTACCTCCGCCCACGTGAGATAAGCCGAAAAGGCGAAGCCAAACAGGGTCAGGCCGAACAGCGCCAGCCGCCCGTTGTCGATGAAGAAAGGCGCACGATCCTCCAACGCGAGCACGACTAGGATCAGCACATAACCCGCAACGCCGAGCACAGCCACCGGGATGGGGCCGACCTTTGCGTAAATGCTCCGGTTGACCAGGCCGCAATCGATTGGCAATCCGAGCAAAGTTTGACCCTCAGCAGGGCAGGCCATCGTGTCCGCAGCGCCGGACAAATCCACGTAGCTGAGGTACAGGGCTGCCAGCAAGCCCAGGAGCGCCAGAGCGATGCTCACCAGACGCAACCAGTCTTGCGTAAGCGCAGCAAGGAAACCGACCTGTTGTTCAGCAGCGCGTTCGGTCATACTACCTTCCTTACTCCTCAACCCGATAGTCTGGGGATCAGTTAAATTGCGGCTGCGACTGTTGTACCGCCATGACGGTGTTCAGGTCAGGCCCCTGAACGATCAGGCTGTCTGCGCCGCTATGGAGCAGGCAGGACGAGTCGTAACGCAGAACCTCCGGCTCGCCTTCACCCGTCTCGCCGGGCGTGCGCGCCGCGCCGTCCCAGCACACCGCGCCGTCCTCCATCTCGACGATTGGCCCCAGGCCGTAGCGCGCCTCAGCAAAGGCGCTGAACGCCTCCTGAAACTCAACGCCATGGCTGACGCTGTCCCAGTCCACACGATAGACCCAAACAATGCCCTGCGTCGCTTCGTTGTAATAGACCGCGAAGCTGTCGCCGCCCCATCCCTCGGCGGCGAGCGCGGCGTCGGCGTCGGGGAGGCGTTGGGCCAGATACTCGCGCAAGTAGAACTCGCCGAGCGCACTGTGATACACCTGCCGCCATCCCGAACCCAGCGCTGCATCAGGCAGGCTGATTTCAACGAGTTGCGGCTCGTCGGCGTTGAAATACTGGTCGGGATGCAAAATCTGCTCGGTCGAAAGCGGAGGGCGCTCGTAGATCGCATTGACCAGCGCCCAACCGCCCCGCTCCAGCGCCGCCTGCACGAACTTCTGTCCTTCCAGGTAGGGGAAAAGCAACTCGGCGTTGACGATGGGCGGCGCGCTGGCGAGCTGCGTGATATTCACGCCCGCCAACCCGCCGAACAGCCCGACCGCAAACAGGGCGTCGCCCTGCTCCTGGACGCGCCACACAAGATAGTCGGCCATCACCTGGCTGGCGTCGCCTTCCACAAGCGCCAGGCGCGCCAGGATCAGGTCGAAGTTATCCGGCGGCTCGTCCCCGGCCAGGCCCAGCCCTCTCAGATCAAAGTGCTGATCTTGTAGCGCGTGCGCAAACTCGTGCGCGTAGGTGAGCTGCGCAACCGGGTCAAATGTGTCGGCGACCACAACCATACGCCGGCCTTCCGGGTCGTAGAAACCGTACACCTGCTCAGCGAGCAGGCCAAGCTGGA
This sequence comes from Anaerolineae bacterium, assembly GCA_034435135.1. Classification (GTDB taxonomy): domain Bacteria; phylum Chloroflexota; class Anaerolineae; order Aggregatilineales; family JAFGMM01; genus JAOSJO01. The sequence goes on along the minus strand of DAOTXU010000206.1, from coordinate 19,927 downwards.
GCTGCCACAGGTCGGTATCCAGCGGCATGAAATCAAGCGCATTGTAAAAGATCGCGTCGTCGCGCGCCTCTTCGAGAGGGTACTCAGAGTCAAGTTTCGCGCGCAGCCAGACTTCGAGATCGGCGTGCGACATCACTTCTCGCGCAACCGGGCCGGTCGCTTCCAGGCCGCGCAGGTCTGTCACGGCCTCCTCGATGGCGTCCATTCTGGCGGCGTCATCAGGATCCATTTCATCCTGGGCAAGGGTCGGCAGCGCGATGAGACTCAAGATGATGACAAGGGAAAACGCCAGACGCCTGTAGATTGGGTTCATTAACGTCACCCTTCGGATTGGATCGTGCCTACACCCTATTGTAACAGTCTTCCTGCCAATGAGCGACCGTTACAGAGCCTTCTCATCGTGTTATAATGTTGGGCGGCGCTCAAGCCGACCGGGCGGTTGCGGGGCCGGCCCACAGGTCGGCCCTGAGGAAAGTCCGCGCTCCACAGAGCACGGTGCTGGCTAGCGGCCAGGCGGGGCGACCCGACGGAACAGTGCCACAGAGAAGCGTATTGCCGCAACCTGCCCCTTGCGGAGCGGGTCGGCGAGGGTGAAACGGCGGTGTAAGAGACCACCGGCGTCTCTGGCGACAGAGGCGGCCAGGTAAACCCCACCGGGAGCAAGGCCAAGCAGGCGCTATGAGGCTGCTCGTCTCGCGCCGGGTAGGCTGCTTGAGGTGGCGGGTAACCGTCGCTCCAGATAGATGACCGCCGCGCAGCCTTGCGGGCTGCGCACAGAACGCGGCTTACAGGTCGACTTGAGCGCCCTCAATAGGAGAGTTTTCTGCCGGAAAGTTATAAAACTCTCACATTTATCTCCTCGCGCGCCCACAAAGCTTGTGTTAAAATTGGAGTAGGATTGAGACTCTTGAATGGTGGGGAACCATGTCCAGTATCCTGCTCGTTGATGATGACCCCGATGTCTATAAGGTCACCAACCTGGTGTTGGCGCGCGCCGGCTACGAAGTCGCGTGGGCCAAAGACGGCGTTGAGGCGGTTTCCGCGCTGGCGTCAGCCGATTTGCCGGACCTGGTGCTGCTTGACATCATGATGCCCCGGATGGACGGCCACGAACTGTTGCTCACCATCCGGCAGGACCCGCGCTTGCGTCACTTACCGGTGCTGATGCTGACCGCGCTGCGCGAGGCGGAAGACATGCAGCGGGCCCGCGAAATGGGCGCATTGGGGTATATCGTCAAGCCGTTTCGCGCCGGCGACCTGCTCAGCCGGGTAGGGAAATTCGCCAAACCTAAGCCAACCAGCAACGGCGCTAACCGGGCGGCGAACGTTCAGGCTTCCAGGTAGCGGGCCTCCTGACGCGCCGGCGCCGTCATGTCTCCTGTTGCCAGGTAGTAATGCGTTTCGCGCTTCGGCTTATGCGCGGACAGCACACCGTACCCGCCGACGGCGTCAACGGCGTAGAGCGTCAGCCCGTTGGTTTTCCAGTCGGGTAAAGTGACTACCTCGTCCAGCGCCTCGCGGGCTGCCTCCTCGACTGACATGCCCATCTTCATATAAAGCACTGTCGTGCGGGCCAGGCCGGTCCTGATCGACAGTTCGCCCATGCCGGTGCAGGCTGCTGCGCCGTAACGGTTGTCGGCGTAGAGGCCTGCGCCTACGATTGGCGAGTCGCCCAAACGTCCGGGATGCTTCCAGGCCCAACCGCTCGTGCTGGTCACGGCGGCGATGTCCCCGGCGGCGTCTTGCGCCAGATAGATCGTCGTCCCACCCGCGCGCACCGGGTCCACGCTCGCCCAGGCGGCCTCCGCAAGCGGCGTACCCTCCAGCCGCGTAAGGTCCAGCCCATGCTGGCGGCTCCAGTCCTGCCACGCCTGGTGAGCGTACTCAGTCAATAACTCGGCGCGCTCGGCCCCGATCTCCTCGGCAAAGCGGACCGCGCCCTCGCCTACCAACAGGACATGCGGCAGGCGCGCCATCACCGCGCGCGCGACGCTGACCGGGTGCGCAAATCCGCGTAACGCCCCCACGGCGCCGCTGGCGCGCGTGCGCCCGTCCATGATAGCTGCGTCTAGCTCCACCACGCCGAGCGCGTTGGGATAACCGCCCAGCCCCACCGAGTGATCTTCGGCGTCCGCCTCGACAGCGCGCACGCCCATTTCAATCGCGTCTAGCGCCGATCGTCCGGCGCGAAGCGCCTCCCACGCCAACGCGACGCCGCTGCCGTTCGAATCTGCTGCAACGAGGATCATGTCCAAATAGCTCCTTGAATCAGGTTGTGAGGTGCTGTTGAGAATGGCCCAGGTAGGGTTGAACGCACGAAGGGTTTTGCTACTCTGTGTCCCTCTTGAGTCGATTAACGTAGGCACGCAGGTCATCAACGTGGCTTGGGTAATGCCCGAAGGTCCCTGCTCTCAGAATCGACAGCAACGCAATGCCATCATCAGTTCGGTAGTAGGCGGGTGTGTTGAGTTGTTCATCGTTCAGTGAAGTGATTAACGCTTTCAGCGCAAGCCAGTTGGCATCAAACGCCGCCAACACATCAGCGAGAGGACAGTCTTTGTGCTGTTCATAGGCGCGCACATTGAGCACATCCTGATGTTCCGCCGGTTTCGATTTTTCCCCGTTAATCAAGTCAGTCACGCGCTCCAAGATGAAACCCTCCCACCACGTTATATGCGCCACTAAATCCTTGACAGACCAATCCTCTTGTGGACCTGGACGGCGTATCATCTGCTCTTCGGTCAACCCGGTCCAGAGCGCAGCGAAAGCCTCAGATCTCTACGGATTCGCTCCAACAGATCGAGCTGCGTCCAAGGAGTATTGCTATTTGAGGTCATGGTCCTTGTTCCAGACAGGCTTCATTCTACATCATCCAACGGCCCATGCCTGCGATAGTAGCCAGGTACGAGTCGCTGACACTGAGCTTCCACAACCAGAACAGAGGATACCCCGCATGGCAAGAAAACAGAAATATGCGATCTAAACCTACCTGCGTGGTAACTGAGTGCGGCTGGGCACGCTGGGCCAGTGTGGCGGCCCGTGGGTAACGGCCCCAAAAGCGCCCAGGAAACTTCAAGCTCCCCGGGCGCTACCGCCCGTCGGTGGGGCTGCCCCCTTGAATCTGGTGAAAGGAACCGCACTTACGGCGCGCCCGTTTACTTATGTCACTAATAAGACTTTCATTGCAATATCAAGCGCAGGGATGGGCGAGAAGAGGCTTTATTTGACGCCCCACTCGATTCGGTGATAGAGTGGGGCGCAGAGACCTGCCGCGCGCAGCATTGAACTGCGCCTGTTCATCTGGCAAGGAGGCTTCAGTGACTACGCTCCCGAAATACGCCTTTTTTGAAGGCAAGATCGTCCCGTTCTCTGACGCGAAAATCAGCGTGATGACCCACGCCTTCAACTACGGCACAGGGGCATTCGGCGGGTTGCGCGCTTACTGGAACGACGACGAGGCGCAGCTTTACGTGTTCCGCCCGATGGACCACTTCAAACGCCTGCTGAACTCGGCCAAGATGCTGTTGATGGATCTGCCTTACACGCCTCAAGACCTGACCGGCATTTTGCTCGATTTGTTGCGCACCGAGGGTTACCGCGAGGACGTTTACGTTCGCCCCCTCGTATACAAGGCCGACGTGCTAATCGGTGTGAGGCTTCATGGTCTGACCGACCAGTTCACCATGTTCGCCATCCCCTTTGGCCGCTACGTGGAGAAAGAAGAGGGCGCGCACGTATGCTTCTCGTCGTGGCGGCGCATTGACGATAACACCATCCCCGCGCGGGGAAAGATCGTCGGCGCTTATGTGAACTCGGCGTTTATCAAAACCGAGGCGGTGCTCAACGGGTTTGACGAGGCGCTGGTGCTCAACGAGGACGGGCATGTCGCCGAGGGCAGCGCCGCGAACTTCTTCATCGTGCGCGACGGCGTCGCCGTTACGTCACCGATCAGCGCCAACATCCTGGAGGGTATCACCCGGCGAACCATCATCCAACTGTTCCGTGACAGGATGGGCATGGAAGTGCAGGAGCGCGAGATCGACAAGACCGAGGTGTACCTGGCCGACGAGGCGTTCCTGTGCGGAACCGGCTCGCAAATTGTCGCCATCACGCGGGTCGATCACCGCCCGATTGGCGCGGGGAAGATCGGCCCGGTCGTCAATGAGCTGCGCGCGTTGTACTTCAAGCTGGTGCGGGGCAAGCTGCCAGGCTACGGCGAATGGCTCACGCCTGTGTACGAAAAAGTGACGGAGAGGGCTTAGCCCTTCCAAACAGGGGTTGGCAATCGATCAGGGCGCGGCTGCGCGCATCGGGCGCTAGACGATGCAGTTGTCCACCCGTTGAAAGACAAACCACGTCGTGAAGAAGTAACCCGCGCCCAACAACGCCAGCATGATGGCCCAGCCGCGCGACTTCTTGTTTCTGGTCGCGCCGGCTACGAACAAGGGCAACGCAAACGCGACAATGCGAATCAGCAGGGTGCCCAGATTGCGGTTATGGTTGCACCAGGCTATGGCGTCGATGCCGTCAGGGTAGGCGCTGAACACCCAGATGCTATCCATAATCATGAAGACGCCCGTCGCGCCCAGCAAGACGACCAGGAAGGTGGAGCCTTCTGGTTGCATGAACAGCACAATGAGCGCAAGGAATAGGATGACAAAGCGCCAGATAGCAAGAAACGCCATGACCCAACCCAGGTCATCAGGCCACAACCTCGGCAGAATGACTTCCTGGAAGCCGCCCATACGATCCACCTCCTGAACGCGCCGGGACATACAACTGGTCTTCATTCTATCTATGTTATCGGTGCGCGCAAGTGTTAATCTGTAACCAAACCGCATGGGAGAAAGGCCACCTCCTTGACTCGGCCCACAACCTTGATCCTGTTCGACATCGACGGTACGCTGCTCACGCCCGAAGGCTGTGGGCGCGCCGCTATCGACCTTGCAGTACGTGAGGTCTTCGGGCGGACGGTTGACATCACCAACCACCACTTCGCTGGCAAAACCGACTGGCAAAGTCTGGCTGAGCTTTTAGGCGTCGATGACGAGGGCGTGCGCGCGGCTATACCGGCGTTTGAGCAGGCGGCTGCGCGCCATCTGTCGGCGATTATCCATCAGTACGATGTGCATCCGTGCCCCGGCACGCTGGCGTTAGTCGAGGCGTTAGCGCGAGAGCCGGCGGCGTTGATGGGCTTGCTGACGGGCAACATGCGCGCCACTGCGCCGATCAAATTGCGCGCCGCCGGCTTCGATCCCGACGTGTTCCAGGTAGGCGCATACGGTTCAGACGAACCCCGGCGCGACGCGCTGCCGGCGCTTGCCGTCGCGCGGGCGGAGGCGCTGACGGGGATGCGCTTCCCCGGCGCGCGCGTGGTGATCGTGGGCGACACCGAGTATGACGTGCCTTGCGGGCGGGGCATCGGCGCGCGGTCTCTCGCGGTCGCCACCGGCTTCGCGCGCCGGGAGCAGCTCGCGGCGCACCAACCTGACTATCTCTTCGACGATTTGACTGACCTTCCGGCGGTGATGGCCGCCATCTTCGGCCCATAAGAAGCGCAGGGACACGGCGCTGCCGTGTCCCATGCTAAAATAGAGCCGTCCTCACGGGCAGCTAACTTTCAGCTTCCAGCCCCCAGCGCTTCCAGTGCGAACGCGACGCTGTCTTCGGGTTTCACCTTCACGTGCGCGTCCACGATTCTGCCGGCCTCGTCGATGACGAAGTGGCTGCGCAGAATGCCTACCGACTTCTTTCCAAACGTTGATTTCTCGCCCCACGCTCCATAAGCCTCAGCGATGGCGTGATCTTCATCCACCAGCAAGGTGAAGGGGAGGTTGTACTTGGTCTTGAATTTCTGGTGGCTGGCTTGGTTGTCCGGACTGACGCCGAGCACGACCGCGTTGCGCTCCTCAATCTCTAAGTAATTGTCGCGGAAGCCGCACGCCTGCGTGGTGCAGCCGGGCGTGTCGTCTTTGGGGTAGAAGTAAAGCACCACGCGCTTGCCGCGAAAATCGCTCAGCCTGACGGCCTTGCCAGTGTCGGTTTGCGCTTCAAAGTCGGGGGCCATGTCGCCAATCTTCAGCTCCGCCATGGTACACGACATCCTTTCTTGTCAGAGTATTCCCATGCAGATACTCCCATATTTCATCCGACTTGGCAAACTGTTGGCCGCGTTATGCCCTTGATAAGGGACCGTGGTACGCCCGTTAGAGCGCGCGCCGTGTTACAATGCGGTCTGCAAAATCACCGTTGGCCGGGCATATCGCCGCAAGGAGGAGAGATTGTCCAATGAACCGGGTTGAAACGTTCAAGGCCGAGCGCGAGCGTTTAAACGAAATCGTGCTGAGCTACGCCGGCATCGAGACCAAGCGCTTTTTCAGCCTCGATGGGCAGGTGTACCGCGAGGGCGCGCTGCCGAAGAAAGTCAAGGAGTTGCTGGGGCTGGTGGCGTCGCTCGTGCTCCGCTGCGACGATTGCGTTCTCTACCACCTAATCCAGTGTTACGGCGAGGGCGTCACCGACGCGGAGCTTGAAGAGGCGCTGTCGATTGGGCTGATCGTGGGCGGCTCGATCACGATCCCGCACCTGCGCCGCGCCTATCGCGCATGGGACGAAATGAAGACCGGCGTGGAGTCGCTGACTGCACCGGAGGGATAAGGCTTGAACGAACTATTCACGGCGCTGCTTGGGGAAGTCAAGGCGATTGTGAACGGCCCCGGCGAAAGCCGGGCGAAGGCGGAGGCGATCTGCCGGCGGTTGCGCGACCGCGTGGATCACTACGACTGGGTGGGCTTCTACCTGGTCGATCCCGACGCTGAGCGCGAACTGGTGCTCGGCCCTTACGTTGGCGAACCAACGGAGCACACACGCATCCCTTTCGGGCGTGGCATCTGCGGACAGGCAGCGGAAACAGAAGAGACGTTCGTGATTCAAGATGTCTCCAAAGAGACCAACTACCTGTCATGCAGTGTGCATGTCAGGTCGGAAATTGTGGTGCCCATGTTCAAGGACGGCGCGCTGATCGGCGAACTGGACATCGACTCGCACGCGCTCGCGCCCTTCACCGACGAGGACGAGGCGTTTCTGGCGGCGGTGTGCGACGCAGCGGCGAAGCTGTTTTAGCGGCATCCCCGGCCCAAAAAGTAGCTTCATGCCCGATCAGGCGGTATATTGGTCAAACCGCTCCGTTGGCGAAACCGTCAATCCGACCCTAAGCGACCATTTTTGCTACTCCTGAACCGCATTGCCGACACGACGGAGTTCACTATGAATACCCCCAATATCGAGGACGCTATCCAAGCGGCCTGCTCCGCCGCGCTGACGCGCGTGCAGACCCACCACCGGGCCTTTGGCGAACAGTTTCCCTCGGTGGGCGCGGGCAAACGCTACCACCTGACCGCCAACCAGGACTGGCTGGCGTCGTTCTGGCCGGGCATTCTCTGGCTGACCTACGCCGCGACCGGCAACGAGTCGGTCAGAAAGCACGCCGAGGCGCTGTTGCCCAGCTTTGAGGAGCGACTTGACCAACGCTTCCACATCAACCATGACCTGGGGTTTGAATTCACCCTGAGCGCTATCGCGCAGTGGCGACTGGCCGGCGACGCGGGGGCGAAGGCGCTGGCGTTGCGCGCGGCGGACATGCTCAAGGCGCGGTACCGCCCGGAGGGGAAATACATCCAGGCATGGGGCGAGTACCGCGACCCCGCCGAGTCGCGCATGATTATCGACTGCATGATGAACCTCCCGTTGCTGTTCTGGGCGACCCGGCAGACCGGGGACGAGGGCTACCGGCAGGTCGCCCGCCAGCACGCGGAAACCTGCCAGCGGCATCAAATCCGCGCGGACGGCAGCACCTCGCACACGTTCTTCTTCGACCCCGAAACGGGCGCGCCGGTCGGGCAGCGCACCGCGCAGGGCTTCAGCGACGAGTCGATGTGGGCGCGCGGCCAGGCGTGGGCCATTTACGGTTTTACGATGGCCGCCGAGTGGGAGGGCGAAACGGCGTTTAAAGAGACCGCCTTCCGAGTCGCCGAGCGCTTCATGGCCGAACTGCCGGCGAGCGGCGTCCCCTGGTGGGACCTGCGCCTGCCCCCCGACGCGCCGCACTACCTGGATAGCTCCGCCGGGGCGATTGCCGCCGGGGGGATGCTGCGGCTCGCACGCCTGGCAGACGGCGAGCGGCGCGAGCTACTCCAGCGCGCCGCGCGCCGGCTCGCGGACGCGCTTGTCGCACACTGCGCGGAGACCCTGCCGGAGGCGTGGGGGATGCTCCGGCACGGGGTCTACAGCCTCAATCGTGGCGCGGGCGTGGACACGTACCTGATCTTCGGCGACTACTATTTCCTCGAAACGTTGCTTGCCCTGCAAGGCAAAGCGCCTGATTTTTGGGGACCGGCAGCCTGAGCGATGCGCTGCCCCAACGGCGATCACAGCACGTCCCTCTGCAAGACGAAGGAGTGTAAACCACATGCTCTATCCACAATCGAACGCATTTCGCCAGTCGAAAGACCTTTCGGGATTCTGGACATTTCGTTTTGATCCCGAAAACGCCGGCGAGCGCGCCGGCTGGATGAACGGCGTCCCCGGCGGTCGCCCCATTGCCGTGCCCGCCAGTTGGAACGACCAGTTCGCCGAGGGGCGCGACTACTTAAGTTACGCCTGGTATCAAACCACGTTCGATCTCCCCTGGGGCTGGCAGGGGCAGCGGATTTTCATCCGCTTCGGCTCGGTTAACTACCTGGCGGAGGTGTGGCTGAACGGCGCGCGGCTTGGGCAGCACGAGGGCGGCCACCTGCCCTTTGTGTTCGAGATCACCGACCGGGTGAAGCCGGCGGACAATCTGCTCGTCGTGCGGGTTGAGGGCGAGTTGCGCCCTGACCGCGTGCCGCCGCGCCAACCGGAGGGGATTCGCTGGATGCCCAGCTATCCGCTGACCAACTTCGACTTCTTCCCCTTTTGCGGCATCCAGCGCCCGGTGATGCTTTACTGCACGCCGCAGGCGGCGATTGAGGACATCACCGTCGTCACCGAGATCGAGGGCAACGCGGGGCGCGTGCGTGTCTCGGTGACACAGAGCAGCGGCGCGCCCGTTACGGCCCGGTTGGCGCTGGAAGGGCATGGCGCGAGCGTCGTGGAAACGATGGATTGGGCCGGCAAGACCGGCGAGGCGACCCTGACCGTGCCTGATGCGGCGTTGTGGGTGCCCGGCGCGCCCAATCTCTATGGCCTGAGAGTCGAACTGCGACAGGGCGGGCGGACTATTGACACGTACACGCTGCCGGTCGGCATTCGCACCGTTGCAGTTGACGGGGACCGCCTGCTGCTCAATGGCGAGCCGGTGATCTTGAAGGGCTTCGGGCGGCACGAGGATTTTCCGGTGGTCGGCAAGGGGATGCTGCCGGCGTTGATCGTCAAGGATTACGCGCTGATGGAATGGATCGGCGCGAACTCGTTCCGTTCGACGCACTACCCGTACTCAGACGAGATGATGGACCTGGCCGACCGGCTCGGCGTGCTGGTGATCGATGAGACGCCGGCGGTGGGCCTCTACTTCCACGAAGCAGGGCTGAAAGAGCGGCTGCGCATGTGCCAGCAGTACGTCGAAGAGATGATCCGCCGGGATAAGAACCACCCCAGCGTTATCATGTGGAGCATCGCCAACGAGCCGCATTCGACGCAGGCCGGCCACCATGCGTTCTTCCGCGAGCTATACGACCTGGCGCGTGCGCTCGACAACACGCGCCCGGTCACGCTGGTGAGTATGCTCCCGCCTGACGTGGAAACGTCGTTTGACTTTTTCGATGTGGTGTGCCTCAACCGCTATTATGGGTGGTACGTCCATCCGGGCCAAATCGAGGAGGGCGTCGAGCGCCTGTCCGCGGAACTGGACGCCTACTACGCCAAGTACCATAAGCCCATCATCCTCACGGAGTTCGGCGCCGACACCGTGCCGGGCCATCACGCGGTCGAGCCGGAGATGTTCAGCGAGGAATACCAGGCCGAGTTCCTGGCGGCGTATGTGAAGCTGCTCAACAGCAAGCCCTTCGTCGTGGGGCAGCACGTGTGGAACCTGTGCGATTTCAAGACCGGCCAGGGCATCCACCGCGTGAACGCTCTGAACCTGAAGGGCGTCTTCACCCGCGACCGCCGGCCCAAGCTCGCCGCGCACCGCCTGCGCGCGCTGTGGCGCGGCGATGCCGATTGACGCGACCATTGCGTCTGGAACAGATACGGCGAATTCTGTTTGATCGTAGGGGCAAGGCACACCGTGCTCCTGCAATGAGGAGGAACACCATGCTCAGCCAATATAACCCTATAGACATCGAAACCGCCCTAGCCTTCGCGTCGCCGCTTCCGCCCTTCCCGCCCGCCTCGGAGCGCGCCGCGTGGGAGGAAGTCCGTGACGCGATGGGGCAAGAGATGGTCGCTGCCACCATCGCGCAGGCGGAGGAGGACGCGCAGAGCGAAATCCCCTCGCTGCCGGCGACGCTCTACCTGGAGTTTGTGCGCAGCGGCGACCGCGCCGGCTACGAGACGCCGGTCGCGCGGCGGCGGGCGATGCTCGCCAACCTGACCCTGGCCGAGTGCCTGGAGCACAAAGGGCGCTTCCTCGACCCGCTGCTCAACGTCATCTGGTCCATCTGCGAGGAGAGTAGCTGGTCGTACCCGGCGCACCAGCGGCAACTGACCGACATGGATCACCCAATTGTGGACCTTTTCGCCTCGATGACGGGGCTGCAACTCGCCGAGATGGACCTACTCTTGGGGCCAGAATTAGACCCGCTGGTGGGCAAGCGCATCCGCTGGGAGGTGGACCGCCGCCTGACGACCCCTTACCTGACGCGCCACGACCACTGGTGGCTGTACAACACGCAATCGCGCCGGGTTAACAACTGGACGGCGGTGTGCAACGGCAACGTTGTCGGCGCAGCGATCTATTTGGAGCCTGACATAGCCCGCCTGGCGGAACTCATCGCGCGGGCGGCGCGCTCGCTGGACGACTATCTTGAGACGTTCGACATGGACGGCGGCTCTACCGAGGGGCCGGGTTACTGGTCTTACGGGTTTGGCAACTTCGTGATCCTGGCGCACCTGGTGGAGCACCGCACCAGCGGCGAGGTGAACTTTTTTGAGGGCGAGCATATCCGTCAGATCAGCCAGTTCCCGCTGCGGACGCAGCTCAGCCCGCACTTCTACGCCAACTTCTCCGACTGCGACATGCATGTGAGCTTTCCGGCTGCGCTCCTGGCATTCCTCGCGCGTCGGCTCGACTTGCCGGACCTCATGAAGCTGGCGAACGAACAGTTGCGCCCCGACACTTCGCAGTGGCGGCGCAACGTGACGCGCAACATCCTCACCTGGGGGCTGCGCACCCTGTTCTGGCGCGTCGATCCGAAGATGGCCGAGCGGTTTATCCCGGCGCCGCACGACTGGTTCGGCGGCATGGCGTGGATGCTGGCCCGCTACGATCCGAGCGATCCCAACGCGCTGGTGCTGGCAGCAAAAGGCGGGCACAACGCGGAGATGCACAACCAGAACGACGTGGGCAACATCATCGTGCACGTTGACGGCGAGTCGGTGATTGCCGACGTGGGGCGAGGCCGGTACACGCGCCAGTACTTCGGCCCGGAACGCTACGAGCACTTCGTCAACCGGTCCATCGGCCACTCGGTCCCCGCGCCCAACGGGCAGGAGCAACCCCCCGGTGAACAGTACGCTGCCACTGTGCTCGAACATCGTGCGGACGCGACCATCGACCTGATGAAGCTCGACATGAAGGCCGCCTACCCACCGGAGGCCGACCTGGCCTCGCTCAAGCGCACGGTGGCGCTGCACCGCGAACCGCCGCGCGGCTGGGTGGAACTGGTTGACGAGGTCGAGTTCGCCAACAGGCCGGGTGCGCTCGCAAGCGTCCTCACGACCTTCGGCGTGGCGGAGGTCGGCGCAGGCGCGGTGGCGCTCAAGGGTCAAAAGGGCGCGCTGCGCGTGACGTATGACCCGAAGGTCGTCATGCCGCGCGTGGAATTGGTCAAAGACGTGGACCTGGCCGAAGGGCCGGCGAATGTGAACCGGGTTGTCTTTGCGTTCTTGCAGCCGATGAAGACCGGGGTGATCCGGCTGCGTATCGAGCCGATGTAACCTCGGTCAGCGCTGAACGGACAGGGAACGAAGCCCCCTGTCCGTCTTCATAACCCGCGCAGGACCATTGTGGTCGCCCACGCTACGATCATTTAACATTCACTTGACATGCCGATAAAAAGACCCTAAGATGTTGTTATCGCTAACGTGAGCGCTAACAAGACCCAGACCCGTTCTTTCCTTCCCTTTTCTGTGAGGCAGCGGCGTGCCCAGACCAAAGCATCGAGTCACCATGGCGGATGTCGCGCGCGAGGCTAATGTTTCGGCCATGACGGTCTCTCGTGTGCTCAACGACAAGGGGGAGATCGCCGAGGCGACCCGCCGACGTGTGCTGGAAGTCGTTGAAGAGCTAGGGTTCCGCCCCAGCCGGGTCGCGCGCAGCCTGGCGACCGATCAGACGTTCACGATCGGGCTGGTGGTGCCGAACATCACGCACAGCTTCTTTGCGGAGATCGCGTTCAGCGCGGAGACGTTCGCCTGGGAGCGCGAGTACAACATCCTGCTCTGCAACACCGGGGAGGTCTTGGAGCGCGAAGCAGCGGTGCTCCAGCTTCTGGAGGAGACCCGCGCTGACGGCATCATCGTGTGCAGCGCGCGTTTGCCTGACGACCGCCTGTTGCCGCTGTTAGAGAAGCATCGGGCGGTCGTTATGTTTCACCGCCCGGTCCCGCTTGAGCTTGCAGGGGTGGTGCGCATGGACGACAGGGGCGGGACCATCGACGCGGTCAACCACCTGCTCGCTTCCGGCCGGCAGGTGATCGGCTACCTGGGCGGCGCGACTCACTCCTATGCCAACCGCGAGCGCGCGACCGGATACGCGCAGGCGCTTGAGGCGGCCGGCCGCCCGGTGAACCCGTGTCTGCAACGTCATCATGAGTCGGGCGATTCCGCGCTCAGGTGCCATGAAGCCTACGATTTGCTTTCGACCCATCCGGAGATTGATGGGCTGATTTGTTTCAACGACTTCATTGCCATCGGAGCGATCCACGCCTGCCGCGCCCTGGGCAGACGGGTGCCGGAAGATGTTGCCGTCATCGGCTGCGATAACGTCCTCCTGGCGGAACTCGTCACGCCCTCACTCACGACCCTCGATGTGTCCAGGCACGACATCGGCGCGGCGATGGTGGAGATCCTGCTTGAGCGCATTCAGGGCAACCTCGACCAGAATGAGGTGGTCATTCAGAAAAAGCTTATCGTGCGCGCGAGCGCGCCATAGGATTCGGGCCTGTTCATGACCGGCGAGAGAGGAGGTGCTTCGGAAACGATTGAACCTGAAGCTTAAGATAAACACTCGGTTGGTCTTTGCTGTGCACCTCATACACGAGGAGGAGGGTAAGACTGTGAAATCGCGCGTTTTCTTTCTGGCGCTGACGCTGTCGATGGCCCTGGCGATGGTCGGCCCCGTGACCGCGCAGGAGATGACCTACAAAGAAGCGCCGATGCTGGCCGAGATGGTCGCCGCCGGCGAACTGCCCCCGGTCGAGGAGCGCCTGCCGGCGGAGCCGCTCGTCGTCGCGCCCTATGAGCGCATCGGCGTTTACGGCGGCGCTTGGCACATGGGACTGCGCGGCGGCGGCGACGAAGCGATGCTCCTGCGCACCGTCGGCTATGAGGGCCTGGTGCGCTGGAACGTCGAGTGGACCGAGGTCGTGCCCAACATCGCCAAGAGCTGGGATGTGAACCCGGAGGGCACCGAGTACACCTTCCATCTGCGCGAGGGGATGAAATGGTCCGACGGCGTGCCTTTCACCGCCGACGACATCCTGTTCTGGTACGAGGACATGATCCTCAACACCGACATCACCCCCGCCCCGCCCAACTGGATGGTCACCGGCGGCGAGGTTGGCGTCGTGGAGAAAATCGACGACTATACCGTGAAGTTTACCTTCAAAGAGCCGAATGGCCTCTTCTTGCAGCGCCTCAGCACGCCGGACGGCACGGCGGTCGTCTCCTTCCCGCGCCACTGGCTTGAGCAATTCCACATCAAGTACAACCCCGACAACATTGATGCCCTTGTTCAAGAGGCGGGCCTGGAAAGCTGGCGGGACCTGTTCATCCTGAGGGGCGGCAGCCTTTATGACAGCGGCGTCCGCTGGCAGAACCCTGGCCTGCCCACGCTGCACGCCTGGGTGACCGAAAATCCGCTTGGCGCCGCCGCCGTCCAGGTGACCCTCACCCGCAACCCCTACTATTGGAAAGTAGACCCGGAGGGCAACCAGTACCCCTATATCGACCGTCTGGTCTACGACGTGGGCGAGGATGTGCAAGCCCTGGTGTTGAAGGCGCTCAACGGCGAGATCGATATGCAAGACCGCCACATCTCCGGGCTGGAGAACAAGGCCGTCTTCTTCGACAACATGGAGGCCGGCGGCTACCGCTTCTTCGACACCATCCCTGCCAGCATGAACACCATGATTATCGCGCTCAATCTGACCCATGAGGACCCGGTGAAGCGCGAAATCTTCAACAACAAGGACTTCCGCATCGGCCTCTCTTACGCGATCAACCGCCAGGAGATTATCGACGTGGTGTTCGTGGGGCAGGGCGAGCCTTACCAGCCCGCGCCGCGCCCGACCTCACCGTTCTACAACGAGGAACTCGCCAAGCAGTACACCGAGTACAACGTGGACCTGGCGAACGAGCACCTGGACAAGGCCGGCTACACCGAGCGCGACGCGGACGGCTTCCGCCTGGGGCCGGATGGCAAGCGCATCAGTTTCGTCGTTGAAACGGTCACTGTACAACCGACGTGGGTGGACTCGCTGGAGCTGATCTCCGGGTACTGGCGAGCCGTCGGCATTGACGTGCAGGTGACCGCCGAGGACCGCTCGATCTTCTACGAGCGCAAAGACGCCAACCAGCATGACGCGGTGGTCTGGGGCGGCGACGGCGGCCTGGACGTGATCCTGGAGCCGCGCTGGTACTTCCCGTTCAGCAACGAGTCGGGCTATGCCGAGTTGTGGCAGTACTACTACAACGGCGACCCACGCGGCGAAGCTCCGCCGGAGGGCCATCCCGTCTGGACGCAGTGGGAGCTGTACGACCAGCTCAAAGCCACGGCTGACGCGGACCAGCAGGCTGAGTTGATGAAGCAGATTCTCCAAATCTCCCAGGAAGAGTTCTACGCCATCGGCATCAGCCTGCCTGCGCCCGGCTACGGCATCGTGAAGAACAACTTCTTCAACGTGCCGCCCTCCTTCCCGAACGCCTGGCTGTACCCACACCCAGGCCCCGTGAACACGTTCACCTTCTTCATTGAAGGGTGATGTGACACACGACGCTTAGACGGCCAGGGGCTGCGCCGCTCATGATGGGCGGCGCCGCCCTAGACCAGGGGGGAAACCTCATGTCGCAGTTCATCATCCGCCGCCTCTTGTTGATGGTTCCCACGATGTTCGCCATCTCCGTGGTCGCCTTCATCATCATCCAACTGCCACCCGGAGACTTCGTCACCGCTTACATGGCAAGGCTTGCTTCCACAGGCGAAACCATCGACCAACAGGTGCTCGACGCGCTGCGCGAACGGTATGGATTTGACCAGCCTGTTTATGTCCAGTACCTCAGGTGGATCGGCGGCGTCGTTCAGGGGGATTTTGGTCAATCCTTTGAATGGGACCGCCCTGTCAACGAACTGATCTGGGACCGCTTGGGGCTGACGCTCATCATCTCGGTCAGTTCGCTGCTGTTCACATGGATCGTCGCGTTCCCAATCGGCATCTATTCGGCAGTCAAGCAGTACTCCCCCGGCGATTATATCGCCACGTTCTTTGGCTTTCTGGGGCTGGCGATCCCCGATTTTTTGCTGGCGCTCGTGTTGATGTACATCGCGTTTAAGTACTTCAACCAGAGCGTCGGCGGCTTGTTCTCGCCGGAGTATGTCGATGCACCGTGGACCTGGGAGAAGGTAGGCGACTTTCTCGGCCACATGCTGATTCCCATGATTATCCTGGGCACGGCGGGCACGGCGGGCCTGATCCGCGTGATGCGCGCCAACCTGCTCGACGAACTGCGCAAACCTTACGTGATTACGGCGCGCGCCAAAGGTCTGCCAGAGTGGAAAGTGATCTTGAAGTACCCGGTGCGGGTTGCCCTGAACCCTTTCGTCAGCACAGCGGGCTGGATTCTGCCGACGTTGGTGTCTGGCTCGGTGATTGTCGCCGTGGTGCTCAGCCTGCCCGTCGCAGGACCGCTGTTGCTGCGCGCGCTGATGTCGCAAGATATGTACCTGGCCGGCGCTTTCATCTTGTTGCTGAGCGTGCTGACGCTGATCGGGACGCTGGTCTCCGACATTGTGCTCGCGTGGCTCGACCCGCGCATCCGTTACGAGTGACAGAGCAGGAGCCGAACGCATGGAAAGCAACGTCCCACAAAGCCAGGTTGATCGGCCCGACGCGGCTGTGCTGCCGATAGCCGGCGCGCCGTCGTTGCCGGCGATTGGGGCGATCAAGCCGGAAGAGACGAAGGTCTTCGTCGCTTCCCAGTGGAAGTTGATGTGGTGGCGGTTTCGCAAGCACAAGCTCGCCATGGTCGCCGCCGTCGTCACCCTGTGCATTTACATGGTCGCGTTGTTCGCGGAGTTTTTCGCCCCGTTCCCGCCGGACCAGTACAGTTCCACATACACCTATGCGCCGCCGCAAACATTGCATTTGATCGACACCAGCAACGGTTTCAAGATCGAGCCTTACGTGTACGGTTACAAATCCGAGGTGGACCCGGTAGCGCTGCGGCGCACGTTCGTTATCGACGAGACGCAGCGAATCCCGGTGCGATTCTTCGTCGAAGGGCATCCGTACAGGCTCCTGGGCTTGATCGACACGAACATTCACCTTGTGGGCCCGATTGACTCCAGCCAGCCCATGTACCTGCTCGGCGCGGACCGGCTGGGGCGCGACGTGTTCAGCCGGCTCATGCACGGCACGCGCGTGTCAATGTCCATCGGTCTGGTCGGCGTAGCGATCAGCCTGCTCCTGGGCATCGTCCTGGGCGGGATTTCGGGTTACTACGGCGGCTGGATCGACATGTTCATCCAGCGCGTGATCGAATTCATTCGCTCCATCCCGACGATTCCGCTATGGCTGGGCCTTGCGGCGGCGCTCCCTAAGGAATGGAGACCGCTGCAAGTCTATTTTGCGATCAGCATCATCCTGTCGTTCATCGGATGGACGGCGCTGGCGCGCGTGGTGCGCGGGCGGTTCCTCTCGCTGCGCGAGGAGGACTTCGTGATGGCGGCACGGCTGGACGGCGCGAGCCAGCGGAAAGTGATGTTCCGACACATGCTGCCGGCCTTCTACAGCCACATCATCGCCTCCATCACGCTGGCGATCCCCGGCATGATTCTGGCGGAGACGGCGCTGAGCTTCCTGGGCCTGGGCCTGCGGCCCCCGGTCGTGAGCTGGGGCGTGCTGCTGCAAGAGGCCCAAAACGTGCGCGCGGTTGCCACCGCGCCCTGGCTGCTGGTGCCGGCCATCGCGGTGGTTTTGGCGGTGCTCTCGCTCAACTTCCTCGGCGACGGCCTGCGCGACGCCGCCGACCCATACACCTAGGCGCGACGAGGCGCAGCGGTTGACATGGAAAAGAACGGCATCCTGCTGGAAGTCAAGAACCTCAAGACGTATTTCTTCCTGGACGAGGGGACGGTTAAAGCCGTTGACGGAGCCGATTTCACGGTCCGGCGCGGCGCGACGGTCGGCCTCGTGGGCGAGAGCGGCTGCGGCAAGAGCGTGACGGCCTTCTCCATCTTGAAACTGGTCAGCAAGCCGGGGCGGATTGTTGAGGGCGAAATCCTGTTCAATCGCGCGCAAAATGGCGCGCCGGACGTCATCAACCTCGCCGGCCTCGGCGACCGCAGCCGCGAGATGCGCGCGATTCGCGGCAACGACATCGCCATGATCTTTCAGGAGCCGATGAACTCACTCAGCCCGGTGCACACCATCGGCGACCAGATTATCGAGGCCATCCTGCTGCACCGCGAGATGAGCAAAGTCGAAGCCAACGAATACGCGGCGGAGTTGTTGAAACTGGTCGGCATCCCTAAGCCGGCGCAGCGATTGAAGGCGTACACCTTCCAGCTCAGCGGCGGGATGCGCCAGCGCGCGATGATCGCGATGGCGCTGGCGTGCAACCCCCAGCTGCTCATCGCCGACGAGCCGACCACCGCGCTCGACGTGACCACACAGGCGCAAATCCTGGACCTGATGCAACACCTTCAGGCGCAATTCGGCATGGCGGTTATGCTCATCACGCACGACCTGGGCATCGTCGCCGAGATGTGCGAGGAGATCGTGGTGATGTATCTGGGCGAGGTGGTGGAGCGGGCGGATGTGGACGCGGTGTTCTACGACCCGTTGCACCCGTACACGCAGGCGCTCTTGCGCTCGATTCCGCGACTCGGCCTGGGCAAGAAGCAGCAACTCAACCCGATTGAAGGGGCCGTCCCCGACCCGTTCAATCGACCGAGCGGCTGCCCTTTCCACCCGCGCTGTGAGAAGCGCATCCCCGGCAAGTGTGAGCAGGTGCACCCCGATCTGGTGGTGTTGCCCGACGGGCGAGCCGTGCGTTGCCTGCTTTACCAAACGGCCGAAACTGCGTGACAGGGGCGAACATGGCGGCAAACGGCAATGCTTCAACCTTACTGACCATCAGCGGCCTGAAGATGCATTTTCCCATCCGCCAGGGGTTTTTGCGGCGGGTCGTCAATTGCTGCAAAGCTGTCGATGACGTCAGCTTCGCCGTCAAGCGCGGGGAGACGTTCGGCCTCGTCGGAGAAAGCGGCTGCGGCAAGACCACCATCGGGCGTTGCATTGTGCGCGCGTACTCGCCGACGGATGGGAGGATTGTGTTCGGCGATGGGAACGGCGCGACCGACCTCGCTCAACTGAGCGAGCCGGAGTTGAAACCTTTCCGGCGCAAAATCCGCATGATCTTCCAGGACCCGTATTCCTCGCTCAACCCGCGCATGACGGTATTTAACATCGTCGCCGATCCGCTGCGCATTCACGGAGTCGCGTCTGGCAAGGAGCTTGAAGACCGCGTCGTAGACCTGCTGCGCAAGGTGGGATTAAGCCCGGACTACATGCGGCGATACCCGCACGCCTTCAGCGGCGGGCAGCGGCAGCGCATCGGCATCGCGCGAGCGCTGGCGCTCGATCCGGAGCTGGTCATTGCTGATGAGGCGGTTTCTGCGCTGGATGTCTCGGTGCGCGCGCAGATACTCAACCTGATGATCGACCTTCAGCGTGAGTTTGACCTCACGTACCTGTTTATCTCCCACGACCTGAGCGTGGTGGAATACCTCGCCGACCGGGTCGCGGTGATGTACGTCGGCAAGCTGGTTGAGGTGGCCGACACCGTGGAATTGTACGCTACCCCCAAGCACCCTTACACGGAGGCGCTGCTCTCCGCTATCCCCAAGCCCGACCCGCGCCGGCGTTCTCAGCGCATTGTGCTTGAGGGCGACGTAGCAGACCCCACGCACCCGCCCAGCGGTTGTTACTTCCACCCCCGCTGTCGTTACGCGCAGGCGCGCTGCGCCGTTGAGACGCCAGCGTTGCGCGACGTCGGTGGCGGGCGCCTCGTGGCCTGCCACTTCGCCGAGGAGCTAGACTTAAAGGGCATCGAAGTCCTTACGGCATAGGCCGAGCCGCCCAGCTTGATCTATCTGAACTGATTCAAACTTACGCCAACAGCTGGCCGTGCTAAGGCCTTTCTCTACCTCACCCCCGTCTCGCCTGCGGCTCGACACCCCCTCTCCGCTTGCGGCTATAGTCCGGCGTAGCCGGGAGAGGGGGAC
>DAOTXU010000205.1:0-7289 GCA_034435135.1 Anaerolineae bacterium | reverse complement strand
GCGTGACCGTACTCACGCCGCGCTCCATCGCCCGGACGCTCGCCGCCGGGTACGTCCCGGTTGTGCACGGCGTCGTCCCTTGACTTCCAGACCCTTTCGATCCCCCTCTCCGCGTGCGGAGAGGGGGAGTCGGTCCTGTTCGGCGTCTGAAGTCCCCCTCGCCATTGCATGGAGAGGGGGACTGCCCGAAGGGCGAGGGGGTGAGGTAAGAGAATACAAGAGCCTTATTCTTGAACATGCGTTCAGTGTCCGGTAGCTAGACGGCAATTGACGCCGTTCGTCGGCAGGGAAATTGAGGTGGCCCAGATTCTCAACTTTTTCCGCCTCGCCCACACAGCATCGCTGCCTTGCAGCCGAAGCCAGACGGCAACCGCGGGATAGACCGATGTCGCAGGCGCGCTATAATGGTTTCCGAAGCCTGTTCACCTCTGGAGGACGCGATGGCTGCCGTGGAACGGGCGGCTGCTCAGCGTGAGCGCGCCGATTTGAGGGGAGGCTGACGTACATCATCCAGAATGCTGTGCGATGCTCACAAGGAGGGGGTGAACCTTGCAGGCCTTTGACTATGTTGCTGCACGCGACGTGGATGAAGTTGTCGAGCTACTGTCACGAGAGGGCGATCAAGCCCGTGTCCTGGCCGGGGGCACGGATCTTCTCGTGCAGATGCGTGAGGGGCGGCGCAGCGCCCGCCTTGTCGTGGACATCAAGCCGATTCCAGAGCTGAATGGACTCACTTACGACCCGGTTGAGGGGTTACGAATAGGCGCGGCGGTGTCTTGCTTGCGTATCCGCGATGCGCCAGACGTGGCAGCGGTCTATCCGGGATTGATCGACGCAGTTTCGCTCATCGGCGGGATACAAATCCAGGGGCGCGCCACCGTTGGCGGCAACCTGAGCAACGCCTCGCCGGCTGCCGACACCGTCCCGGCGCTCATCGTCCATGAGGCGGTCTGCGAAATCGCCGGCCCGCATGGCCGCCGTCTGATCCCGGTTGAGGATTTCTGCACCGGGCCGGGCCAGACGGTGCTCCGTAACGGCGAGTTCCTGGTGGCGCTTCACATTCCACCGCCGAAGCCAGGATTTGGCGCGCATTACGTGCGTTTCACCCCGCGCCGTGAAATGGACATCGCGGTCGCTGGTGCAGGGGCCTCTGTCGTTCTGGATGGAAGCGGCGCCGTGTGCCGGTCGGCCCGCATCGCGCTAGGAGCGGTCGCGCCCACGCCGCTCTTTGTGCGTGAAGCCGGCGAAGCGCTCGCCGGGCGCCCGACCTCCGACAGGGCCGTTGAAGAGGCAGCGCAGATCGCAAGGGAGGCAGCCCGTCCCATCAGTGACCTGCGCGGGACCGTAGCCCAGCGCCGGCACCTCGCGGGGGTGTTGACGCGCCGCGCGTTGCAGAAAGCGACCGAGAGAGCCAAGATAAGCCTGGGGGAGGGATAACCGTGTCCACAAGAGTATGGGTGCGGACGCGCATCAATGACGAAGCGGTTGAATTCTTGTGCGAGCCGCGCCAGAGTCTGTTGGAAGTGCTGCGCGAAGAGCTGCGCCTGACGGGCACAAAAGAGGGCTGCAACAACGGCAACTGCGGCGCGTGCAGCGTCATCCTCGACGGCGTGCTGGTGAATGCCTGTCTGGTGCTGGCGGTCGAGGTCGAGGGCAAGGCGGTCACGACCATTGAAGGTATCGCCGACCCCACGGCCTTGCACCCCCTTCAGTGGAAATTTCTGGAACACGTGGCGTTGCAGTGCGGCATCTGCACGCCGGGTTTCATTGTCGCGGCCAAGGCGCTGCTGGACCGCAACCCTCATCCCACCGAGCTTGAGGTCCGCCAATGGCTGGCAGGCAATCTCTGTCGCTGTACCGGTTACGACAAAATCGTGCGCGCGGTCCTCGATGCAGCCGCGGTGATGGAGACGACAGCATGACGCAACAGAAAACCGGCAACTGGCCCTACCGCGTGATCGGCACGCACCCTATCCGTCAAGACGGCACGGAGAAAGTCACCGGGCGTGCGCTGTACGGCGGCGACATCCGGCTGCCCGACACCCTCTACGGCGAGGTGTTGCGCAGCCCGCACGCCCATGCCCGAATCCGCCGTATCGACACGCGCGCGGCGGAAGCGCTGCCTGGCGTCAAAGCGGTGGTGACCGCCGCCGACCTGCCGGATGTGGCCGACAAGACCCTTTCCCTGGGCGAGGGAGCGATCAACCTGCGCTATCAGAGCAACAATGTATTGGCGCAAGACAAGGTGCTCTACTATGGGCACGCGGTGGCAGCAGTGGCAGCCGCCAGTCTGCACATCGCTGAAGAGGCCACCCGGTTAATCGAAGTGGACTACGAGGTGCTGCCGCCCGTGCTGGATGTGCGACAGGCCATGCGTGAGGGCGCGCCCGTCCTGCTGGAGGAACTGCGCACCGATGAGATGGGTCGCAGGGGTGATAAACCCTCCAACATCGCCAGCCATCTTCAACACCAACGCGGCGACCTGGGGCAGGGGTTTGCGGAAGCGGCGGTCATCGTTGAGCGCGAGTTCTGCACCGCCACCGTGCACCAGGGCTACGTCGAACCACAGACCGCCACGGCGCTTTTTGACCTCGACGGCCACCTGACCATCTGGTGCAGCACCCAGGGCGCCTTCGGCGTCCGCGAGCAGGTCGCCGACATCCTGCAGATCCCGGTTTCCCGCATTCGGGTCATCCCGATGGAGATTGGCGGCGGCTTTGGGGGGAAGAACTCGGTCTACCTGGAACCTGTGGCGGCTCTGCTTTCGAAGAAGAGCGGTCACCGTCCCGTCAAAATGGTCATGAGCCGCGCGGCAATCCTTGCCGCGACCGGCCCTACGTCAGGGTCTTACATCCGCGTTAAGATGGGCGCTGACGCCAGCGGGCGGATCACCGCAGCCGAAGCCTACCTCGCCTATGCCGCGGGCGCCTATCCAGGTTCGCCGGTGAGTTCTGGCGCGGGCATCATTTTTGCGCCATACCGGATCGAGAACCTCCAGATTGATGGGTATGATGTGGTGGTGAACCGGCCCAGGGTCTCGGCGTACCGCGCGCCCGGAGCCACCAACGCCGCTTTTGCCGCCGAGGTGGTGATCGACGAGCTTGCCGAGAAGCTCGGCACGGACCCACTCGAATTCCGGCTGCTCAATGGCGTGCAGGAGGGCGACCGCCGACCGGATGGCCCCATCTATGCTCGCATCGGCTATCTGGAAACCGTCGAGGCTGCCAGGCGCCACCCGCACTACGCCGCCCCACTCGGAGGCCCTAACCGGGGACGCGGAGTGGCTTCCGGGTGTTGGTTCAATTGGGGTGGGCGCTCCAGCGCCTCGGCCAGCGTCAACGCGGATGGCACGGTGAGCCTGGTGGTAGGCTCGGTGGATTTGAGCGGCACACGCATGTCTCTGTCTATGCAATTAGCGGAGAAGTTGGGCGTCTGTGCGGAAGATATTAGGATACAGGTGGGCGATACGGATGCGGTGGGCTACACCGAAGGCAGCTATGGGAGCCGGACCACCTTCGCCACTGGCTGGGCAGCCTACGAACTGGGCCAGAACCTCATCAGCCAACTGATCGGGCGCGCCGCTCGACTGTGGGAGGTGGATCCGGCAGAAGTCACGTTTGATGACGGAAGCTTCGTTGCAGGGGATCGGCAAATCACCTTTAGGGAGCTTGCTGCCCGACTGGATGAATCGGGCGGCCCGGTGATGGCGAGTGCGGCGGTCTTCCCTGAGGGCTACGGTCCCGGCTTTGCGACCCACATTGTCGATGTCGAGGTCGATCCCGAAACGGGCAAGGTGGACATTCTGCGTTACACCGCCACGCAGGACGTCGGCACCGCGATCCATCCGGGCAATGTCGAGGGGCAGATCCAGGGTGGGGTGGTGCAAGGCATCGGCTGGGCGTTAAGTGAGGAGTACATCTACGACGATGAGGGACACTTGCTCAACGCCAGTCTGTTGGACTACCGTATACCCACCTGTCTGGACGTGCCCATGATTGATCCCGTCATCGTCGAAGTGCCGAATCCGGGCCATCCCTACGGTGTGCGTGGCGCAGGTGAAGTCCCCATCGTACCGCCGCCGGCGGCGCTAGCCAATGCGATCTATCGGGCCGTCGGTGTGCGCATGGACGTGCTGCCCATGTCGCCCGCGCGCGTTCTGGAAGCGCTGGGGGCAAAAGAAGCGCAAGCGCAGTAGAGGGGTGGGTCTGAAAATGGCAGTCGTGTGGATTCCATCCTTGCTGCGCGATCTGACCGGCGGGCAACCACAGGTCAACGTGCCGGGGGAAACGGTGCGCGAGGTGATCGCTGCGCTGGAGAAGGTATACCCGGGTATCGAAGCGCGGTTGTGCGATGGAGGCCAGCTTCGGCCCCACATCGCGGTGGTGGTCGATGGGCAGGTGAGCGCACACCGGTTACGTCATCGGTTGACGGAGACGAGCGAAGTCCACTTTCTCCCGGCGATCAGCGGCGGTTAGCAGGCAGGCCGCTAGATGGTTGAACAGGCTAAAAGACGCACGCGGCACCCTATGTTAGGCAAGGAGAACTTTACCGCGCTAAATTGCGCGTGTTGCCTACGCTTGCTGACTTAACCGCCCGGAGGTTGGCATATCGTTCCGGTTTTAAGTGTTCAGAACAATACCTTGCTACTCAACTGCTTTCACTACCCCTCGCGTGTAGTACAAGGCCAATATATTCAGATAGGGAGACCTTTTAGCAACGAGTTCTATTGCTCTGATAGCCTCCTCCTCCCCCGCACCACTTCCAACACCTGCGCGAGCCGGTGCGCGATGCGCGGCGGCAATGCCTGGCGCAGTGCCCACCCTACGATTGCGTAGACCAGCGGCGCGAACGGGCGCAGCACCGGCCTGTTCAGCGCGCCGATGATGCTCGGTGCCTCTGGGTCAAACACTTTCATGCCCAGGTACGGGTCGTGGTTCCAATAGCCCGCCGGGCGCTCCGACAGCGCAAACGGGCGTTTGTACACGTTGCGCACCAGCATCTCGCCATCCGAGTTTGCCAGCGTCAGCGTCACCGAGCAATCGCGGGCTGCCTCGCCCAGGTTCCAGTCCACGTTCGCCGCCCTGACAAGCGACCCCGCCGGCAGGTCAATGGACTGCTCGCCCGCGACGATCACCTCCTCCCGCGCGTCGTGCACCTCCCACCGTGCGCACAACCCACTCAAGTCGCGCGGCAGGTCGTTGACCGCCCACAACGCGACCGGCGCGCGCCCGTCGTGTTCCATAAAGAAATGCACCGGCTGCGAGGCCGCCTTCAACGCCGCATAGCCGCCTTTGGGCCGGCGCAGCGCGTCGAGCGCGCCGGACCCGACCCCCGGCGCGAGGTCCGCGAGCAGGAAGTGGATATAGCCCCCGCACGGCTCGAAGCGTAGCCGCCGGAAGCGCTCGATGTGATAGCGCGTCAACTCCGCCTGGTACTCCCACAGCTTCGGATAGCTGACCGCCAGGTGATGCGCCCGCCGCCACAAGTCCGGCCAGGCGCGGAGCGTGCGCGGGTCGGCGGGCGCTTCGACGCCGAACTCGGTGTCGAGGCGGGGCCGATGGCGGTACACGTCGGTGAAGCGGCGGCTCCATACTGCGCCGTAGTACGTGTGCACGTCGCCAGCGCGCAAGAGGTCGTGCTCTCGCTGGCCCGAACACAGGAAGATCGGGCGCGCGGGGTCTTGCTGAAGCGCGTCCGCGTAGAGCGCCGGGGCCGGGCGCAAGAGCAGGTTCTCGCGGTGCACGAGCAGCATGGTCGGCTCGTTGTAGCAGCACCACGTGATGATGCTCGGATGGTTGCCCAGGTGCCGGAACATCTCGCGTTGCAACGCCAGCGCGCGCGCTTCAAAATTCTCTGAATAATCGTGGAGCCAGTTCAGCTCGAAATCCTGCCAGAGCATCAACCCGCGCCGGTCGGCCAGCTCGTAGAGCGCCTTCGGCCCGACGTGCACGTGCACCCGTGCCAGGTTCAGCCCTGCCTCCCTCATCAGGTCGAAGTCGCGCGCCAGCGTCTCCGGCGTGACGCGGCTCAGGTACAGGTCGGGGATATACGACGTCCCCCGGATGAACACCCGCCGCCCGTTGACGTGATAGGCAAAGCGCTCGGCGCTGCGTTCCAGGTGCACTTCGCGCACGCCGAAGATCTCGCGGCGGCGGTCGAGGGGATAGCCGGGGTCGTAGTGGAGCGTCGCCTCCAGCGCGTAGAGGTCCGGCGCGCCCTGTTCCCAGGGCTGCCACAGGCGCGGCTCCTCCAGTTGCAGCGTCTCCTCGACAACGGTCAGGCCCGGCGCGGCGTGCAAATTCACCACCGTGCTGAGGCCCGGCCCATCGTGATTTTCGGCGCGCACTTCCAGGCGCAGGTTGAGCGTGCGCGCCACGTCATCGGTGTTCTCGACCGTGATCGCCAGGTGCGCCGCGCCGTTTACTTCGGCCCGGATCCCGATATGTTCGATGCTCACCCGTTCACCGGCGCGCAGGTGGACCGGCGCCCATATCCCGATGGGGTTCACGTTCGGTGGAATGAGGCCGTCGGCGTGTTCGTACAGCCCCTTGACCATGCCGCGCCGCACATGGCCCACCGGCCAGCCGCCGCCCGCAGGCGGATCCCAGGGCGCGCGGACCACGACCGCGAGCACGTTATCGCCCCCGGCGTGGGCGGGGCCGGCCAGAATGCCATCGGTCACGTCGAGGGTGAAGTGCGTGAAGCCGCCCTCGTGCTCTCCAATGTGGACGCCGTTGAGCCACACGTCGGCATAGTAGTCCACGCCGTCGAATTGCAGCCGATAGCGCCCGGCAGGGGGGACTGTATCAGGGGGTATGCGCCGCCGGTAGACCCATGCCTGTTCGTTGAGCCGCCGCAGGCCCTCGCCCCAGTAAGGCGCGTGGGGGAAAAAGTGCAGTTGCAGGTGCGTCGCTTCGGGGATGGCAGGCCAGTCGCCGTCATAAAGGTCCGGCGCGACGAAGGGGGTCGGGTCGTCGTCCAGCGCGATGGGCATGGCGCGCCATGGTCCCTTGAGTGTGATTTTGTGCATCGTCCCCCCGGTGCAGGCGCGAAGTTCGGGGTGATTGTATAGCGAGAGGCAGGGTTTCACCAAAGCGCTGTACAGAGTCGTTGCCAGGATTTCATCACCACATACCCGTCCTGACCGCCCATCACTTTTCACAGAGAGGTTGAGCCGGCGAGGGCAAGCCCATTGAAGAGAAAATGAAACCGCGAATAGCGCGAATAACGCTCATCAGGTGGTCTCCCTTTAAAGTGTTGATGGTTTTTCAGAACGCTTGACCTCACCC
>DAOTXU010000204.1:0-5062 GCA_034435135.1 Anaerolineae bacterium | reverse complement strand
GCAGTCCCCCTCGCCATTGCATGGAGAGGGGGACTGCCCGAAGGGCGAGGGAGTGAGGTAAGAGAATACAAGAGCCTTTTTCTCGAACATGCGTTCAGTGTCCGGTAGCTAGGACTTTGCAGACAAATGCGGCGGGCTTTCCCCCCTCGCCCCGCTGTGGGAGAGGGGGTCAGGGGGTGAGGGGAACAAGCAACGAGCGACTTTGCAAAAGCCCTGGCACCCAGATGTTGACACTTATCGCCGGATGGTGTACGTTAACCCCGGTCAGAAAACCACCTGACATCACGGGCGTGTTGAATGACAGCAAACAACGTCAACCCCAAACTGCGAAACGTCGGCTTCCAGAATATTGTGCATAACGGCCAGTCAATCCTTCTGCTGCGCGACCCATTGCGCCTCAGCGACCAGGCGGTGGTTCTCCCGCAGCAACTCGCATTCTTGGTGCCGCTCCTCGATGGGACGCGCGCCCCTTCGGAAATCCGCGCCGCGCTCGCGGTGCGAACCGGTATTGTGCTCCCCAACGGCTTTCTGGAGCGCGTGATTGAACAGCTTGACGATGCCTACTTGCTGGACAACGAGCGCTTCGCCCAGGCGCATCAACGCGCGCTGGAGGCGTACCGGTCCGCCCCGCACCGCGCGCCGTCCTCCGCCGGCTACGGCTACCCTGCCGACCCGAAAGCGCTGTGCCAACTCCTCGACAGCTACCTTGACGGCTTGCGCGAACCGCTGGAGGAGGTCGCGGGCGCGCGCGGCGTGCTCAGCCCGCACATCGACTACCAGCGCGGCGGGCGCGCTTATGCGCGCACGTGGGCCTCGGCGGCGCAGGCGGTCCGCGAGACGGAGTTGGTTGTGATCTTCGCCACCGACCACGCCGCGCCGACCAGCCGGCTCACGCTCACCCGGCAGCACTACGCCACCCCCTACGGTGTGCTGCCCACCGATCGGGAGATCATCGACGGGTTGGCGGCGAACCTCGGTGAGGAGGAAGCCTTCGCGGATGAGCTACACCATGTCGGCGAGCACGCCATCGAGTTGCCGCTCACGTGGCTGCACCACATGCGCGGCGGCGAGCCGTGCCGTGTCGCGCCGATCCTGTGCGGCTCGTTCCAGCGCTTTATGGAGGGCGCGGCCAACCCCTGGGACGACCCGACGCTCAACACCGTCATCGACTACCTGCGTCCAATCGTCAACGCGCCAAAGACGCTGGTGATGGCCTCCGGCGACCTGGCGCACCTGGGGCCGGCGTTCGGCGGCGCGCCGCTCAGTTTCGTGGAGCGGGCGCAGATTCAGGTGGATGACAGCCGGCTGATCCAGACTCTCGTCGAGGGCAACGCGGAGGGCTTCTTCTGCGCCATCAAGGCCGAGAAGGACCGGCGCAACGTGTGCGGGACCGCGCCGTTCTACATGGCGTTGCGGACGCTCAGCCCGGCGCGCGGGGTCAGGGTCGCCTATGACCGCTGTCCGGCGGACGACCGCAACACGTCGGTGGTATCGATTGCTGGCGTAGTGATGATGTGATCTACCCGCGCGCTGCTGCCAGCATTTCTCGAAACTCGCGCTGAAACCGCTGCGCATCCGGCACGTGATATTCGTCGGGCGCTTCGGCGGCCACTGCGCCGCGCACATCGAAGTCGATGAGCGCCTGGAAGAACGCGCGGTAGTTGAGGTCGGCCTCCTGCACCGGGATGTGCTTCTTCTCACCTTTGGGGCCGTACGCGATGCCCGATAGGTGGAAGTGCATCTGCTCAAGCGCGGGGCGGCCCAACGCCCCTTCGACGGTTTTCAGGATGCCGGCGTATTCCTCGTAGGTGTTGTATTCCCCGTTGGCCCGCGCGTGCAGGTGCGCGATGTCGAAACAGGGCATCACGCCGGGCACTTCCTGGCTCAGCTGGACCAACTCCTCCACCGAGCCGAACATGGCCGGCTTGCCCATCGTCTCCGGGCGCAGCGTGACCTTGACGCCCTCCGCCCGCAGGATGCCCGTCAGTTCGAGCAGCTTTTCCTTTACACGGTCGTATACCTGTTCCGGCGGCTGTTCGTGATAGCTGCCGGGGTGGAACACGATGTCCTGCGCGCCGCACAGGTATCCTTTGCGTGCGGCAGCGAGGAGGCGCTCGTCGCTCTTCGCCATCAGGTCGGCGGTCTGGCTGTTGAGGTTGATAAAGTACGGCGCGTGCACGCTGAGCGTGATGGCATACTGCTCGGCGGCCTGCCTGATCCTGGCGCACGTCTCGTCACTGACGCGCACGCTCTGCACCCAAGCGATCTCAAGGTGGTCGAAGCCCAACGCCTCGCGCATGTACTGGACGGCGCGTTCGGTGCCGCCGGGCTTCGGCGTCTCTTCTGGGGAACCCACAAGGCCAAACCGAATCGGGTCAGTCATGCCAGCATCCTCTTAGCGCTGTTCGCGTTATTCGCGGTTCAATCTTCCCAGCGGTGGCGCGGGCGTCGCCTGATCTTCCCGCGCTCACGTCGGTAGAGGCCCAGCCACCGCGCCGCGTCGAGCTGGC
Source organism: Anaerolineae bacterium (assembly GCA_034435135.1). Classification (GTDB taxonomy): domain Bacteria; phylum Chloroflexota; class Anaerolineae; order Aggregatilineales; family JAFGMM01; genus JAOSJO01. The sequence continues at coordinate 2,552 of DAOTXU010000204.1, read as the reverse complement.
GCGGGTCTTCGGGTGGCAAGAGCTGGCGCGCGAAGTCCATATCGACCTCGGCCTGCTCTAACGCGCCGTTTTCATAGTGACACACGCTGCGGAAGTAATAGCACTCCCCGCGATAGGGGTCGCACTCAATCGCCTGCGTGAAGCAGCGGATCGCGTCGTCGTATCGCCCCTCGGCGTGCGCGACCATGCCCAGGCCGTAATGCGCGATCATCTCGTTCGCATCGAGCCGCCGCGCGGACTCGAAGTCGGACTCGGCGTAGGCGAGTTCGCTTAGTCCCGCCCAGATGAGTCCGCGCGCGGCGTAGAACTCGGTGCGACTGCGGTCGTACTTGATCGCCTCGCTGAGATCGGCAATCGCCATCTCGGTCTGACCGGTGTCGTAGAACTCCAGCGCGCGTTCATAGTGCTGCTGGGCGAGGGCGCGCCGGGTCCCCGGCAGTTGAAACTTCACGGTGCGTATTCTCTCGATATTCCTGGCAGGGGCACACGCACCCTTGGGCGCAGCCCGCGACCCTACACACCCCAGACTGCGCGCGTCTTACTTGGCGGTGATGAGCACCGACAACGTCCACAGACCGCCTTCGCGCATGTCGGCGGTCGCCAGGACATAGTCGTATGGCTCCAGCGTCGGCGCGTTGAACGCCTCGAACTCCGCAAGCAGGTCGCCTGTCAGCGACGCGCGGGCGTAGCTCACGAAATCAGACACCGGGAAATACAGCACACCCTCGGTGGCTGGCTCGATAGCCGCCGCCCGCGCCTGCCATGTTGCGTTGGCGGCGAGGTTGGGCGTCGCGCCGTTCGCCACGTTAATCATCTGCTCGATGCTATTGCCAGTTGCGATGACTAAGAAGTCGCCGACCAGCCCGTACACGAACAGGTTGCCGCCCGTCGCCGGGTCGGGCACGGCGCGTAGATCGTACCCACCCAGGTTGATGGCGACCGAGGTCAGCCCCAACTGCGAGGCCAGGAGGCGGTTGATGATCTCGACCGTGTTGAGGGTCGCGTTGCGGTCGATCACCTGCGTCATGGCGGCCACGTCCGCCGGGATGCGTGGATCACCGTACAACCCCGATGGGTTGCGCAGGAACGCAATCGCGTACTCGCCGCTCATCCACTTGAGCAGGTTCTCCTCAAGGTCGAACGCGCCGCCAAGCTGCTGGGCGAGCGTAAGGTTCGCCAGAGCGATGAGGCCGTTGGCCTGCGCCGCCAGTTGGTTGCCGGTCGGCGCTTGGGGAGGCGGCGCACCGGTCGCCAGGGCTTCCGACACCTGGTTGAGATAAATCTGTGCCGCGAACAGGTACAGACCGATTCGAATCGGCCATCGCACGTCATACGACGCCAAGAAACCGAGTGCGTCTTGTGGCACCGCCTGCGCTACGGCGGTCCCGGCGGTCGCCGTGTTGAGCACCGGCCCGTCCACCGACTGCGACCACCCAAGCGACAGGTCCAACCGGGCCGCCGGCGGCTGCCCCTCAGACGAGAACGCCATCCCCATACCCGTCACCGATACCTCGCCCAGCAGCGGGCTGAGGTCTACCCCGACGCTGGCGAGAGCGCCTTTGAGCGCTTCGCCGCTCAGGTAAGCGCTCGCCAGCGCGTTGGACGAGAGGCCGCTGGCGGCCTGCTGGAAACCCACTGTCTCCATCAGCGGGGTCGCTTGGCCGGCGCTCACGTCGATAGCGCCTTTCACCCCATCCAGCGATCCGTAGGCTACATAACCGTTGAATGTCGCCAGAGCGACTCTTTGGCCGGCGTACACGACGACGTTCTGGTGCACAATGGGCGCGATCTGCTCACCCTGGCTGCCGAGGTACACGATCAGCTTTTGCACGAACGCATCCGAGAGGGTGGTGTTCGTGGTTGCGATCAGCGCCACGAAGTCAGGTTCGGCTTCAAGCGTGGTGGGATCAACGCCCACTGCCATCTCGTCACCCAGCCAGGGGGCGATGTCGGCGGCGTAGTTGATCCCGCTGTCGGGGAAGATCGCCTCCGCCACTTCCTGGATCACGGCCTCTGGGGCGGCTGGCGCGCCGGCCAACGCGCGCAATCGCGCGAGCGTCTGGGGCAGATCGGGGCCGGCGACCAACCCGAAAAAGCCGCCATAAGCGTCGGGGATCAACGCCGCGCCGGTCAACGTGGTTTCGGGCCGCGTGGCTGGCGCGGTCGCAGCCCCAAGCGCCGGACCGCTCAGCAGCATGACAAGCACAACCAGGAGCATCGCTCGTCGCATGGAAACCTCCTATCCCTTCAACGCTGATCGTCCGTCTGCATCCATCAAGATAATAGCACGTCTCCACCACAACAAGAAGTAGGGCTATAGGGCTACTTTACCCAGGCCGGTATTGTGGCCCTTGACGCGCGTCCACTCACTCGCTGCCGCCTGCTCCACGCGAAGAATGCACTGGTCTGACCTGTGCTCTTTGCGCCGCCGAAGGGTTACAATAAAAGTGGTTCAAGCTGCTCTGTTGCGAAGATGGCGGCGGGCTGGAGACACAGTCAGACATGGAGATCATAAACCAATCCCTTAATAGCGGGTTCGCGCAGTTGCAGGC
>DAOTXU010000203.1:0-12318 GCA_034435135.1 Anaerolineae bacterium | reverse complement strand
GTCCCCCTCTCCATGTATGGAGAGGGGGACTGCAGACGCTGAACAGGACCGACTCCCCCTCTCCGCGTGCGGAGAGGGGGACGGGGGCTAGAGTCCGGCGAAGCCGGGGTGAGGTAAAACCAAGACCGACGAGCACACACCATAGAACAACTGTCCGATGTCCGGTAGCTAGTTTTCAAACGGCTTCTTAAATAGGTTTTAAAACTCCGCAAGTTGTGGCTTAAGATGGGACCTCTATACTTGTCGCCTCTGTATATCGCCGATACGAAAGGTCCTCAATCCGCGTTAGAGAATTCTTGCGATAAGCTGGATGGAAGGGCATGGTTGTGTGGGGCAAATGCGGTAAAATCTGTGGTGTCCACGTGCGAGGATCGCATCGGAGGAGTTTAACAGGGAGACTTCAATGAGCGCGTCCTCACCATCGTCATCAACGACGCCGGTAGCCGCTCCGATAGAAACCCCCCTATATCCGCAAGCGGTTGGAGGGGTGCGGGGCTTCTTAGCCAGCAAGCGTGGGCGTATTCTGAAAGAGAATCTGACCGCTTACCTGTTCCTGGCCCCGGCGGCGACCATCATTTTCCTCTTCGGCATCTTCCCTGTCGGCTTTGCGCTCTATGTGAGCCTGCACAAGTGGCGCCTGGTGCCCGGCCCGTTCACGGGGATGGACAACTATACCAGAGCGATCAGCGTGCTCGCCTACGTGGGCGCGTTCTGGCTGGGGGTTGGGGCGCTCGTCGGCGCGGGCTGGATGGCGCGGCGCGTGTGGAAGAAGGCCGCCGAACACAACGAGCGGCTGCCCTCCCAGTGGTTGCTCCCGGCGGCGGCATCGGCCGCGGGCGTGTTGCTTTTCGTGCGCTTCACCGTGATCTGGCTGCCGGGGCTGCTCGGTATTGGCGACAAGCTCAAAGGCCAGGTGCGCACGGATGAGCTGGTCATGCGCCTGCTCGGCGAAACGTTCCAGGTCCCGGAAGTCGTAGAGGCGATGAGGCTCTCGTTCGTCGTCATCCTGGCGGCGTTGGCGCTCGCCGCGTGGGTTGCGCGAGCCAGACCGGGCAGGGAGCCGTCGTACTATTACACCCATCTGGCTTTCATGTTCGGCTTGATCGTTGTCGGCGCGCTCGTCCTCGCGTTCACGTACAGCCAGGTGCAGGCGCAATATGCCGCCGCCGTCGAAACTGGCGCGGAAGTGGACACCTGGGTGCGCATCGTGACCATCAGCGCGGGGTTTGTGCTGCTGGGGCTGGCGTGGGTGATCTGGAACCGCGCGGGCGGGCAATCTTCAAACCTGCGCACCATGCTGATCCTGCTGGCCGCCGGGGCGCTGATCGTCGGCGGGTGGATTCTCATCGGCGAACTGCCGCTGGTCATCGCGGCGGGCGACGATGATCTGTGGCAGGGGTTCCTGGTCACGGTCTATTACTCGCTCGGCACGGTGCCTTTCCAGCTTGTGATTTCGCTCTTCCTGGCGTACCTGCTGTTTCAGGGCATTCGCGGCCAGTCCATCTTCCGCATGATCTACTTCATTCCCTATGTCACGCCGGCGGTGGCGTCGGCGGCGGTGTTCCGTATCATCTTCGCTAACCGCGCCGACTCGCTGGCGAACCAGGTGTTGCGCACCTTTGGCGTCGCGCCGCAGCAATGGGTGCTTGAGCCGCGCGGCATCTTCGAATTGCTCGCTTCGGGCGCGGGGATTACGTTGCCGTCGTGGGCGGCAGGGCCGAGCATGGCGCTGGTGGTCATCATCCTGTATGGCATCTGGACGTTCGTCGGGTACGATACGGTCGTCTTTCTGGCCGGGCTGGGAGCTATCCCGACCGAGCTTTACGAGGCGGCCAAGATCGACGGCGGCGGCAGGTGGGCGCTCTTCCGGCACATCACCCTGCCGCTCCTCTCGCCGACGACGTTTTTCCTCTCGTTGATTGCGATCATCGGCACGTTCAAGGCCTTCAACCACATCTGGGTGCTGCGGACCGGGGCGGCGCTCGGCACGGTTGACACGGTGAGTATCACCATCTTCCAGGAGTTCTTCCGTAACTCGCGCCTGGGCTACGCCTCGGCGATGGCGTTTGTGCTGTTCGCCGTCATCCTATCGCTGACCCTGGTCCAGAACCGCATTGCGGCCAAGAGGGTGTTCTATGGTTAGCCAGACGCAGGAACAGGCGCAGTGGAAACCGACGGCGGCTGCCACCATGGGAAAACCGCCGCCGCCGTTGAGCTTCTTCAGCGTCTTCAGCTATGTGGTGCTGGTGCTGGGCGCGGTTGTCGCGCTGTTGCCGCTCGCGTGGATGTTCAGCACCTCGTTGATGACGCAGGGGCAGGCGCTCGCGGGGCGGGCGCTGCCTACCGAGCTGCACTTCGAGAACTATGTCGAGGCGTGGGAGGGGGCCAACTTTGCGCTCTTTGTGCGCAACAGCGCGATCATTGCGGCGCTGACCGTCGCCGGCCAGGTGGTCTTCTGCACGCTCGCGGCCTACGCCTTTGCGCGGATGCAGTTCTATGGGCGCAACTTCCTGTTCTTCTTGTTCCTTTCGACGATGATGATCCCGGAGGCGGTGACGATCATCCCCAACTACCTGACCGTGATCTGGCTGGACCGCATTGGGCCGATCGAATGGATGGACAGACCGGCGGCGCTGTCGATTCCCTTCATGGCGAGCGCGTTTAGCATCTTCCTATTGCGCCAGTTCTTCTCGCAGATTCCTGACGAACTGTGGGACGCGGCGCGCATCGACGGCGCGGGGCACTTCCGGTTCCTGTGGCAAATTGTCGTGCCGATCTCGCGCGCGGCGATCCTGACGGTGGTGATCTTCACGTTCGTCGGCTCGTGGAACGCGCTGCAATGGCCGATGATCGTAACCAACACGGATGAGTGGCGTCCGGTCGCCTATGGCCTGTCGATGTTCGTCACGGAGGCCGGTCCAGACCTGCACCTGCAGATGGCGGGTTCAGTCATCACCATCATCCCGATCCTGGTGCTCTACTTCCTGGTGCAAAAGCAGTTCACCGAAGGCATCGCCACGACAGGTCTGAAGGGTTAACGAGGGGACCAACCCCTTGCGCACATCTCAAGGAGGTGCTTAGGGACAGAGAGTGCCGTTGCTGACCGATCAACACTTTAACTCTGCCAGCTCAGCAAAAGTATGTCACGGAGGAGAGGGAAAAATGTTCTCGACCAAATGGCTTAAGGCTTTCGTGCTCGTCGCGCTAATCCTGTCCACTCTGGGGGTCGGCGTTATCAGCGCGCAGGAGGACCCGATCGCCGCTGTTGATCCCACCGGGCAGACGGTGGTGTGGTGGCACAACCACAGCGGCAGCCGCGAGGAAAAGCTCGCGGAGCTGATCGCCGCGTTCAACGGGAGCAACGAGTGGGGCATCACCGTTGAGGCCATCAACCAGGGCAGCTATAACGACATCCGCGACAAGATGAACGCCGCGATCCAGAGCGGCGAGCTGCCCAGCCTCGTGGTGGGCTACCAGAACGACCAGGCTTTCTACCAGCAGGCGGAAGCGCTGGTGGATCTCAACATCTACGTCAACAGTCCGAAGTGGGGGTTGACCGAGGAGGAAGTCGCCGACTTCTACCCCACCTTCTGGGCGCAGGACGTACACCCGGAGTACGGCGGCCAGCGCCTGGGCTTCCCGCCCAACCGTTCGGCGGCGCTGATGTACGTCAACGTCGAGTGGCTGAACGAACTGGGCTACGACGCCCCGCCCACTACCTGGGCCGCCTTTAAGGAAGTCTCCTGCGCCGCCACCGACGCTGACGCGGGGACCTTCGGCGTGTCCTGGTACGACAGCGCCTCGAACTTTGCGACGATGGTCATGGGCCTGGGCAGCAGCATCATCACCGAGGACGGCTCCGCGTACACCTTCGACACGCCGGAGGTGCGCGAGGCGTTGACGGTCCTACAGGAACTTGCCGCCGACGGCTGCCTCACCCAAAACCCGGAGAACTTCGGCAACCAAGCCGACTTCGGCAACTACAAGGCGCTGTTCACGTTCGGCAGCTCCTCCGGCCTGCCCTTCTATGAAGAGGCAGTCGCCGAGGGCGCTGCCGGCCCCTTTGAGTGGACAGTTGCGCCGCTGCCCTTCGCGGAAGGCGGCGAAGCTGTCCTGGATGTGTACGGCGGCAGCATCTCCATGCCCGTCACGAACCCGGAGCAGCAGCTTGCGGCCTGGCTGTTCCTCAAGTGGTTCACCAACGCCGAGAACCAGGCGGAGTGGGTGAAGATCAGCGGCTACTTCCCGACCCGCGCCTCGACGGTCGAATACATCCAGGATTACCTGACGGAGAACCCGCACTTCGCCATCGCTTATGAGCTTCTGAGCACCACCAAGCTGGTGTACGAACCGCAGGTCATCAGCTACCAGATGGTCCGCGACCTGATGGACGAGGCCGTCGCCCGCGCCATCCAGGGCGACGACATCGAGGCCATCGTCGCGGACCTGCAAGCGGGCGCTGACGAGGCTGTGGCGGAACTCGCCGAGTAGTTCCCACTGGAGACAGTGGGCTTAAGCCCACTGTCCGAGACAACCCAGGCGGGTTGCGGAGCGTGCTCCGCAGCCCGCTCGTGTTTTCATCAGATCAAGGGCAATTCTGCGCGAGGCCATGCAGTCTTGACGCTCCCTGCGGCGCTCCGTATAATCTCCCTGCGTTTAGTCTGACATCAGTACGAGGCGAGTTTATGATCGACGTTAACGATCTCCGCAAAGGCGTTACCTTTACCCTCGACGGCGAACTCTACAAGGTGCTCACCTACCAGCACCACAAGCCCGGTCGCGGTAACGCCACGATCCGCACCACCCTGCGCAACCTGCGCACTGGCGCGACGATCCAGCGCACCTTCACCTCCGGCGACCGGGTGCAGGACATTCGCGTGGAGACCGTCCCGGTGGAATATCTCTATTCTGATGGCGAGTTCCTGCACTTCATGAACGTGGAGACTTACGAGCAGCCGACCCTCGCCGCGAGCGTCTTTGGGGACGATGTGCTCTTTCTCAAAGAGAACATGGAGTTGAAGCTGAAGACCTACGAGAGCGAAATCATTGACTACGAACTACCCACGACCGTTGATTATGAGGTGGTTGACGCTGAGATCGCCATCGCGGGCGACACCGCGACCGGCGTCACCAAGAAAGTCACCACCGAGACCGGCCTTGTGGTCGAAGCGCCGAATTTTGTGAACGTCGGCGACCGAATCCGCGTCGATACCCGCGACGGGCGCTACGTCACGCGCGTGTGAGTGGGTCAACAATACATCCATTGTTTCTCTACCCTGATGAGCGCCTGAATCCTGCTATAATGACCATTGGTGTGTAGGGCTTTCCGGTTCTTGGATTGTGCGGGTCAACCTCACCTCTTAATCCCCTCTCCATTGCTGGAGAGGGGACTCTCCAGACCTCTGCTCCCCCTCTCCGTTTACGGAGAGGGGGAGAGGGGGTGAGGTAAAATGAGAAATGGACAGTCCCAAAAGTCCCAAATTGGTGTGAAGCAGGCAGGATTGCACAGACGCCGATGAAGCTTATCGTCGCCGTAGTCCAGAACCGAGACGCCGACGCCAGTGTTCAAGCGCTGGTCGGCGAGCACTTTTATCTCACGCGCCTGGCCTCCACGGGCGGCTTCTTGCGCGAGGGCAACACCACCCTCCTGATGGGTGTAGACGACACGAGCGTCGAAAATGCGTTGCGCATTCTGGAAAAGCACTGCCACCGACGACGCCACTTCACGCCCCTGCCGTTGGTCGGCGCGGAGAGCGGGTTCGACCTGCATGGGCACATCGAGGTTGAAGTGGGCGGCGCTGCCGTGTTTGTGTTGGAGATCGAGCACTTTGAACAAATCTAGGGGCGGACGATGAAAATCATTCTCGCCATTGTCCGGGCTGACCTCGTGGATGCGGTCTCCAACACCCTGGTGGAGAACGACTACCACGTGACCCGCCTCGCCAGTTCCGGCGGGTTTCTGCGCCGGGGCAACACGACATTGATGTGCGGCGTGCCGGACAATGACGTTGAAGGCGCGCTCCAGGTCATCCGAAGCGCCTGCGCTCCCAAGCCTGAAGATCAGGAGCATTGCGTCACACTGTTTGTGTTGAGCGCCTCGCAGTTCGTGCAGATATAGAGCTTATCCCCTGGACAGGGGGCTTAAACCCGCTGCCTGGCCGCATCAGACAGCCCTGCCCCGCCACGTTTGATGCGCGACGCGCGCCGTAAGCCCGCTTTGGCGAAGATGAGCACGACGTTCGGGGGCATGGCGGCCTCCGTGTAGGGGTTGTGATTGTGCATGATCTACACGGCAATCAAATCTCCCCAGAGATAAAGACATCCTGGGGAGATTGGATAGCTTTTGGCAGTACAAGTCAGCCAGGGGACTCAAACCCCCGGCCTGAACTCCTGCGCGCTACACCGCAACCCGCGCCCCGGTAAGAAGCTTTTCCTCGATCTCTTTGCGGTTTTCCGGCATGATCCGCGCCAGCACCTCGCCAAGCATGGTCTTGAGCGCCTGCAACCCCTCCTCGGTCTTAGCCTCGACGCGAATGGACAGCCGCGCCTGCGTGTTCGACGCGCGCACCAGGAACCACGCCCCGTCCTGCATCGCCACGCGCACCCCATCCACGTCAATCACTTTGGCGATGTTCGCCGCGCATTCACCGCTCAGGAAGCACTGTTTCACCTGCTCAACCACGTCGAACTTGCGGTGATCGGGACAGTGGAGCCGAATCTCCGGCGAGCTATAGTACTTCGGCAACGCTGCTACCAGTTGGGAGAGCGGCTTGTCTTGCGCGGCGAGGAACTCGATCAATTTGCACGCGCCGTAGATCGGGTCGTCGTAGGTGATTGGGGGGTCGTCGAAGAACACGTGCCCGCTCAACTCGCCGCCCAACGAGGCGCGCTCCTCGCGCATCCGCTGCAAGATGGACGCGCTCCCGCACCGGACCATGACCGGCACCCCGCCGTGTGCGATAATGTCGTCCACCAGCGCCTGTGAGCAGCGCACCTCAAACACGATCTTGGCCGGCCCATTCTGGAGAATCTGCCGCGCGAACAGCGACAGATATTGGTCCGGCCACACCACCGCGCCGGTTTCGTCCACCAGTCCGAGGCGGTCGCCGTCACCGTCGAAGGCGATGCCCAGGTCTGCCCCCTTCTCAACGACCACGCGCTTAAGGTCTTCGACGTTTTCCTCTTCCAGCGGGTCGGGCGCGTGGTTGGGGAAGGCGCCGTCCGGTTCAATATACAAAGGAACCACCGCGCAGCCCAGCATCTCCAACGCCTGGACCGCCAGCGGCCCGGCGACGCCGTTGCCGCCGTCCACCACAACCTTAAGCGACCGCCTGGGCTTGGCCTTCGCCCGGAGGCAGTTCAGGTAAGGCTCGACCACTTCCGGGCGCTCGACCGTGCCTTCGCCTTTAACGAATTGGCCTGCGGCGACGATGCGCTCGATGTGTTGCAGCTCCGGCCCGGAGACCGGGTTGACTCCCAGGTGTAGTTTGACGCCGTTGAACTCCGGCGGGTTATGGCTGGCGGTAATCATCGCTGCACCGTCGGTGAACTCGCGCGCCGCGCCGAATTGTAACAGCGGCGTCGGCACCATGCCCACGTCGAGCACCTGGCAGCCGGTGGAGAGCAGGCCCCGGCTAAACCGGTCGTGGAACGCGCGCGAGGACAGGCGCACATCGTAGCCGATCACCACGCGGTTGCGGCCTGTGCGCCGCTGCACGAATGTGCCGAACGCCCGGCCCATCACATACATGGTGCGCTCGGTCAGTTCCTCGTGGGCCACGCCGCGCACGTCGTACTCACGGAACACCGCCCGGCTGACCGAGAGCCGCGCCTGCAACGCCACGTCCTGGACCAGTTCGGTGATGGCGGCGGCGAGCACGTCGGGTTTGTGGCGGAGCACGACCTTCGCGCCCTCGCCGTGCGTGACAATGGTCTGCTCGGCGATCAGGTCGTCGCGCTCGACCAGGATCGCGCCGTGTACCAGGCGAATCTCGCCCGATGTGCCGTCGAACAGAGCCAGGTACGAAGGGTCGTCGGGCCGGCTCAACTGTCCGACAATTTCCGACGCGGACTGTTCGTAGCGGCCCAACACCGCCTGCGACACGTTCACCGGACGGCCCACCAGCACGTAGTCCAACTGGATTCCGCAGTTGTCCTGAATCGCGCGCACATGGTCGGCGACGGTGAAGCCGGTGGTCTGGTTGGGCTGGGTCATGATGTTGCACACGAAGATTTTGCGCGCGTCGGTGGTGCGCAGCGCCTCGTTGATCTCCTTCACCAGCAGGGTCGGGATCAGGTTGGTGAACAGCGACCCCGGCCCGATGACCAGCGCGTCGGCTTCGCGCAGCAGCGGCTCCAACTCCGGCGCGCCCAGGTGATCCACGTCGGGCATCTGGTCGGTCGGCGCGATGCGCGTCTCCAACCGCACCGACTTAATCCGGCTGCCGGAGCGGTTGGTGGCAATCGCCATCTCGCCGACCAGTTGCTCGCCGTTCTCCAGTTCGGCCACGACCTCGACCGGGTACAGCGTCGGGAACACGATCTGATCCGGCGAGATGTCCAGCTCGCGGCGCAGGCGCGCAAACGACACCCCGCCGCCCACCGGCGGCACGATTCCCACCACGTCCCAGGGCATCTGCTTGGCGATGCGCAGAAGCATCATCAACCCCTCGGTGCCGGCGAAGATCACGACCTTTGGGCGCTTGTGGCTGTCCGGCCAGCCCGGCGCGATGCTCTTGACAAGCGAACGGCCCACGTCGCGCACGCCGGTGTCCCGGCGCAGCAAGGCCAGACCCATAATCAGCGTCAGCGCGCCAAAAGCAATAAACAGGATAGACCGTAGCGCCGGGGAAAGGAACTGTAGCGTAAGTGTTTGAAGAATAGCAGGCATTTCGGCTTCAGGGATGAAGGAGGTCACCAGTTTCTCCAATCCCACAATAAGGCAAAGCACCCCTACAATCGCCGCCAGAAACCACATCGTGATTGTCCAAGAGTTTGGAGATTTGTTTCGCATCATCTGGCCCTCTACCGGGTGTTGCACCTACCCTAACATATCGCGCATTATAACAGGGTCGGGTGCGTGTTGCACAAGGCATCGCTTCCTAAAAAGCGCCAGGCCTCCAGGAAGCTACAAGAGTTCGGGCATCCCATCATGCACTTCAGGCTTCCGGGATGCCGCCGCGTACAGCGCCCGCGGCGGGTGCGACGCCTCTGCGTGACGGCACGACGTAGATCAACCACATCGACGCCAGCGAGAACAGGCCCTTGACAAAGATGTTGCTCAGGAACATAGCAGCCAGCGCGTCCACAGAGAGCACGCCCGCAAAGGCAATCGTCACGAACAGGAAGCTGTCCAGCGGGATGCTGATCGCGTTCGAGGCCAGCACGCGCGTCCATTGCGGCAGGCGGCGCGTGCGTCGCTCCATCCAGAGTCGGTAGACCTCGGTGTCGGTCAGTTCGGCGAGCACCTCGGCGATGATGCTGGCGGTCACGATGCGCGGCACCAGCCCGAACACGAATTCCCAGGCAGCCTGTCCGCCGACTTCCGCCCAACTGGACTCCGGTTGCAGCCACACCACGAACTGGAAGTACAGCGCCATGAATACATTGATGACGCCCGCCAGCAAGATCGACGTGCGCGCCGCCTGGATGCCCAACCGCTTGTGGATCAGGTCGCGCCAGGTGAACGTCAGCGAGTAGATGAAGCCGGCGTCCATCACCAGCGGGCCAACGAGGATGACTTTCGTAGCGGCGATGTCCGACATCATCTGCAAGGCGATGTAGCCGCCGATCAGCACGATGGCCGTGCGCGTGATTGCTGGCGCGGCCTTTGTAGTGGTTTCAGTGTCCAACGATCTCCCTCACAAATCGATACCATCGCGCTGCCGACAAGGTTGCAGGTTAAAGCTACTACGGCTGTCGGCGGCGCGGGCGTCAGGCTCTTAGCGTCCGGGCGCGGGTGTGGGCGAGGGTGTGGCAGCGGCGGTGGGCAGGGCGCTGACCTCCTCCAGCCGGTCGCTGGCATCGACCAGGAAAGGATAGCCGTATACGTCGCCCCAGGTCAGCACCCATTCGTAATCGGCCTTCGCCAAGCCCGGCTGCCCGGCCAGTTCCAGGATGAGGCCGCGATAGTAGTGGCGCGAGCCGCTCTCTTCGAGCGCGAGCGCCTGGTTGATCGCGTCCAGCGCCGGGCCGAGGTCGCGCGCGCCGGGCGTTTGCGCTTCGGCCTCGTGATAGTAAGCGCGCGCCAGATATTCAAACGCGGACGCCTGCTGGCTGCGCGTAAGGTTCTGCCCCAGGGCGGCGTTGAGGGCGGCCTGAGCCTGCTCGTACTCCTCCTGCATCACCAGTGCCTGGCCGAGGAGCAGGCGCATCTCACCGTTGTTCGGCTCGACCGCGAGCACCGCCTCTGCATCCTCCTGCGCGACCTCAAAACGCCCGGTTTGGAAAGCAGCGACCGCCCGGCTCTTGCGCACGCGCCGGTTTTCAGCGATCTTCAGCGCGGCGTCGAAGTCGGCAAAGGCCTCTGGGTACAGCTCCCGCGCCAGGTACAGGTTGCCGCGCGAGAGGTGCGCCGTCAGCTCCTCGCGGATCCCGGCGTCCGCGGCGAGCGCCTGGGCGTAGGCGGCCAGCGCCATGTTCAGGTTGCCCTCGCCGTAGCGCGCTTCGCCCAGCAAGGTCCAGCCGAGGATGCTGCCGGGATAGTAGAACAGGTAATCCCGCAGGTCGAGCACGGCTGCGCCGTACTCCCCACGCGCGATGTCGGTGCGCGCCGCCAGCAGGTGCGCGCTCTCCGCCAGCGGGTCGATGTAGAGGGCGAGCCGCGCGTCGGCGAGGGCGCTGCTGTAATCGCCCATTTCCAGGTGGGCTTCGCCCCGCTTGACGATCAGGTTCACGTCGTACACAAGGCGCGGCTGCTTGAGCGCGCTCTCGACGAGGTTCAGAGCATCCCCCGGCTGGCCGAACGCCAGATACACGTCCGCCTGCGTCAGCACGGGGAGCGCCAGCTGGTTATCCTGGTTGATGGCTGTCTGGTTGTAGCGTGCGCTGTCCTGAAGCCGGCCCATCTGGTAGTACACGTAGCCCAGACCAGCGTTCAGCAGCGCGATGTTGTCGATGGCCAGCGCAGCGCGGAGCACATCCACGGCCTGAGTGTAGTTCTCCTTCATGGCCTGGGACATGGCTTCGTAGAAGAACGTATCGAGCAAGGCGCGCTCCTGGCCTGGCGAGTTGGCGCGCGCGCGCCGCGCCAACGCAATCGCGTCGTCGTAGCGCTTTTCGGCGTAAGCTCTGCCGGCGTCAACCGCGTCGGCCACAGCCGGGTGCGGGGTCGTGTAATAGACGGGTGTCGCCGTCAGGTGCCTCGACCGACTGAACGCATCCGCCCCGTCGGGCACCTCCGGTTCGTAGGTGGAGCTGGGCGTGAGGCTGACGCGCGGCATAGGCGAAGGCGTCTCGGTCGGGCCTTCGGTTGGAGTGGGGGTCGGCGTGAACGGGCGCGGGGTGGGCGTGATCGTCGGCCCCATCAGAACCTGTACCTGCGGCACGACGACGGCGGCCAGCACGACCAGGATGACCCCCACTACCGCTACCACAGCGGCAGCCACGCCCAGGCTCAGGTAAATGCTGCTGCGCTCGCCAGCGCGCCCCCGCGTTTTGGCGACCCACTCAAAGCCGAGGTTCGGCTCTGATCGCGCGTTGTACTCGTGCAGGATCGCGTCGAGTGCGGGCTGCGCGGAGGCGAGCGCTTGATCGCTGGGGATGGGCACGCCGCCCGACGTTTCTTCCGGCTTCTGCACCGAGACGCCCAGCGCGCGCAGCCCCTTGATTGCCATCTCATTGTTGGGGCTGATGTTGAGCAGTTGGCGCAGGCAGAAGATGCGCTCCTGGTTGTCGCGCGCCACGCTGCTGAGCCAGAGCCAGGTGGTCTCGTTCGTCGGGTCGAGCCGTACCGCCTGTTGCAGCAGCGCACGAGCCTGGTCGTTCTGCTTGGCTTGCGCGGCGGCGATGCCTTTTTTCAACAGTTCTTGCGCCTGGTCAGCCATATCACCGTCTTTGATCTGAGGGGGTGCGCGTCCTGGGCCTATTGTACAGTGGGACGTAAAATGAAGACAAATCGCCGCGACTGAGGGCGTATCCGAATAGCTGGTGACGCGCCAATTTACAGTAGCTCCCTGGGAGCTACTCTGGACTTTGGCTATTTTGGCAAAAGGGATGACCTTCGGGCAAGCTTAAGGGTGCAAGACCGAAGCGAGCCAAAGGCCATCCCATGTCCAATATTCCACAAAACATTGAACTGATCAAGAATCTGTTTGCCCT
>DAOTXU010000202.1:0-1788 GCA_034435135.1 Anaerolineae bacterium | reverse complement strand
CCTCTCCACTGTGTGGAGAGGGGGCAGGGGGGGTGAGGTCGTGCGTGGGGAGGGAACTAGGCGGTGCGGTCAAAGCCACGCTCCGCAGAAAATCTGTCGCGCCATACACGCCCGGCAAATCGTGGCCGGGGATGGGCAGCCTCACCGCCTCGTGTGCGCCGACCGCGACGAACACCGCGTCGTACTCGCGCCGCAACGCCGCGATGTCATCCACGCGCGTGTTGAGCTTGAGTTCGACGCCTTCCGCGAGAATGGCGTCGATCTCGGCCTGGACACGCGCATCGGGCAGGCGGTATTCGGGGATGCCGACGCGCATCATGCCGCCGGGGACAGGCAGCGTCTCGTACACCGTGACGCGACACCCCGCGCGGACCAGGTCGCGCGCGCAGGTCAGGCCCGCCGGCCCGGAGCCGACAATGGCGACGGATTGCGCCCCATCCCCGGCTACGCCGGCCGGCGAGGGGGTTGGGGGATGAGAGTCAGGGTTCTCATACACCCAGTCTGCCACAAAGCGCTTGAGCGCCATGATGTTAACCGGCGTTTCGCCAATCTGGTTGCGTGAGCAGGCGTTCTCGCAGCGGCGGTTGCACACGCGCCCGCACACGCTGGGGAAGGGGTTGTCCTCTAAGATGGTGCGATAGGCGTCGGCATAGCGGCCCTCGCGCACGAGCGCCACGTAACCCTGCGCGCGCTGATGGATCGGGCAGGCATCCCGGCACGGCGCGACGCCGGCCTTGGCGATGGCGAAGGCGTTGGGGATCGCCTGCGGGTAGAGTTTGTACACGACTTTGCGGGTGCTGAGGCCGGCGTTGAACTCATCCGGCAGCGCGTTGGGGCAGACGGCGGCGCAGTCGCCGCAGCCGGTGCACTTCTTGATGTCGATGTAGCGCGGGTGTTGCAACACGTGCGCGGTGAAGTTCCCCGGCTCGCCTTGCAGGTCCATCAACTCGGCAGTGGTGATGATCTCGATGTTGCGGTGCCGGCCCGTCTCGACCAGCTTGGGCGACATGATGCACATGGCGCAATCGTTGGTGGGGAAGGTCTTGTCGAGTTGCGCCATCGTGCCGCCGATGGCCGGCGAACGTTCGAGCAGGTAGACGTACAGCCCCGCCTCGGCCAGGTCGAGCGCGGCCTGCATCCCGCCGATGCCCCCGCCGACGACGAGCACCGCGCCGACTTTGCCGCCCTTGTGGCCGTTGCCGCCGTTCTCACGCATGGCTCACCTCGGTTGCGCGCAGGATTGGCCGTGGATCAATCAGGTGCATCTTCCACCACTTCTCTGCTTCGGGCAGGCCGAACGCTAGCCCCATCAACTCGGTGATGTAGAAGATCGGCATCTTCTCCCCGCCGGATTGCCGCATCTCCAGGTTGATCTGGCACAGCGGGCAACTGACCGCCATCGCCGCCGCGCCGGCCTCGCGCACGCGGGAGACGAGCCGGTCCACCATGCGCGCCGCCGACTTCGGCGCGGTGAGCGAGAGCGCGCCGCCGCAACATTCGGTCGCGTAGGCGTAGGGGCGCGCGTCCGCGCCGAGCGCCTCCAGGATGCGATCCATCGTGACCGGGTGCTCCGGGTCGTCGAAGGCGGTCACCTCCGGCGGGCGCACGAGCAGACAGCCGTAGTACGCGGCGACGCGCAGCCCTTCCAGCGGGCGCGTCACCAGCGCGCGCACGCGCTCCAGGCCGATGTCGTTGACCACCACATCGAGCAGCGCGCGCACATTAACCGCGCCCTCGAACGTGAAGCCAACGGCGCGCTCAAGCTGCGCGCGCTTTGCCGCGTCAGCC
>DAOTXU010000201.1:0-4128 GCA_034435135.1 Anaerolineae bacterium | reverse complement strand
TGCTGGCGCGGCAGTTCGTGAGCGCCGGCAGCGCTCCCGGAGGCGGGCAGGGCGTGGAAGCCGGGCGCATCTCCGAGGCGGAGAAGAAGCGCGGCCTGCTGCGCATCTACACACCGATGCTGGAATGGGCGCTCAAACACCGCCTGGTCGTGCTCGTGATTGCCGGGGTGCTGTTCGTCGCCAGCATGTTCGTGATGGCGAACCGGCCACAGACCTTCATTCCTCCCTTTGGCGAGCCGCAGATCACCATCAATATAAGCCTGCCACAGGGAACGAGCATCATCCAGACCAACGCGCTGGTGCTTGAAATGGAGACATACGCTCAGGAGCTTCAGGACGAGGGCAAAGTTGAGGTGTACCAGGCCGTCGTCGGCAGCGGCGGCGCGAGCATGGCGGCGCTCCTCGGCGGCGCGGGCGTGGCGCAAAACACGGCGCAGATCACAGCCGGCGTGGCGCAGGGCTATGACCTGGACACGCTGGCCGGCGAGGTGCGCGCGCGCGCGGAGGAAATCTTCAGCAAAGATTATGTAACCGTCTCGGCGGCGACCATCACCGAGCAGGGTTTCGGCGGGCTGGGGCTGGTGCTCAGCGGCGACCCGGAGACGCTGCGCGAGATCGACGCGGACGTGATCGCCGCGCTCAGCGAGATTGAAGGCATCACCAACCTCTCCAGCTCGCTGGAGCTGGCGAGCCAGGCGGGCGAGGCGGCCATCATCCGCGTGGACGGCCAATCGGCGGTGCAGTATACCGCTGAGTTCGAGACCGAGGACACGCTCGGCGTGACCGCGATTGCGAAGGAAGCCGTTCAGAAGATGCTTCAGGAGGACGGCCTGGCCGGCGCGGTGCACGTCAGCGAGGGCTTCGCCACGGAGGTGCAGACCTCCGGCTTCACACAGATCATCGGCTCTATGGGGTTGGCGATCCTGGTGGTGTACTTCGTGATGGTGTTTACCTTCCGGTCGTTCATCCACCCGTTCACGATCTTGTTCAGCCTGCCGCTGGCGGTGGTGGGCGCGGCGCTGGCGCTCTGGCTCACCGACCGCGTGCTCGGCCTGCCGGCGATGGTGGGGATGTTGATGCTGGTGGGCATCGTGGTGACCAACGCCATCGTGCTCATCGACCGCGTGCAGCAGAACCGCAAGGAGCGCGGCATGGAGGCGCGCGCCGCGCTCGTGGAGGGCGCGCAGACCCGCCTCCGCCCCATCTTGATGACGGCGCTGGCGGCGATCTTCGCGCTCATCCCACTGGCGGCGCAACTGATGGGTCCGGGCGGGGCCATCGTCGCCGCCGAACTCGGCACGGTGGTCATCGGCGGGCTGACGACGAGCACGTTCCTGACGCTGCTGGTGGTGCCGGTGGTGTACACGCTGCTGGACGACCTGGCGGCGCGGCTGAGAAGACGCAGCGGCGCATGACCGCCCCGTGAGTACGGCGTCGCGCACAGAGGGGCGAACCTGACCCGCAGAGGCGTTCGCCCCTATTGTTTTTCCATGGCGAAAGTGTGCGGGTGCGCGAGATTGACCGGGCGTTCTGAGCGCCTTATCACTTGCAGGGCGTGGTTGCGCTTTCAGCGAGGTAAACAGACTTAACCACGAATAACACTGATAACGCGAATATTAAAACAACTCTGGGGATTTCTGCTTTCCGCTCAGCCTGACCGTCTATCACTTTTCACAAAAAGATCGAACCAAGCTCGTGATAGTTCTTTCTTATTCGTGTAATTCGTGGTTAAAGCTCTGATTCCTGTTCGGCGCAAAGCGTCCCGTTTGAAAGTGACAGGCGGTCAGCCGGGCGTTATAATTGCGACGAAATGTATCAGGTTTATATGACGTTGCCATGACCCTATCGCCGCAGCAGATCGAGCGCCAGTTGCAGCAGCTTCTCCCTGGCGTGGGCAAACCGGGGCGCTACGTCGGTGGGGAGTACAACCAGGTCGTCAAAGACTGGGACGCCACACCCTATCGCGTGGCGCTGGCCTTCCCGGACGTGTACGACCTGGGCATGTCCAACCTGGGCCTGATGATCCTCTACGACATCATCAACAAGCAGCCGGACGCGCTCGCGGAGCGGGCCTTCTCCCCCTGGCCCGACATGGAAGACGCCATGCGCGGCGCGGGCGTCCCGCTCTACAGCCTGGAGAGCAAGCGCCCGGTCGCGGAGTTCGACCTGTTGGGTATCACCCTGCCCTATGAGACGTTATACACCAACGCGCTGAACCTGCTCGACCTGGCCGGGCTGCCGGTCCGCGCGGAGCAGCGCAACGCAACGATGCCGCTGGTCGTCGCCGGCGGGCACGCGACCTACAACCCGGAGCCGATGGCGGACTTTATCGACGCCTTCGTGATCGGCGAGGGGGAGGAGGTCATTCTTGAGATCATCGCAGCGTTGCGCGCGGTTAAGTCGCAGGGCGGCGACCGGGTGGACCAGTTGCACGCGCTGACGCGGGTCGCCGGCGTCTACGTGCCGCGCTTTTACGACGTGACGTATCACGCCGACGGCACGGTCAAGGCGGTGACGCCTAACGCGCCCGGCGTCCCGACGACGGTCGTCAAGCGAATTGTGCCGGTGTTGCCCCCGCCGGTGACGGACTTTCTGGTGCCTAACGTGGACGTGGTGCACAACCGCGCGCCGGTTGAGATCATGCGCGGGTGCACGCGCGGCTGCCGCTTCTGCCACGCGGGGATGGTGACCCGGCCTGTGCGTGAGCGCCCGGTTGGGGAGGTCATCGAGGCGGTCGAGAAGATCATCGCCGCGACCGGCTTTGAAGAGATCGGCCTGCTGAGTCTGTCGTCGTCGGATTACACGCACGTCAGGGCGCTGGTGCGCGCGATCAGCGCGCGCTTTGGCGCGCGCACGGCTACGCCAGTGAATATCACTCTGCCGAGCCTGCGCATCGAAACCACCTCCGCCGCCTTGATGGACGCGCTCGAAGGGTCGCGCAAGAGCAGTTTCACGCTCGCGCCGGAGGCTGCTACCGAGCACATGCGCAACGTCATTAACAAATATGTGCCCACGCCGCAGGTGCTCGATACTGCGCGCGCAATCTACGCGCGCGGCTGGCGGACCATCAAGCTCTACTTCATGATTGGGCACCCCAGCGAGACGCTCGCCGACGTGCAGGCCATCGCAGACCTGGCGGAGGCGGTGCTGGCGCAAGGCCGGCCCTTCCACGGGATAAAGGCGCAGGTCAATGTGGGGGTGAGCACGTTCGTGCCCAAGCCGCACACGCCCTTTCAGTGGGTCTCACTCGACACGCGCGAAAACGTCGAAGCGAAGCAGGACCTCCTGCAGCGCGCATTGCGCGGGCGCGGCCTCAAGCTCAGTTGGAACGACTACAACGAGACGCTGCTGGAGGCGTACCTCAGCCGGGGCGACCGCCGCCTGGGCGCGGTGATCGAGGGCGCGTGGCGGCGCGGCGCGCACTTCGACGCCTGGCAGGATCACCACAAGCCCGCCGCCTGGGCGGAGGCCTTCGCGGAGGCGGGTCTTGCTATAGACTTTTACACCTACCGTCCGCGCCCGCTGGACGAGGTGTTTCCCTGGGACCACATCAGCCCGGCGGTGAAGAAGACCTACCTGGCGCGCGATTATCTGATGTCGCAGGAGGGCGAGACGCGCGTCGATTGCCGCGACCAGTGCTTCGCGTGCGGCATCCTGCCGACGTTCATCCCCCTCCGCCGCGAGACGCCCGCCGAGGCGTGGGAGTGCCCGCCGGTCACGAAGCGGGAGGATCGGGCGCGGGCGCATGTCACGGCGCGCTGATCCGCGACCACCGTGCACTACTTTCTCTTCCCCCGACTGTGCAGAAGTCTTGTTATCGACTAAAACTTGCATACAGGGGCAGTTATCTCTATGAACTGATTCAAACTTTCGGTGCCAAGACATGACACAAGTTGATGAGCGCGAAAACGAACTGATCTCCTTTTTTTCGCGTCTTCGGGATCGGGCGCGATGGGCAACCGCTCCCACTGGCAGCCCGTATGGAGCCGATACAGGATGTAGTTGAAGACTTTGTACAAGGGTATCTGGCATACGAACCCGCGCTTTGCTGTGCTCAGATAGGGCAAGATATGCACATTAAACTGCTCTTCGGTTACACTGGTCGGGATAGTGCTCATGGGTGTTCAC
>DAOTXU010000200.1:0-4861 GCA_034435135.1 Anaerolineae bacterium | reverse complement strand
TAGCTGTTGGCGTAAGTTTGAATCAGTTCATCGTCAGCTCTTGTCGATGACATGGTTCCCTCGGTAACATTTTACGTGTATGAATGCGCCGATTTGACCCGCCATTGCCCATACGATATACTTCCTCAGCGTGCATGATCTGGATCACTACCCGCCGTCACAGGCGGTTTATGTTGAGGATTAACAGATGTCAACCAAGCGTACCTGGCAACCTAAGAAGCGAAAACGCGCCCGCACGCATGGCTTTCGCGCGCGGATGCAGACGCGCGGCGGACGGCTTGTGCTCAAGCGGCGGCGCATGAAGGGACGCCACCAGCTCACCGTCACGCCCAGATACGCCAAGAAACTGAATTGGAAGTCGTCGTAATCGGGTTGTGACCAGAAAGGATGCAAGCGCGCCTTCGGTTGCGTCGCCGGGCCGACTTCGCCCGTGTGCGCGAGCAGGGCAAATCCTGGCGGCACTCGCTCGTGATCCTCAGCGTGCTGGCGCGTAACGAGGGTGGGGAACCGGGCCATAACCGCTATGCCGTTGTCGCCAGCCGCAGCCTGGGAAAAGCCGTCAGGCGTAATCGGGCCAAGCGGCTGTTGCGCGCGGCGTTGCGCCACCATCACCCGTACATCCGCCCAGGACACGATATTGTCTTAATTGCGCGCGCGACCATCGTCGGCAAGAACTTCGCCGAGGTCAACCAGGCCGTGCAAGAGTTGCTGAGCCGGGCGCAACTGGTGGTTTCGTCTCACGATCAGATTGGCGAGCAGAGCGCCGAAGGGGCGCAGACATGAGAGCCATCGCCCTGCGGATGATCCGTTTTTACCAGAAATACATCTCGCCCGGCCTGCCGCCATCGTGTCGCTTCACGCCGTCGTGTTCTCAATACACCTATGAGGCCATCGAGAAGTACGGTTTTTTCAAGGGCGGCTGGATGGGCTTCAAGCGGATCTTGCGCTGCAACCCGTGGAACGCCGGCGGCCATGACCCGGTACCCTGAACCTGATTGTTTGTGACGTGCGCACGGCTATCCCTGTGAACTCATACCCACCTGCATCAAAAGGAGTCACCTTGAGGGGACATCATCTTTCGCGCCGCCTGGCCCTGGGCGTCGCGCTGATCGCGTTGGCGGCGCTCCTCGCCGGCTGCGCGACCGGCCCCATCACCGCCGGCTGGGCCGGCATGACCGTAGACAGCGGCAACCTGTACATTGCCTTTCGGGAGCGCATCTATGCGTTCACCGGCGGCGGCATCCCGTTCACCAACGCGCCCGACGAGGTGGCCGACCCGGTCTGGGGGCCGGAAGCCGACCGGCTTGCTTACGCGCAGAAGGTTGATGGCTATTTCCAAATCTTCCTCCAGATTCGCGGCGGGGAAGTGAAGCAGCTTACTACAGACGCACGCGATCACCGCAAGCCATCCTTCTCGCCGGACGCGACGCGCCTGGTCTACGTCGCCGACGGCGATCTCTACGTCCTGAATCTGTCAGACGCCGACGCCAAACCCGTCCCCCTGACCGCAACGCCGGAGACCGAGGACGATCCCGACTGGTCGCCTGAAGGTGGGCGCATCGCCTACATTTCCGACGCGGCGGGCACCTTCGACATTTACACCATGCAGACCGACGGCTCGGACGTTCAACAACTCACCACGACGACCGCCAACGAAACCGCGCCGGCCTGGTCGCCGGACGCCTCCAAGCTCGCTTTCGTCTCCGACCTCGACGGCAACAACGACATCTACACCATGCGCGCCAGCGGCGGCAACCGCACGCAACTCACCGAAGACCCCGCCGACGACCTTTCGCCCTCCTGGTCCGCCGACGGCGCGTACCTGCTGTTCACCTCCAACCGGAGCGGGAATTACGACCTGTTCCGCATGAACGCCGACGGCTCGAACGTGCGGCAGATCGCGCAGACCGAATACGACGAAACCGCGCCCGACTGGCAGCCCGGCGGGTCGGACTCCGGCGGCGACCGGGGCAGCATCCTTTACCAGGCCAACCTGAGCGGCGTCCCCCAGGCATACGTCATCAGCCCGGACCAGAGCCAGGCGCTCAGCCAACCCAGTTGGTGGTACCCGGATCAGACGGACCAGATGGTCCAGTTCTATGCCCCGCCCGCGCTCGACGGCGACCGGCTGTATATCGGCGGCTATGACCGGCGCGTCCACGCGCTCAACGTGATCGACGGCAAGCCGGTCACCCTGGACGAAGTTGACGACGAGGGCAAGCCGCGCCAGTGGGTCACCGACCAACTGGAGGACATCGTGATCGACAGCGTGACGGTCGGCCCGGAGTTGATCTACGTCGGCGTCTCCAACCGCAACCTGCTCGCGTTCCGTAAGGACCGGCCCACGCTCGCGTGGACGTTCGACACCGGGCACGGTGTGTGGGGGTCTCCGCTGCTGGTGGACAACGCGCTTTACGTGACCTCGCTTGACCATCACGTCTACGCGGTGGACGCGGCGACGGGGGAGAAAATCTGGGAAAGCGAGGGCTTCGACGGGGCCATCCCCGGACGCCCGACCTACGACTCCGCGCGCAGATGGCTATACGTGGGCACGCTCACGGGCAAGGTTCTCGCCCTTGACGCGGCGGATGGCTCGGTCATCAACACCTTCGCGGCTCACGACTGGGTGTGGGGTTCGCCGGTGCGGTACCAGGACACGCTGTACTTTGCCGACATGTCCGGCTGGGTCTACGCGCTCGACCCGGCAACCTGGCAGCCGACGTGGAGTGCGAAGGTCGCTGAGGGCGGCATCCGCGCCCCCCTGCTGGTCACAGAAGACGTGGTTTACGCCGCGTCGAGTGATCAAAGCCTGTACGCCCTCAGGCGCAGCGACGGCAGCCAGTTGTGGGAGCAGGGGACTTCGGGGCAACTCCTCAGTGCGCCCGTCGCCCTGCACGACCTGATTATCGTCAGCCCGCAGAACGTCAACTACCTCATCGCCGCGTATAACGAAAGCGGGGAGTTGCAGTGGCTCTACCCGCCCACTCAGCCCGGCGAGTAGTTCTGAGCGAGTGACTTTATGAACATTGGCGACATTATCCTGAACCCGTTTGTTACGGTCCTGGTGGCCCTCTACAAGTTGTTCAGCTTCCTGCCGGATGTGATCCCCGGCCTCAGCACCGTGCTCGCCATCACCCTCTTCACTGTCCTGGTCCGCCTGCTGACCCAGCCGCTCACCGCGTCGCAGACCCGCTCAATGAAGCGGATGCAGGAGCTTCAGCCGCAACTGAACGAGCTGAAGAAGAAATACGCCAACGACCGCGAGAAACTCCAGCAGGCGCAAATGGAACTCTATCGTCAGGCTGGGATCAACCCGCTGGGCGGCTGCCTGCCGCTGCTCGTCCAACTGCCGATCATCTTCGGCCTGTACAGCGCCATCACCACCACCCTGGCCGGTTCGCCGTTGCAGTTGTTGAACCTGCATGGGCGCATCCTCATCCCCGGCCTGCAAAGCGAAATCCCGCTGGCGAACCATTTCCTGTGGCTCAACCTGGCCCAGCCCGACCCCACGCCCATCCTGGCGATCCTGGTGGTGGTCACGACTTTCGTACAGCAACGGATGATGATGCCCGCCAGCAGCGGGGACGGCCAGGCGGCGGCCATGAGCCAGTCGATGCAGTATGTGATGCCGCTGATGTTCGGCTGGATCGCGTTCACACTCGCCTCCGGCTTGAGCATCTACTTCATCGCCACGAACCTGATCGGCATCGTGCAGTACTCCCTCATGGGCCGCGCCGATTGGCGCAACCTGCTCCCCGGCAGACGGCAGGCCGGGCAACTCCCTGAAGGCGGCAGGAAGACCGCCGCCAGCGAGGGTAAAAGCGACGTCAAGGGCGAGAAGAAGAGCGCCAAGAAGAGGAAGTAGCTTTCATCTCTGAGAGGACGTTATGACAGAGGTACGCTCCATCGAGGTTGCCGGCCCGGATGTGGAGACCGCCATCGCCAGCGGTCTCGCTGAGTTGAACCTTCCCAGAGAAGCCGTCGCCGTGGATGTTATCGATGAGGGCAGCCGGGGGATTCTGGGCATCGGCGCGCGCAAGGCGCGCGTGCGCATTGTCGTCCGCGAGCCGGATGACGACGATGAAGCGGAATCCGCGCCGGTCGCGCAACCCCCGGCTCCCACGGCAGCGCCGGTTTCGGACCTGGAAGAAGAAGCCCCGGAAGAGGACGTTGAAGCGCTTGTGATTGACGAGCGCACCAGCGAAGAGGACGCCAAAGCCGGCGTCGCCGCCCTGCAAGAATTGCTGGACAAAATGCAGATTCGGGCGAAGGTGCACAGCTACCGCGCCGAAGCGGTGGAGGATGGCGAGATCGCTCCCTGGGTGCTCGAAATCCGGGGGCGCGACCTGGGCGTGTTGATCGGTCGCCGGGGTGAGACGCTTGCATCCCTGCAATACTTGACCCGCCTGATCGCCAGCCGCGACGTGCAACACCGGGTCAATTTCATCGTCGATGTCGAAGGGTACAAGACGCGCCGGGCAACGCAACTGCGCAAGCTGGCCGTGCGCATGGCCGAGCAGGCCATGCGACAGGGGCGCACGGTCGCGCTGGAGCCGATGCCCCCTTACGAGCGGCGCATCATCCACATGGCGCTGCGCGCTGTTCCCGACGTGCGCACCGAGTCGGTGGGTGAGGGCGACCGGCGCAAAGTGACCATCATCCCGACCAAAGCGGACGGGCCACGCTAAATCCGAGGATTATTGGCAGGGGCTTCAACCGGGTGCATCCGGGATTTGGGGAAAAAGCAGTTGGTTGTTGGCGTTTTGTATGAACTGATTCAAACTTTTGCCAACAGCTGGCCGTGCTAAGCGTTTCTCTACCTCACCCCCGTCTCGCCTGCGGCTCGCCCCCCCTCTCCGCT
>DAOTXU010000199.1:0-19226 GCA_034435135.1 Anaerolineae bacterium | reverse complement strand
CCGGGGTTGCCCTGGTGTGTATTCTCAAGGAAAGGAAGAGTTCCCCTTGTCTTTGTCTGCTCTTCTGGTAGCGCGCCCGCCGGCGCGCACCGTGCGCAGCGCGTTGCTGCGCCGTGCGCTCCGCGCAACCGCTCCCGCACTGCCGCTCGCGGCGCTTTCGCTCCCCCTGGCGCTGACGCTCGCGCTCGTCTTCATCGTGTTCACTCTCTCGTGCTGGATACGGCGCGCCCGCGTCCGTGAGGCGTGCGAGATCGCCGCGTTGACGGCGCTCGGCTTGGCGCTGCTGGCGACGTTGCCGGGCGATGGGCCGGTGGTCGCGGCGGCGCGTGCTGCCTTGGGCGCGCTGGCGCTGCTGGCGGCGCTGCCGGCGTGCCTGGTCGCGCTCGCATCGGTCCCGAACTGGCGCATTACGGAGATCGGCAAAGCGTCCGCCGTCGCGGGCGTGGAGCGCCTGTGGCTGCGCGACCTGCCCGACGCGGTGGTGCTGGTCCGGCGCTGCTTCGCGCGCCCGCCGCTGGGGTGGGGCGAGATCGCCATGTGGCTCGTGCGCGGTGCGGGGTGGGGCGTGTTCGACACGTGGGGCAACCTGGCCGGGCTGGTGATCGCGTTCCCGCTCGCGGGGGGTCTCTCGTGGATCGAGCTGCTGGCGGTGCACCCGCGCGCGGCGGGGAGGCGTGGGGCGGCGGCTGGTGGGGGCGGTGGGGCCGGCGATGCTGCTGGTGCGCGAGGGCAACGGCGAGGCGCAGGCGTTCTACGCGCGCGCCGGGTTCGTGGTGGTCACGCGCTGGCGTGGGTACTACGCTGGCGGCGAGGCCGCGCTCGTGCTGCGGCGGAGCGCGTGACGACGCAGCGGCGAATGCCCTGACTTCTGCGCAGTGTGTCCGCTACTCCCACGGCCCTCCGGTGCGCCAGCGAAAGGCGAACGGTTTCCCTTCAGTCAGGGCAGAGACCACCGGCTGGAGAAACGCCGCAATGACCGCGACAGCCTCTTGCAGCGCCGCCGGCGCGTCTTCTGCCTGGTGGCGGCGCACGAACGCCTGCCACATGGCCTGTCTGCTTCGCTCCATTGCGAAGTCCACGCTCCACGCCACAAGGTCGGTTGGGAAGGACGTTTGACGCCGGCGGAAGGTCTCCCGGATCGCCTGGGCCAGCGTGGCGCCATCAAAGTCGAAGTGGGTCGCCAGCAGCCAGAGGTCATAGAAGTCCTTCATCCGGCTGTTGACTGCGCCCAGATAGACCATCGCCTGAACCTTCTCAGCGATCAGGCTTTCGCGGCTGTAGCCTTGCAGTTGCGGAGCGGGGAACCCCAGAATGCTCGGCAACTGAACCGGTGCCGGGCCAGGCACGACGGCATCGCCGAAGCCGATGTCAAGCTGCACATGGATGCGGGCCTTTTCCAGATAGGCGAGAAGCTGAACGCGCACGCCCGCATAAGCCGCCGCCTCGGTGATGCGCTCGCCGGCGACGCTCTCCACCGCGAAGCGCAGGCCGTCTTCCGGCGCGGGCACGGCGCAGATCACCCGGATGACAGAAACGACGTGCTCCACCGAGTTATCCAGCCGGCCCAGCAGGTCGATGTCACGGGTGGGCCGCGCAAGGGGCGCGCGCCAGGCGGCGAGCATCAGCGCGCCCTTGCGCACGAATTGGGAACGGTAAGGCGACTGCCCCAGGCGGTACAGAAAGCGCTCAAGGACGAGGGTTTGCAGCACTTCGTCGAATGGGCGGCCTTCCGCTCTGGCGCGGTTGCGCAGACGTTGCCGGACGGAGGCAGCGACGTTCCGGCTCATAGCAGCGCCTCGAGGTAGGGGCGGATGACCTTCTCGACCCGGCAGACGCGGGCGTAATGCAGCAGCCGGTTGACGTCGAAATCCCGGCGGCGCTGGTAGCGCCGGAGCGCTTCGAGGGCCACATCCAGGCCGAGCCTGGTGCGGTATTTGAACATGTCGGCCACGCTCTTCTCAGGGCAGTAGACGCGGACCGTCACGCCATCAAGCGTGTGCGACTCGGCACCTTCGCTCCACGCCGGCGCTGAGAACCAGTACACGTGCACGGGCGGGTAGTCCAGCGCGGGCCGCCTGGCTCCGCGTGGGAGGGCAATGTCCACCGCGCGGGGGATCTGGGTGGTCAGGTTGTGGAAGCTCAGCGCCGAAATCAGGCAGATCACGGCCTGGGGAACCTTGAGGGCGACGGTGACCAGATCAGGGCTGGAGAGCGGCGCGGCGTCGGCCAGGCGGTACAGGCCCCGGCTGAGCCGTTCGAGCGCACCGGAATCGCGCAGCGCGTACAGGGTGCGCGGGCTGATGCCCAGCCGCCGCGCCTGCGCCGTGTGGAGAATGCCGCCGTGCGCCCGGAACAGGGCAATGGCGGTCTGGGTAGCATCAGGGGTGCAAATCTCGGCCATGTGAATATAACTGACAGCATTTATTCATTTCTGCATACAATTATATACACAATCCCCGACAGGTCAAGCACATTTCGAAACCAGAACGCGGCAGGCCGGCCCCTCCACACGCTCTGGCCGGCCCGACACGGTTGACGCGCAGGTAATTGCTCCACCAGCCCGCAGTCACAACATGCCAGGTGTCGGTTGATGGTGGCCGGACCCTATGATGTCCAGTCCTACTCCCTGGTGCACGGGACAACCAACAACCCCAGCAGGCCGACTGGCCCCATCAGGAACGGTGGTTATATAATGTGCACGGTTCGATGTAACCTGAAGGTGCTGATATGACGGCGCTGTCGCTATCCCCGGACGCTCAGCAAATCATCGACATGGCGCAACAGTATGCTGTTGACAATCATCACAGCCAGCTCGACACTGCACATTTATTCATCATCATCATACAGGAAACGCCTGACGGAAGAAGGTGGCTTGACGAGAGCGGCCTCAAGCGTAACGTGGAGGTGTTCCTGTCCGAGCTGCGCGAGGCGCTCGACGACTGGTACCTCCAGGGTGAAGATTACCCCGAACCCACGCCGAACTACCTGCACGCGATGCGCAGCGCGCAGCAGCTTGCGCAGGCCGCCGGCGTGGACGCGATTGCCCCTGGGCACATCCTGGCAGCCATTCTCCAGCACGACGCACGCCTGGTCGCCGCGCTCCGGGAACGCAACCTCAGCCCGGCGCCGCTGTCAGCCAGCCTCGCCACGCCGCTGCTTGACCAGCTTGGGCGCGATCTCACACGGCTCGCCAGGGAAGGTGCGCTCGGCCCGGTCATCGGGCGCGAAAAGGAAGTGAGCCAGCTTGTCGAGGGCCTGCTCCAGCACGGCAAGAACAGCGCGCTGCTGCTCGGCCTGCCGGGCGTCGGGAAGACCGCCGTGGTCGAGCGCCTGGCCCAGGAGATCGCCGCGCAGAATGTGCCTCCCCGGCTGCAACACGCGCGCCTGGTGGAACTGAGCGTGCCGGCGCTTGTGGCCGGCGCCGCGTATCGCGGCGAGTTCGAGGCGCGCCTGCAAGCGCTCATCGCGGAGGTGCAGCGCGCCGGCAACGTGATCCTGGTGATCGACGAGTTTCATACCCTGATGGGCACAGGCCGGGTCAGGGATGGAGGCATCGACGCCGCCAACATCCTGAAGCCGGCCCTGGCGCGCGGCGAGTTGACCTGCATCGGGATCACCACCCACGATGAATACAGCCGGTATGTCGAGCAAGACGCGGCGTTTGCGCGCCGCTTTCACGTCATCACGGTGTCCGAACCCTCTCCCGACGACACCCTGGCGATCCTGCGCGGCGTCATTCCACGCTATGAACAGCATCACAACGTCGTTTTCGACCCGTCCGCGCTGGAGGCGGTGGTGCGATGGGCAGGGCAATACCTGACCGCGCGCCAGTTTCCCGACAAAGCCATCGATGTGATCGCCAGGGCAGCCAGCCGCGCCGAGATTCAGGGGCTGTACGCCGTTAGCCAGGACCTGATCGCCGAGATCATCGGTGAGATGACCGGCGCGCCGGTCGGCCAGCTGGACGCGGACATCCGCCGGACGCTGCGCCATCTGGAAGACGAACTCAGCCGGCGCGTGATCGGGCAGCGCGAGGCGGTGACGGCGCTGGCGAACGCCCTCCGCCTCGCTTACACCGGCCTGCGCGATGAACGCCGGCCCAAGGGGGTCTTCCTGTTCGTGGGGCCGTCGGGTGTGGGCAAGACGCACCTGGCGCGCGCGCTGGCCGAGGTATTGTTCGGTGCCGAAAAGGCGCTGGTGCGCATCGACATGTCCGAATACGGCGAGAAGTACACCGTGTCCCGGCTGATCGGCGCCGCGCCCGGCTACATCGGGCACGATGAGCCGGGGCAGCTCACGCAGCCGCTCGCGAGCGGCCACATACCGTCGTGCTCCTGGATGAGATTGAGAAAGCGCACCCGGAAGTGTTCGACCTGTTCCTGCAATTGTTTGACGAGGGGCGGTTGACCGACTCCCACGGCAGGGTGGCGGATGCACGGCAGGCGATCTTCATCATGACCAGCAACCTGGGGACAGTGCACCGGCAGCAAGGGGCGCTCGGTTTTGTAGCGACATCACCAGCGCACGACATATACGAAGATGAAGCCCTGGACGAAGCTCTGAGAGCGCGTTTCCGCCCCGAATTCCTCAACCGCATCGATCACATCATCCGCTTCCGCGCGTTGCAGACGGACGATCTGGTCGAAATCGCCGATTTGGAACTGCAAGCGTTGGCGCGTCGGTTGCGCGAGCGGAACATCCATCTGGTTTATGAGCGTGGCGTAGCCGAGGTCATCGCTCTCGCCGCTCTTGAGACCGATGGCGCGGCGCGGGAGATTAAGCGCGTCGTTGAAAAGATGATTTCTGCGCCGATCAGCGACCTGCTGATCGCCGAGGCTTCTCCCGGCGAAGGTCGGTTGCACCTGCGGCCCCGCGGCGGGCAAATCCGTGTGGAGTGGCAATGATGCTGTCGCGGCTTTTGGGAAGCAAGAGCCGGGACGCCGAATACTGGCAGAAGCGCCTGGCGCAGGCCCGCCACCACCTCTGGGAGGGCGACCTGAAGCGGGCGGAGGAGCTGTTTGCGCAGCTCGCCGCCGAAGTCGAGGCGGAGCCGGAGCGCGGGGGCGACGACCGGCTACAGGCCGTCCGGCTGGACGCGGAGCTGGGGCGGTGGGCAGTCCGTTACCTGCACGACCCCCGGCAGGGTGGTCTCTACAGGCGTCTGGCCACCAACAGAGCCGTCAGCGGGGATAGCTGGTACTTCGTCGCGCGCGTGTTTATGTCGCGCAGCGACACCGGTGAAGCGGCGTTGCAGGCCTACCAGAGCCTGCTTGCTGCACAGCCGTCCCCCAAACTGGCCCGCCGCATCGGCTCGCTGGCGATCAAAGCGCCGGCCTCAGACGCGAGCCTCTCCCTGTTGCAGCAGATTACCGACATCCTGCCGGAGAACAAACAGGCTGCACTGTATCTCTGCCTGCGATACCTGCGGGCCGGCAGGCTCGCCGAAGCCGCAACGCTGGCGAACCGGCTGCTCACTCACGATGTAGGTGAAGAAGAACGCGCTCAACCGGTTGACGTTCACCAACAGGCGCACCGGTGCCTGGGCTACGTCGCCGAGCTCGCCGGCGACTGGGCGGCGGCAAGGGGGCACTACGTCGCCAGTGGGGACAACCTCCGGCTCGCGGTCGTCTCTGCAAAGGACAACGATTGGGAGACCGCCGGGAAGGCGTTGCAGGCGGTTCCTGTCGCACAACACGACGACACGTGGCGCTACTTCGCGGGATGGGAGGCGTACTGGCGGGGCGACTTCAAGCAGGCGGTCGCGCACTGGCAACCGTTGCAGGCGGCGCGGCCAGACGACAAACATCTGGAAACACTTCTCGCTGTAACGCGCCGGCGGGCGGTGCATCGCGGTTTGCAGGCGCTGGAGCCTGAGAACGCACTCTCTTTCCTGTCTGAAAACGATGTCTCTACCTGGCCGGAAGCCTTCTTTCACATCGGAGCCGTGTATCTGCTTCTCCAGCACGACCCCGAAAAGGCCCGCCCCCACCTGAAACGCGCCTACCAGCGCCGGGGCGGCAGTGTCCTGGTCGCCAGCTTCATGGCCTTGTGCGAGGCCAGCAGCCGGAATGAGGATGACCTTGACCGCCGGTTCTATCGCGCGCTGACGCACGAGTACAGCGACGCCAGCCTGTTTCTGTGGCTGCGCGGCCTCTCTCTGCTCCGAGACGCCCCCTCGAAAGGGAAGGCGTACCTGGTCCGGGCGCACGCGGACGGCGTGGGAAGCCGCCAGCTTCCTCCCGCCGCACTGATGGCGACGGCGTGGATCGCATGTCGGCTTGGCGAAACTCGCGGGGATGATGTACTCGCCGGCCTGGCCGGAAAGCTGACGCTCGACGACGTTGCGCAGGCGGGCACGCCGGAGGCGCTGTTCTACCGGGCGGTCGCGCCCTCGTATGGCTTCAGCTGTCTGCAAGACGAAGACGGCACGGAACCAATCGCGTGGCTGGAGCGCGACCGGGCGTGTCCATTGACCTCGCCATGTTCCTGGCGGCGCGTGCAGGCCGTCTATTACGCGCAGCGCGGGCAGTGGCAGCAGGCGCGCGACGCGGCTGAAGCGGAAGAGGCGGCGCTGCAACGCGACTTGGTCATGGCGGCTATCGGGGATACGCTGCAACGCAGGGATTGGGAACAGGCAGCCGCCCTTGTCGAGCGGGGGCTGGCAATCGCGCCCGGCGCTCCGCAACTGCAACGCCTCGCGGAAAACCTCAGCGGGTTCAACCATCAGGCGTTGTGGCAGCGGAAGTCGTACCCCGCCTTGGAGGCGCAGTTGCAGGCGCAGCTTCAGGGCGGCAGCGCCGATACCCGGCTGCATCATCATCTGGCGCTGGTGTACACCCGGTTGGGGATGCTGGCCGATGGCCTGCTCAACGGCGCTGAGTCGGAGCCGCCTCAGCCGGCGACGCCGGACCGTGATGGCGAGAGCGACCGCTGCTGGCTGCGCGCCATCGGCCACTGGGCCGTCGTGTTGTCGGACGACGACTACTGGGAGGCCTGGCGTCGGAGGCGCGGACCGGTTTACGGCGAAGAACTGAAGCCAGAGCAGGTCCGGCGCTTTTTGGCAGGAGGCGATACCCCAGGCGCTCAAGGCCTATCACCAGGAGCGCGCGGGCGAGAGCGGCGACGCCTCCCGTCGCGCGCAGCACCGGCGCTACGTGGCGCTCATCGACAGCGACATCGAAGCGACGACTGCCGTGCGGTACGTGGCGCGGGCTGCTGAACGGCAGCAGGCTGCCCTGCCGCCGCAGGTGCAGGCGCTGCTGAGTCCCACGCTGCTCAAGGTGTACGGCCATGAGACGAGCGGCGCGGCGCTGGTCGAGATGCTCCCGGAGCTGCGCCTGTCTCCCCACGAAGCGCAGCTGGTCCGCCGGGCATTCTCCCCCGTGTCCGACGCGCGGGCTTTGGTCGAGGCGGGGGAATACGCGCTGGCGCTTGACCGGCTGCGCGCACTGGCGCGCGACCGCTCGCAGGACCGGTTGCAGCAGCTTGAGGTGTCGGAGGAACTGGCCCGCGCCCTGGACCGGTACAGCCGGCAACTCATCGCGGGCGAACAATGGGAAGAGGCCATTGAGATCAGTTGGGAGGCCTGTAAACTCAAGCCCGCCGATGCCGAAGTGCGAGGACTGCTGGCGCAGGCGGTTGTTGGCTGGGCGAACCTGATGGCCCGGAACGGCGAGTATGAGCCGGCGGTTGCGCGGCTGCGGTCCACACAGACCAAACTGCGGGCGTTTCTGCACCGGGACGTTGCCGAACTGAACATGGCCCTGAGCGCGATCCTGCTTGAGTGGGCAGGTGAAGCCGAGAGTAACGATGATCTTGACGTTGCGATTCGACGAGTAGAAGAGGCGCTTCAGGCTGACGCGAACAATCTGCACGCAAAGCAGGAAGCGTGGAGACTTTACCACAACCGGGCTTACACTCATACAATTGAGGGACGACTCGATCTGGGCGCGAAAGATGCAGAGCAAGCCCTGGCGTTCATGCAAAACGCCGCTACAATGGGCTTGCTTGCGGGGATCAAACACGATCTGGCCCAGCGCGCCCTTGAGTCGGGGCAGAAACGCCTGGCAGAACGATATTTCGATGAGGCCGTTCAGTGGGCGTGGAAATGCTATGAGACTGAGCCATCCCCTGAAAACTACGATTTCGCAGTCCGTATCCACATGTCTGTGGCAACAGGTCACTACAGGCTTGAGAACTACGCCGAAGCCATCCGCCTGGCCGAGGCCCTGCTTGAGTACGGCCCAGAAGAGCTTGCGTCTGATACACGCCAGTTCATCTCCAGTGTCTACACCGACCTGGGTGTGCAGCAGGCGAACCAGAATCGCCTCAGGGAAGCCAGGCAATCGTGGCAGACCGCGCTGCGGTACGATCCCACCAACACGACGGCCCGGAATAACCTGCGGCTCGCAGGAGCTTTCTACTGATGCACCGGCTCACAGACGACAACCCCTACGAGATACTCGGCATCGGCCAGAACGCCGACCGGGACGCGATCAAGAAAGCGCACGCGGAGAGGACGCGCGCGCTTCAAGACAAGGGCGAAAAACAGCGGTCACTCGATGCGCGCAAGAAGCTCTTTGACCTGGAAGCGCGCATGGTCGTCGATGCGTTGACGCCGGACTTCCCCGGCGACTTTGACGCTGAACAGGCGACCGAGGCGTTCCAGAGCCAGACTGCCGGCCCGGTTGACTGGCTGCGCTACCTCGACAGGGATGCGATTCTGGCGCAGGATTTGCAGGCGCTCGTTGAGGCGACCCTCCGGTATACGCTGGGCGACCTGCCCGAACCGGAGCCGGCAGACATCGCCCCGGTCGCCGACTTCGACGGCCTGGACGGGTTTCTGAGGGCGTGGCTGGGGTGAGCATGAGCGAAGACATCGCCGAGGCATATGAGCGCCTGCGACAGCGCGCCGAGATGCTGGAATCCGAAGCGCGGCAGCAGCTCGATTCGCTGCGCGGGTTGCTTCAGGAGATACGGGCGGAACTGTCGCGTGCATTGCGTCGGATCCGTTTCAGGGGCCGGCGTTCCTATCTCCTCCACTACAAGGACATTGAGGACAACTTGCGTCTGCTCCCCCTGAAGGTGCGGCTGCTGCTCGCCGGCGCGAAGGAAGCTGACTCGTTGCCCGCCAGGCCGTCCGACGGGGACGGGGCATCCGATCTCGACCTGGATCAGCTTTACGATCTGGAAGATGCCGTTGAAGACTACGCGCGTGCGCTGCGGGAAGTGGAACGGGGCTGTCTGCTCGGCGTCATCGACCTGCTCGACGCCATGCAGCGGATGGCCGCCGTCGAGATTCCCCGAATAGAACACAGACACGGGGAAAAGTACTACAAGGCCTTCAAAGACCTGCAATGCAAGATACACGGTCTGCTCGAAATGGTCCAGGGACGCCTGGCCGGGCAGTTCGACGTGACCCACATCCCCGCCGACAAACTCCTGGGACAGGATCCTCCGCTAGACATTACGCAGGTCATCGCGCGCGAGGACGACCTGCGTCACGACGACATCATCGTGACGCAGGTGGTTGAGGACGCCTACCTCTGGAAAGGCAGAGTGCTGCGCCGGGCAGCCGTTATCGTCGCATCGAAAGAAGGAGCATAACCCAATGGGACGCATTATCGGCATCGACCTGGGAACGACCAACAGCGTCGCCGCATATTGGAGCCGCAAACGACCCAAGCCTGTCGAGACGGCATCGGGCAGTTTCTTCACGCCGTCGGTCGTCATGATCCAGAGCGGTCGGAGGATCGTCGGCCAGGATGCCAGAAGCCGACTCGAAACCCTGTCGAGGGATATTGTCTACTCCATCAAGCGCTTCATGGGACGGGACTTCGATGACGAAATCGCGCAGGCGGCGCTGCAACGGGTGGGCTATCAGGTGCGTCGCGCAGCCAACGGCGAGGTTGAGGTGTCGCTGGGTGGGCAGTATTACAGCCCGGTCCAGATTTCGGCGATGATCCTGGAGCAAATCCGCAAGGACGCGGAAGTCCAGCTGGGCGAGGAAGTCACGCACGCCGTGATCACGGTGCCGGCGTACTTCGGGCAGCGGCAGAGAGAAGCCACCCGCCTGGCGGGGCAACTGGCGGGGCTGATCGTGCCGCGTATCATCAACGAACCCACCGCCGCGGCGCTGGCCTTTGGCGTCTCGGAGGAACTCGACGAGCCGCAGGATATCCTCGTCTTTGACCTGGGCGGCGGCACGTTCGATGTTTCAATCCTGTCGGTCATAGACACGAACTTCGATGTTCTCCACATCGACGGCGACAATTTCCTGGGCGGCGACGACTTCGACCAGCGTCTGGTCGATCACATCCTGCAAGGCCTGAAAAGGGAGAAGAAGATCGATCTGGATGATGACCCGGTGGCCCGGTACCGCCTGAAAGCCGAGGCGGAGAGGGCGAAGATCGAACTCTCGCGCAGCCAGGAGGCTGCCATCGTGCTGGACACGATCAGTGGGGCAAGGGGATACAGCCTGAGGGTCACGCGCCGGCAGTTCGAGGCCCTTGTCGAAGACCTGGTGGACCGGTCAATCGCGATCACGCGCCGGGCGCTGGCAGATGCCGACCTTCGCGTTGAGGACCTGGATCGTGTACTGCTGGTCGGGGGCATGACGCGGATGCCCCTGGTGCGCGAGCGCTTGCGCGCGCTGTTTGGCGACCGGATCGAGATCGATGTGGACCCGATGCAGTGTGTGGCTCTCGGCGCCGCCGTGATGACGGCGGCCTTGACCGAAGAGGAACTGGCGGAAAGCGCCGCCCGGCAGGACGTAGCGACCGCGCCGCCCGTCGTCGTCGAGAAATCCGCCGACATGCCGGAGATCTTCGTTCAGGACATGCTGTCCAAGTTCATCGGCGTCGAAACGGCAGAAGGACGAGTCAAGGTCGTCATCCCCAAAGGCAGGCAATATCCTTCTGAGCCTGACCGGGAAGAGTTCTACACTGAGCAGACAGGACAGACGTTCTACCTTCTGCCAGTCTACGAAGCCGAACGAGAGGATGATCCGCGCGACAAATGGGAGTGGATCGGCGTCGTCGAGAACGACCGACTGCCCCCCGGTCTTCCAAAAGACACTGCCGTCATGGTCGAGATGCACATCGATTCGGACGGGATTCTTGCCGTCAGCTCGTGGGTGAAAAGCGACGAAGCCGACACAAGGGTAGAGAAGAGCTTTCATTTTGGGGGCAGGCAGAGACAGGAAGACCAGGCACTGGAGGCGGTTGACTTATGGTCTACGGCGCTGGAGGACATCGCCAACCAGCCTTTCCTGAACAAGTATCTGTTGCCCGGACAGGCGGAGCGCGCGCGTCGACTGGTTGCGGAAGCAAAGCCGGTGCTTGAGGCAAAAGACGAGACGCGCGCGAGGGATGTGCTTCAGCGCATGGAAGCGCTCCTGTCAGAGCTGCCTGTCCCGACGCTGGACGTTTTCTTTGCATCGGTAGCGATCTCTGGCGAGCAAAGCAGCGCCATCGACCGGAGTCAGATGCAGCAGACGGTCGCACAGATGGACCAGGCGGCTTCTCGTGGCGACTATGACGCCGCGAACGCTCATCTGGATCAGCTGCGAAAGAAGACGGGTGAACTATGGAAGAAGCTGCCGAGCGGTTTGCTGAAGGCTTCGCGTTTCGGGTAGAGGATGTCCGTATCGGCGGAACTGCTGCGAGGGCAACGGGGACGCACAGGCGTTCTATGCGCGGGAAGGGTTCGTCGTGGTGACGCGCTGGCGCGGGTACTACGGCGGCGGCGAGGCCGCGCTCGTGCTGCGGCGGGGGTAGCGGTCAGTTTCTCTCATAGCTCCTTACCGCATACAATAGCCATGCATACCCCGGCTACGCCGGACTATAGCATCAAAGTTGATCAGATTCGCGCGCCGGGTCCGGCGCAACAGGAAGATGTGATGACGCTAGGCTTGTATCAACCACTCCGCCAGGCGGTTCTTGATGCGACTGAGACGCTCCGACGCGATCTGACCGATTGCGCCCAGAAGAATCTCTCCCTGCACAACAGCCAGACGCCCGATGCGAATCACACTGGCTGTTTTCAAGCCACTTTCGGCAAAGTCGAGGTCATCTTCAAGCACAAGCTCATCAAACGCCGGAACCGCGTGGCGCAGCTGCGAGGAGATCATGCAGATCAGCCAGTCGCCATATTCGCCCGGCAATTTGGCCAACAGGAGTGCAGGCCGTAGCTTCCCTGTTTCCAGATCAGTCTGGGGGAACCGGAACAGCACAATCTGCCCTGCTTGCTTCATACAAACCGTACCTTCAAGTCATCGACAGTGTATGTGGGCGCGGTTTCATCTTCCATCCCGCGCATTGCAGAACTCAGAGACCATTCTGACCATGTCTCTGCTTCCTGCCGCCTCGCCCTAGCCAAGAGATATTCCACAAAGGCAAGCACCTCGGCCTGAAGTGAGGCGGGCAACTCCCGCACAAGCTGCTGAATTCGCTCAGCAATAGCCATCGCTTCCCTCCACGGTTGGTTATCCGCCTTGCTCTATTCTACTCGATTTCAACCCTCGCTCGCAGGGGCGGGTTCGGGCAGTAAAAACGCCGGAGTCTCCTTGCGGGGTTACGCCTGGTTCAGCGCTGACTGGTTACGGCAGGTCACCAAGCTATCCGGCACGATGATTTTACCATACCCCGTCGAACGCCGGCAGGCGTTTGGCCAGCGCGGCCAGCGCCGAAGATTCCGGTCACTCTTCCCACGCCACCGCCTCGGTCGCGGCCTGCAGGTCCGCCTGGCTGGGCGTGATGTAACGTTGCGTAATTGCGATGGATGCGTGTCCGAGAAGCGAAGCCACCTTCTCAAGCCCCACCCCCGCGTCCACCAGGTTCTTGGCGAAGGAATGACGCAGCACATGCACGCTCACGTCGTCCAGCCCCGCCGCCTGCGCCAGCGCCGCCACCCGCGCCGTCACGCCGCGCTGCGAGAGCGCCCCGCCTTTCTGCGAGAGAAACAGGGCATCGCCCTGATCCTTCGGGCGCACCTCCAACCACGCGCTCAGCGCCTTGCGTGCGCTGGCGTTGAGCGGCACTTCGCGCCACTTGCGCCCCTTGCCCTGCCGCACGATCACCTTCCCCGACCGCTCGTTGACTTCCACGTCGGCCAGCGCAAGCGCAGCGACCTCCGCCAGGCGCAGCCCGGTGTTGAGCAGGAGCACGATCAGCGCCAGGTCGCGGTGCGGCCAGATGTAGGCGGGGTGGGTCGTGTCGCCTGCCGCGCGCAGGTCGCCGACCTGGACCTCTTTCTGCGCCGCGCGCAGCAGCGCTCCCTGCTCGCGCCGGTCGAGCCAGCGCGGACCCGGCGTCTCCTGAGCAACACGCCGCACGCCGTTGACCGGGTTATGCACGATCAGCCCCGCCTCCTGCGCCCAGCGCGCGAAGGTCCGCAGCGCCGCCAGATGCCGGTTGACCGTGGCCGGCGCGAGCCTGCGCACGGTCTGGAGATACTGCCGGTACTGGCGCACGTCGGCCTGGGTGACGGCGGCGGGGGCCAGCGGCGCGCCGGTTGACTGCGCAAACCAGGCCGCGAAGTCGCGCAGCGCCGCCGTGTAGCCGCGCACGGTGTGCGCCGATCGGTCCTGCCGGTCGCGCAGCCAGGCGGCAAAGGCACCCTCGAAGTCGCTTTCGACGTTATCAGCCATATTTTTTGCCCCTTAGCCCCCCGTTATCGGCACTTTTTGGGGGTAAAAAGTGCTGACAAGGATATTCTCTACAGGAGCATAGCACAGACGTTCGTCCCCGGCAACCCGTATTCCGGTGCTTCGGTCGTAGAGATCGGAGTAGCTCCAGAGATATTGAGAGTGCGTCTCACAACAGATGTACCTCACTTGCTACAAAAGCGGGTTTCCGAACTCGGAAAATTCTCACCAAGTGAACCCATAATATCTGTCATTTGTCCGATGCAGCTTCGATAAAGCTTCTGTATGCTTATGTGGTCCCGCGGTTCTCTGCAAAACGACGAGGGGACGTGTCCCTTTTCCTGACACCAACGACAATGTCTGAGGGAATAGGAGATGTATCAGAATGAACCGGGCGAAAGATGCAAGTAACGGGCGTTCCACCCAAAATCGCCAGGGACGGCAGTTCGTCAAGTTCAGCTTCTACAGGCTCGATCCTGCGTTCCGACACCTCCCCGACGCGCAGCAGCGCGCCGCCAAGCTCGAATTCCTCAGCGCCATCCATTCGTTCAATCGGCGCCTACTGCTGCGCAGCTACAGCCTGGTCGGGCTGCGCGCCGACGCGGATTTCATGCTCTGGCAGGTGGCCGCTGCGCCCGATCCCTTCCAGGAACTTGCGACCGCCATCCTCAACACGGGGATGGGCCCGTACCTGCAAACCCCATATTCCTACCTCGCCGTCACCCGCCGCTCCATCTACGACATCGGCGCAATGGGCGGTGAGGATAAGGCCGCCGAGCGCCTGGTGATCGCGCCCGGCGACCACCGGTACCTGTTTGTCTATCCCTTCGTCAAGACGCGCGCCTGGTACGCGCTCAACATGGCGGAGCGGCAGGCGATGATCGACGAACACATCCGCATCGGGCGCAAATACGCGCAGATCCGGCTCAACACCACCTACTCCTACGGCATCGACGACCAGGAGTTCGTCGTCGCGTTCGAGGGCGACAACCCCGCCGACTTTATGGACCTGGTGATGGAACTGCGCGAGAGCAAGGCCAGTCTGTACACCCTGCGCGACACGCCCACCTTCACCTGCCGCCACCTCCCGCTGGCCGAGACGCTCGACAGCCTGGGCGGGCTGCCGGTCGCGGCGGACGTGGCCCTGTCCGGAGGCGACGCCGACGGCTGGGTAGAAGCGCTGCCCGTCGATGCACTGCCGCCGGGCGGCAGCGCGCAGGTCTACGCTGCCGGGCAACAGGTGGCGCTTTTCAACGTGGATGGGACGCTCTACGCCTTGAGCAACCGCTGCTCGCACGCGCGCGGCCCACTCGCGGAGGGTCGGGTTGACTGCGATGGCGACGCCTGCGCGGTCACCTGTCCCTGGCACTACGCCCGCTTCGACCTCGCCACCGGCCAAGTGGTGGACGGCGTCGCCACGATGCCGGTGCCCACGTATGCGGTCGAGGTGCGCGATGGGGTGATCCGCGTGCGGTCCCGCCAGCCGGCGGCGGTGGAGCGGACACTTTGATCGCTGTGCTGCTGCTCGCCTACGGCGGCCCGGACTCGCTGGACGACGTCCCCGCCTACCTGCGCGACATCCGGGGCGGGCGCGAGACGCCGCAGCGCCTGATCGACGACATCACAGAGCGCTACCGGCAGATCGGCGGGCGCTCGCCGCTGCTGGACATCACCCGGCGCGCTGCCGCGAAGTTGCAGGCGGCGCTAGGAATGCCGGTCTACGTCGGGATGCGGCACTGGCATCCCTACATCAAGGATGTAGTGGCGCAGATGGCCGCCGACGGCGTGCGCCACATCATTGCAGCCTGCTTGGCTCCGCACTACAGCGCGCTCAGCATCGGCGCCTACCGCGCCCGGCTGGAGGAAGCCGTCGCCGCCACCGGCGCGGACATCGCGGTGAGCTTTGTCGAAAGCTGGCACACCGAACCTGCCTATCTGGACGGCGTCGCGGCCAACATGCGCGCGACGCTGCGCCGTTTCCCGGCAGAGACCCGCGATCAGGTCAGGGTGATCTTCACCGCGCACAGCCTGCCCGCTTTCATCCTGGAACGCGCTGATCCTTACGACGCGCAACTGCGCGAGACCGCGCGCCTGCTGGCCGCGCGCCTGGCGCTGCCCGACGCGCGCTGGACCTTCTGCTACCAGAGCGCGCCGCAGGCCGGGGCGCAGACCGGCGCACCCTGGCTGGGGCCGCAGATCGAGCAGGTGGTGGCGGAACTGGGCGCGCGAGGCGAGAAGCACCTGATCGTCGCGCCCATCGGCTTTATTGCCGATCACGTCGAGGTGCTCTACGACATCGACATCGGCGTGCAGCAGATCGCCCGCGCGGGCGGCGTCCGCGTCGAGCGCCCGCCTATGCTCAACGACAGCGCCCCCTTAATCACCGCGCTCACCCAAATCGTCACCAGGACCCTGAAGCGACGTTCGACTGACGCAGAGGTTGCGATGACGCCCTATCCGCCGCCCCGCCTGATCTTCTGGGAGACGACCGCCGGCTGCAACCTGCGCTGCATCCACTGCCGGCGCCTCACGGTCGCGGACCAGTTGACGCCGCAGGACCTGTCCACCGAAGAAGCCTTCGCGCTGATCGACCAGATCGCCGCCGTCGGCAGGCCGGTGTTCGTGCTCTCCGGCGGCGAGCCGCTGATGCGCCCCGACATCTTCGACATCGCGCGCCACGCCGCCGACGCCGGGCTGCCGGTGGCGCTGGCGACGAACGGCACGCTCATCGATGACGCGATGGCGGCGCAAATCAAGGCCAGCGGCGTGCGGCGCGTCAGCATCTCGTTCGACGGCGCAGACGCCGCCACGCACGACGCCTTTCGTGGCCTCAAGGGGTCGTTCGACGCGGCAGTGCGCGGCTTCACGGCGCTGCGCGCGGTCGGCCTGCCGGTGCAGATCAACACGACCGTCGCCAGACACAACCAGGCCCAGCTTGAGGCGATGCGCCGGCTGGCGAAAGGCCTGGGCGCGGTCGGGCTGCATCTCTTCCTGCTCGTGCCGGTGGGCTGCGGGGTGGAGGTCGCCGAGGCGCAGATGATCAGCGCGCAGGAGTACGAGCGCGTGCTCAACTGGCTTTACGATGTCGAGCAGGCGGAGCCGGACCTGCAACTGAAAGCGACGTGCGCGCCGCACTACTTCCGTGTCATGCGCCAGCGCCGCGCCGAGGAGCGGCGTGCCGGCGTCCAACGGGACCTGCCCGCCAGCCACGCCCGGCAGGTGGGCGGGCATCCAGACGGGCAAATGCACGCCGCGACAAAGGGCTGTCTCGCCGGGACCGGCGTCTGCTTCATCTCGCACCGGGGCGAGGTCTTCCCGTGCGGATACCTGCCGGTAGAGGCAGGCAACGTCAGGCGGCAGCCGTTTGGCGACATCTGGCAGGGCAGCCCACTCTTCGCGGAACTCCGCGACGCCGACCGGCTCGAAGGGAAGTGCGGCCTGTGCCAGTTCAAACACCTGTGCAGCGGGTGCCGGGCGCGCGCCTACGGGGTGACCGGCAATTATCTTGCCGAGGAACCCTTCTGCGCCTACGACCCCGAAAGCCGGACGGTGTGCGTGGTCTAGACTCAGGGTAGCCGAAATGTCCATCGTCCTTGTTGGTCTCAATCACCGCACCGCGCCTGTCGAATTGCGCGAGCAGCTTACGCTCACCGGCTGCGCGCTGCGCATGGCGCTGGAGGAGTTGCACATCGAGAACGCATCCGAGGCCGGCGCGGAGCAACATCGCGCGCCTGACTCGCCGACCGTCTTGCGCGAGGGCGTCATCCTCTCGACGTGCAACCGCCTGGAAGTGTACGCCGTGGCCGACGATGCCGCGCGAGGTTGGGCAGAGATTGAGCGTTTCCTTTCGCGGTTGCAAGGCATTCCCCTGGCGCAACTGCGTCCGCATCTGTACCGGACGGCGAACCGCGAGGCCGTCACGCATCTGATGCGCGTCGCCGCCGGGCTGGACTCGATGATCCTGGGCTAGCCACAGATTCTCGGCCAGGTAAGCCAGGCATACCACGACGCGCACGCCGCTGGCGCGACCGGCCCGCTCCTCGCACACCTTTTTGCCGAAGCTGCCCACGCCGGCAAACGCGCCCGCGCCGAGACCGCCATCAGCCGGCACACCACGTCGGTCAGCCACGCCGCCGTGTTGCTGGCAGAAGCGAAGCTCGGCGACCTGAGCGCGGCGCGCGTGCTGCTGGTCGGCTCCGGCGAGATGGCCGAGCAGGCGGCGCGCGCGTTGCAGGCGCACGGCGCCGCCGACATCACCTGCATCAACCGCACCTTTGCCCGCGCCGAGGCGCTGGCGCGCAAGTTTGGCATGAAAGCGCGCAACTGGCCCTCCCTGGCCGAGGCATTGGCGCAGGCGGACGTCGTCTTCACCGCCACTGGCGCGCCGCACATCGTCATCGACGCCGGCGATGTGGCGGCGGTCCTCCCGCAACGCGAAGGTCGCCCGCTGCTCCTCATCGACATCGCCGTGCCGCGCGACGTGGACGAGGCCGCCGGCGACCTGCCCGGCGTGGCGCGCTACGACATCGACGACCTGCAATCGGCGGTCGATGTCAACCGCGCACAGCGCGAGGCCGCTGTGCCTCAGGTGGAGGCGATCATCGAAGAAGAGACGGCGCGCTTCGTGGAATGGCTGCACAGCCGGCAGATCGTCCCTGTGATCGCTGACCTGCGCCGGCAGGCCGAGGCGCTTGCCCAAGAGGAGGTTGAGCAGGCGCTGCAACGTCTCGAAGGGCTGGATGCGCACGGCCAGCAGGTGGTCGCGCGCATGGCGCACCGCATCGTCCAGAAGCTCCTGCACGCGCCCACCGTGCGCCTGAAGGCGCTCGCCGAAAGCGGCAACGGTTACGTATACGCT
Organism: Anaerolineae bacterium; assembly: GCA_034435135.1. Lineage (GTDB taxonomy): Bacteria > Chloroflexota > Anaerolineae > Aggregatilineales > JAFGMM01 > JAOSJO01. The sequence continues at coordinate 723 of DAOTXU010000199.1, read as the reverse complement.
CACGCGATGTGGGAGCTGTTTGGCCTGGGTCAGCAAGAGGAGGGGTAGCGCGTCATGCAGGCCCCACCGATCCCGTCCGTCCGGCTCGGCACACGCGGCTCGGCGCTGGCGCGATGGCAGACTGACCACGTCGCCGGCCTGCTGCGCGCGGCGTGGCCGGGCCTGGAGGTACACGTGCATATCGTCGCCACGCGCGGCGACCGGGCGCTCGACACGCCGCTGCCATTGCTCGGCGGCAAGGGCCTGTTCACCGCCGAGCTTGAGACCGCGCTGCAAAGCGGCGACATCGACCTGGCGGTGCACAGCCTCAAGGATCTGCCCACCCAGAGTCCGATTGACCTCATCATCGGCGCGACGCCGCGCCGCGAGAACCCGGCGGACGTGCTGGTCAGCCGCAATGGGTGCACGCTGGACACGCTGCCGCACGGCGCAGCGGTCGGCACGAGCAGCCGCCGCCGGGCGGCGCAACTGCTGCGCCACCGCCCAGACCTGCGCATCACCGACGTGCGCGGCAACGTGGACACGCGCCTCCGCAAGGCGCTGGACCCGGACGGCCCGTATGACGCCATCATCCTGGCCTATGCCGGGGTCGCGCGGCTGGGTCGGCTGGACGCGGTGAGCCAGGAAATTCCGCTCGACGTGATGCTCCCCGCGCCGGGGCAGGGCGCGCTCGCGGTCCAGTGCCGCGATGAGGCGGCGGCGCGGGCGCTGCTGGAGCCGGTC
>DAOTXU010000198.1:0-3969 GCA_034435135.1 Anaerolineae bacterium | reverse complement strand
ACCTGGGGCCACTCATCTCGCAGCTTTTCCCGTTCTTCGGCGGCCTGACCTCGGTAGTGCTGAGCGTGCTCATCGTGGTCTTCATGAGCATGTACTTCTTGTTTGATCCGGGGACGCACGAGCGCGGCCTGATCTCGCTGCTGCACATCCGCTACCGGTCCCGCGCGTGGGAGATCATCAACAAACTGGACCGCACGCTGCGCGGCTACTTGCAGGCGAAGATCACATCGATGGTGCTGGTCGGCCTGGCGACCGGCCTGGGGCTGTATCTTCTCGGCGTGCCGTTCGCGCCCGCGCTGGGCGTGATCACCGGCCTGTTCTCGTTCGTGCCCAACTTCGGCCCGCTGGCGGCGCTGATCCCTACGCTCGCCGTGACGATTATCAACGCGCCGGACCGGGTGCTGTGGGTGATTGTGCTGTTCTACGGCATTCAACTGGTGGAGAGTCAGTTCGTCGGCCCGCTCCTGGTCTCTCACGAGATCAATCTGCCGCCGGTGCTGGTGTTGGTTTTCCAGATCGTGTTTTCGGTCTTCTTTGGGTTCCTGGGGCTGCTGCTCTCGGTGCCGCTGACGGCCATCGCGCAGGTGTTGGTGCAGGAGATTTATATCAAAGACATCCTCGGCGACCGGGGTATGGAGGCGCCGCCGCGCCCCAAACCGGAGTTACCGGTCGTGATGCCCGAAATCGCAGCTACGGCGGCCCCGACCGTCGTCCCCGTTGCGCGCGAAGCCGCCCCGCCCTCTCCCGCGCCCACGCAGACGGCGTCACGGTCTGATTCCACCGCCGCCGAGCGGATCAGCGCCGAACGCATCGAAGAGGCTGCCGCACCCGTGCGGGATGCAACCGCGGCACCGCAATCGCCAGCGGCGACGCCCAAGCCCCCGCCGCCGCGCCAGAGTCAGAAAATGTAGATCGGCGTGGCGTCCACGACATGCCCGGCGGGCAGGGTCTCGGCTTCATAGGGCGCTTCGGGGTACGTCCAGCGGTAGATCCAGAGCGCATCTTCAGGCCGCAGGTTGACGCAGCCGTGGCTGCGCTTGATGCCGTAGTCGTTGTGCCAGTAGGTGCCGTGCAAGGCGAGACCCTTATCATGGAAAAACGTGCACCAGGGCACACCGGGATAGTCGAAGCTGCCGAGCGTGCCGCGCGACCCCATATGCCGTGACGGGGCCTTCAGCATCACCCGAAACGCGCCGGTTGGCGTGTCGAAGTAATCGGTCGTGCCGTCTTCCCAGAAGAACGTGTTGCCGACCGCGACCTCCGCCTGGCGGACTTCCTCATCGCCCTCGTAGGCGTAAAGGTACATCGTGGTCAGGTTGATCTCGATGCGCTTGTCCTTCACGCCGGGGTGGATAGGCGCGAGTTCTTCGGGCGCGATGGCGCGCAGGCCCGCCGCCTGCGCCCAGTAAAGCTCGTTGTAGCGCGAGTCGGTGATCTGGTACCACCACGCGCCGTCGACGCCCTGCTGCGCCTGGATCACGCGGTACACCGAGCTATAGTATAGCCGGTAGAAGGGCTTGGAGTCGGCGCGCGGCTCGGCGTAGCTGTCGCTCCAGGGGGCGACGACTTCCACCCAGACGCCCCACGCGCCCACGTCCTCGACCACTGGCGGCGGCTCGATGTAAGGCTTCATGGGCACGACATTGGCCGAGTACACATAACCGGCGTCGGTGCGGAACCAGGTCTTGTTATAGCCGCCCTCTGCCTGCAAGACTTCGTAAATGGGTATCAGGTCGTCCGCGCCGAGGTGTCCGACCTTTGTGGACGTGTAAGAAGGGCGTTCGAACACGCCGGCGTAATCGACCGCGCGCCCGACCAGGATGGGTTCACCGGTTGCCTGTGGGGGCGCGTCTTGGCGAAGCGGTGATCGTGGCAGGTTGGGCGGCCACGCGGCCAGGGCGGATAGGCCAGCCAGGCGCAAAAAGCGACGACGAGAGAGCATGGTCAACTCCGGTAATCCGGTTTCGATGTAGCTTGCGCTGTCAGATTGTACGGAAAAAGCGGCCATGCAACAAAGATTCCTGCTATCGGCGTCAACTGCGCTATAATCTGAAGGATGTTAGCCCCAGTAGCTCAATGGACAGAGCGATGGCCTTCGAAGCCAGCGGCTGGGGGTTCGAATCCCTCCTGGGGCACCAGATAAGCTAGCCGCCGGACATCGGACAATTGTTCTATAGTCTTTGCTCGTCTGTCCGGGTTTCATCTCACCCTGACTTCGCCGGACTATAGCCCCCGTCCCTCTCTCCGCACGCGGAGAGGGGGACTGCCCGAAGGGCGAGGGGGTGAGGCAAGAGAATGCACGAGCCTTTTTTACGAACATATGTTCAGTGTCCGGTAGTGAGCCAGATAAGGGCAACCTGGCCGGGTTGCCCTTGTTGTTTGTTTCCAGAGTCAGGAAAGTGTAAAATGGGCGAAATAAAGACCAACGCTATACTATTTGTCGTTTAATCTTTGCCTGGGTTCAGGTGTCACCTTTGACGCAATAAGCACCCGGTTCGTGTGCAGTGAAGGAGGCGCAATGGCTCACAATGGCGACGTTGATGAGGTTCAGTCGCTCGCTGTCCTGCCGCCCGATAGCCGAACTTTAGTCGTCGAGGCTATCGACGAAATATTCGAGATTGATGAACCGACAGCAGCTCTGTCGCTTGTTGACGCCAAGATGCGACAGTTGGACCCTCAGAAGGCTGGCGTTGCATATGAGACGATGCACATCGCGCTGCAAGCCATGGGGAGCTTCTTCCAGGCGATCAGGTCGGTTCAAAACGAGGGTGATTTTGCCAAAGCGCACGATCAACTCAAGGTAGCTGTCGAGGGGTTTGACCAGATCGGCCACGAGGAACTGCGAGACCTATCAGTCGGCCTGGGGGCGTATACGCTGGCTGTCATCGAGTTGCAGCAACTGAACGTCGGTCGGGCTTTGGAACTGTTCGAGGAGATGAAGGAGTATCTCCGAAATGCGGGTAAGTTTAGCCAGAGGTTCGAAGTCCTGATTGACCATACCAAGCCGGAGGCGCTTTACCTCGCTGGCGCGAAGGCTCTTTTGAGCGCCGACATCGCCACTGCGGAGGCACTATTTCAACAGGCTTCCCAGGCGGCGGAGAAGGTGGCACAAGACTATTACCCTGTAGAGACGGCTATGCATTCGCTTTTTCAAGGTATGGCGCAATACTATCGAGCATATTTCAGGTATTTTAAGGCGTGGAACGATTTCATCCGATTTGAATATGACAGACTTGTCGCTGAGGAAGACCTGGCGCGTGAGGCTGCGCTGGCGTGCGAATTTCTGGAGAAGCACAACGCCAGGAATGTCTCGGTCTCCGCTACTTACATATGGCGCCTCTCCAGGATTCTTCATCACCTGCTTGAATCCATCGGCGAATTTGCCTATATCATGCAGGGCATCTTCCACTCAACGTTCAAATACGATTTGGGGACCTTGAACAACCTCAGGCGAAAAATCCGCGCGGCCAGCGCCTCCGCCGCCGAGGCAGGCCCACAGGCCGTGTCGTTTGTCAGGTTCTGCGACCAACTTACGAGCCAGGTCAACAATCTGGAGAGGCTTGCCAGACCGCGCTCCAGCGACTTTGGCAAATTCTCAGGGCTTGTGGCGATGGCGATCTTCTTACCTGTGCTCATCGTTGTCGCCTGGGCCAACTTCCAATTCACGATAGGCTTGGACGCTTCCACGCTCCTGATCACGTGCGCGCTTCTGGCGCTTATTGGCGGCTTTGGTTTTGGAGCGGTGAAGTTCAAGAGCTTGTTTCTCCCCGCGCTTTCCAAAGAATGAGTGCGTTTGCTCACAACCACCGGCATCTGTCGGCATTGACCCCGCAACTATGAACTGATTCAAACTTACGCCAACAGCTGGCCGTGCTAAGGCCTTTCTCTACCTCACCCCCGTCTCGCCTGCGGCTCGACACCCCCTCTCCGCTTGCGGCTATAGTCCGGCGTAGCCGGGAGAGGGGGACG
>DAOTXU010000197.1:0-6100 GCA_034435135.1 Anaerolineae bacterium | reverse complement strand
CCGCACGCGGAGAGGGGGAGTCGGTCCTGTTCAGCGTCTGCAGTCCCCCTCTCCAAAAATGGAGAGGGGGACTGCCCGAAGGGCGAGGGGGTGAGGTAAGAGAATACAAGAGCCTTTTTCTCGAACATGCGTTCAGTGTCCGGTAGCTAGGACTTTGCAGACAAATGTGGCGGGCTTTCCCCCTCGCCTCGCTGTGGGGAGGGGGTCAGGGGATGAGAGGAACAAGCAGCGAGGGACTTTGCAAAAGCCCTGGACGGGGCGGGCGCTGGCCGCTGCGACATTACGAGACTGTAACCGACCTGCAACCACGCTGCAAGGCGCTCGCGCAAAACTGGAGGCAGCCCCGGCAGCGGCGCTGGGCCGGTTGCGATACAAGAGCGTCAAGCGTGCCGGTTTGGTGAGGTGGATCATGATCCCGAAATCGATCAAGTGGCGGCTGCCGCTCAGCTATGCGGCCATCGCGCTGCTGACCATGCTCGCGCTTGACGCGGTGCTCCTGACGACGCTGCGCAACTACTACCGCCAGCAGGAGTATGATTACCTGCTCAGCAACGCCACGTCCATCAGTCATTTCCTCACCGCACGGGCGCAGTATGCAACGCCGCTCTTGTCGGCGCCGTTGGACACGGCTTTAAGCAGTTTGGAGTTCTTTACCCAAAAGGGAGCGTCCCGGAAAACCGGGTTGCCGCACCAGACCCGATAGTGGGAAGTGGCTCTACCCAAGAGCATATTTGGTGAGCAGGCCCCGTCTGGGAACCGGACAGAGGGCTTAAGCCCCTATCCGACTTACATCAAATTCTTTCGGGGGTGTCACCCCACAAGAGTCATGCTATACTAACCGCAGCTTTGGGCGTTGGGGCGCTGGCGTCGCATTTTGCCCCCACAAATACATAAGAGGAGGAGATAGGATGAAGCGAAGTTCTGTCCTGCTTGTGATTCTGGCGGTCCTGGCGTCTTTGATGGGCGTAGGAGGTGTGCAGGCGCAGGATGAGGACATCCTGATCGTCGCCACCGAACTGGACGACATCATCACGCTTGACCCCGGTCGCGCCTTCGAGACCACCAACCTGACCATTCACCACGCTACCTACGACACTCTGCTGGAGATCCGGCCCGAAGACCTGACCGCCGTCGTGCCGCACCTGGCCGAGAGCTATGAAGTCTCCGACGACGGGCTGGTCTACACCTTCACACTGCGCGGGGGGCTGACGTTCGCCTCCGGCAACCCGGTCACCGCTGAGGACGTGCGCTTCTCGTGGACCCGGCTTAAGAACATCAAGGGCAACCCGTCATTCTACGCCGACCCGGTGGCGAGCGTGGAGGTCGTAGACGACCTGACGGTCAGGGTTACACTGAGCAACCCGTTCCCGGCCTTCCCTGCCGTCGTGACCGCGCCGGCGATGAGCATCCTGGACAGCAAGCTCGTGATCGAGCACGGCGGCACTGACGCCGCCGACGCCGAAACCACTGACATGGCGAAGGACTGGCTCGACCAGAACTCCGCCGGGTCGGGGCCGTTCGTCCTCACCGGCTGGACGCCCAACGCCGAGGTCGTGATGGTCCGCAACGAGAACTACTGGGGCGAGCCGCCGGCGTTCTCCGGCGTCACCCTGCGCGACGTGAACGACGCGACGACCGCGCTGCAACTGCTCGAACGCGGCGACGTGGACATCTCTGACCTGGTGGACCGCGACCTCGCGCCGCAGATCGAGGAGAACCCCGACCTGAAGCTCGAAATCGGCCAGACGCTCAACGTCACTTACCTGGCGATGTCGCCCGGCGACAAATTCGAGCCGCCGCTGTGGGATAAGCGCGTGCGCCAGGCCATCGCGTCGGCTGTCGATTACGACGGCATCATCAATGAGCTGATGCAAGGGTTCGGCGACCGGCCCGCGTCCATCCTGCCCATCGGCGTGCAGGGTTCCGACCCCGCCGGGCGCTATGTGCGCGACCTGGACAAGGCTCGCGCACTGCTGGCTGAGGCCGGCTACCCTGACGGCTTCACGGTGACGCTCTCCACCGGGAGCGGCGCGCCCGCCGACATCCCGATTGAAGTGCTGTCGGCGAAGGTCGCCGCCGACCTTGCCGAGATCGGCATCCAGGCCAACATCGAGGTGCAGCCGACCTCCAACTTCCTGACCGCCTACCGCGCGCAAGAACTGCAATTCCTCATCGCCACCTGGACGCCGGACTACCTGGACGCGACCATGTGGTCGGACTACTTCTCCGATCCCGAAGTCGGCCCGGCTTTCCGCATCATGCTCAACTCGCCGACGATTCTGGAGCTGGCGAACGCCGCCGCGTATGAGTCCGACCCGGCGAAACGCGCCGAACTCTATCGCCAGTACCAGGCCGCACACGTGGACGAGGCGGTGTTCGTGCCGCTGTTCCAGCCGCAGAGCCTCTACGCGATGCGGGCGAACATCGAGGGGTTCACCTTCCACCCGGTTTACTTCTTCGACTTCGCGCGCATGAGCCGCGCGGGCTGAGCCAGGCACTTGCGGACATGGCATTGCCATGTCCCTACACCTGGCTTAAGGTAGTTCGGAAAAGCTCCCCGCGATCTTGAAGCTCGCGGGGAGCTACAGCAGGGGGCACGGCACGCCTTGCCCCTACAATCCCTGGGGCGTTTATGAGCAACCTGGGACGTTACATCATCCGCCGCCTGCTCCTGGCGATACCGATGTTGTTCGGCATCTCGCTGGCGTTGTTTATCATCTACAACGTCGTCCAGGTTGACCCACTGGTGATGATCGTTGGCGAGCGGGCGATGAACAACCCCGAAATCGTCGAGACGGCCATCAAGCAATGGGGGTTGGATCGCCCCGTCTGGGAGCAGTACCTGACCTACGTCGCCAACCTCGCCAGGGGCGACTTCGGCAAATCCTTCCTGACGCGCCGGGCTGTGCTCCAAGACCTGGGCTTATACCTGCCGGCGACGGTCGAACTCGCCATCGCGTCCTTGCTCTTTGCCACTTTGCTGGGCATTCCTCTCGGCATCCTGGCCGGCGTGCGCTACAAAAGCGTCTTCGACCGCAGTGTCTGGTTCGTCTCGCTGCTCAACGCCTCACTGCCGCCGTTCTGGACCGGGCTGATTTTCTTGTTCATTTTCTATTATCACCTGGGGGTCATGCCGGGGCCGGGCCGCCTCGACCCGCGCATGAGCAGCCCGTCGCGCATGACCGGGTTGTTCACCGTCGATGCGCTGCTCGCGGGCGACTGGGCGGCGTTCACCAGCGCGCTGCATCACCTGGTCCTGCCCACCTTCATCCTGGGGAGCTTCACGCTCGCGCTGATCCTGCGCGTGACGCGGGCGGCCATCATTGAAGAGATGCGCAAGGACTACATCCGCACCGCGCGCGGCAAAGGGCTGAGCGAACGCGGCGTGGTGGTCCGGCACGCGCTGCGCAACGTGTTGATTCCCCTGGTCACGATCCTGGGCCTGGCCTTTGCGGGGCTGCTCAGCGGCGCGGTGATGACCGAGACGGTGTTCGACTGGCCCGGACTCGGCCAGTATCTCGTCAAGGCGGCGGCCAGCCTCGATTACCCGGCCATCCAGGGCGGCACGATCCTGATTGCGACGATTTACATCCTGGTCAACTTGATAGTTGACGTCCTCTACGGCGTCGTGGACCCGCGAGTGCGCCATGCGTGAGGAGACCTCGCCGCTGAGCATCGCCGAGCCGCGCGCGCCGGCGCGGCAGCCGGAGGGGCGCCTGCTCCCGCGCCTCCGGGCGCATGTCCGCAAGTACCCCTCGTTTTGGGTCGGCGCGGTCATTCTTGCGGCCTGGGGCCTGGTGGTCTTGTTCGCGCCGCAGATCGCCCCGTATGACCCGCTCGCGCAGAACCTCACCGACCGCTTGCAGCCGCCCGCCGCAGGGCACCTGTTCGGCACCGACGAACTGGGGCGCGACATCTTCAGTCGCGTGGTGTACGGCGCGCAGATCACCCTGCCGACCTCGCTGCTGGTGGTCGTGGTCTCGCTGCTGATCGGCAGCGTGCTGGGCGCAGTCGCCGGATTCGCGGGCGGCGTCATCGACGACGCGGTGATGCGCATCGCCGATGTGACGCTCGCTTTCCCCTCAGTCGTGCTGGCGCTGGCGATCTCCGCTTTTCTCGGTCCCAGCCTGACCAACGTCGCGCTCGCGGCCTGCATCGTGGTGTGGCCGGAATACGCGCGCCTGATGCGCTCGCAGGTGATCCTGATCCGCTCGTATGAATATGTGATGGCGGCGCGCTCGGTCGGGGTGCGCGAGAACCACATCCTGATGCGCCACGTCCTGCCGAATTGCTGGACGCCGGTGCTCGTCAAGGCGGCGCTCGACGTGGGCGGGATTATCCTGCTGGTGTCGGCGCTGAGCTTCTTAGGACTGGGCGTGTCGCCGCCCACGCCGGAATGGGGCGCGATGATCTCCCTGGGGCGCACCAAGTTCTATCAATGGTGGTTGGCGACGTTTCCGGGGCTGGCGATCTTCAGCGTGATCCTGGCGTGCAACCTGCTCAGCGAGGGGCTGCGCAACTGGCTCGACCCGAATTACTGAGAGTCGCCTTTACCCAGGGCTTGGATCAGTTGGTCGCTCCACAAAATGGCGTGGTCTAGAGCAACCGTCCCATTTGGAATCAGGACAAGGGGCTTAAGCCCCTTGTCCCACCCACCGGATGGTTGAAACAGGCTAAAAGACGCGCGCGTCGTCCCATGAATGGACGCTCCACGCTATTCTGTAGTGCTACCAATCAGTTCTATCTCCGATATATTCGTGACGCGCGAACCACCGCACTGCTCTTGACCATAGAATGAGCGGCAAGAGGCTAATCAGTGCAGTGCCCAAAACGACACCACGAACGTTGGCAGGGCCAACATAGTCCGTAATCAGGCCTGTTACGATGATGCTTATGACCAGCGAAGCCTGAAAGCCCATGAGGTCAAGGGAAAAGACGCGACCTAAATAGCGGTCTGCGGTGAGTTTTTGCAGGATCACGGAGCTATACGTCCAGTTCGTACCCCCCATCGCTTTGATCACCATTGCGAGAGCCACGACAGCAAATGTAGGAGCAATCGCAAAGGTCATCCATCCAGCAGTAATAAATCCAAAACCGAACACGATAAGACGTCGCAGCCTCAGAACAGAGCCATCGTTGAATTGTTCAAACAACACCGGTCCTAAAATGGCTCCAACCCCAAAGGCGGCCCAGAGAATACCCAGGGAACCAGCGCCTTTGTCGCCGATCACAAACAGCGACGTTGCGTAGATAACCATGAGGGTATCCAAACTGCCAATGGTGCTGCCGGCTTTAACGAACAAGGTGACAGCAATTGCAGGATGCTGCCTCACATAACGTACACTATCCACAAAGTCCGTTACCGGTTGAACCGTAGATGAGTGGGCTGAGCGCTCCTTCGAGACGGTCTCTCGCGGTTTGATCTGTGAGATCAGGATGGCCGAAACGCCAAAGGTGAGGGAATCGATGACAAGGGCAGTAGCGGTCCCAAACGCGCCAGCGACAAACCCTCCAAGCGCTCCACCGACGGCGGACATGACTGACCATGTCACGCTGCCCAGCAGATTGGCCTGTACAAGAGACTCCTCCGCCACGATACTCGGCGCAATGGCGTTACGTCCTGGCTCAAAGAGCGCGGAGATCGAAAATTGCAGCGTGGTGAACACGTAAATGAGCCATAGTTTGTCTGGCGAGTCCGCCAGTAAAAACCCTAGTACGATGAAAACACGCGCCACATCGCTGAAGATGAGGAGGCGTTTACGATTCAATCGGTCGAGCAATACCCCTGCAACAGGTCCTACAACGAGCGGGGGCAAGAATCGGCAGAGCAGAAACAGGCTAATCGCCAGGCCTGACTCGTTCGCGTAATTCGACACGAGCGTGGAAAGCGCAATCGTGTTAAACCAATCGCCAAGCAGGCTAACCGCTTGCGCCATCCACATCTTGGTGAAGTTCGGATTGCTGCGCAATAGGTTGAGGTAAGTTGCCACTAGGGTTGTTTCCTTCTCTGTGAGCAGCGCTTTGGATCAGCAGCAGCTCTATCGCGTAGCGTGGTCATGCAAAAACGCCCCACCAGAGACCCGGACAAGGGGCTTAAGCC
>DAOTXU010000196.1:0-3043 GCA_034435135.1 Anaerolineae bacterium | reverse complement strand
TTGTCCAAGTGTCGTGGCATCTTGGTGCGTTACGAGAAGAAGTCCGAGAACTACCTGGCATTGCTTCAGCTTGCTTGTGCATTACTCTGGTATCGTCGATTGGCTTACGAGACCTTTTGAGATAGTTTCTTAGGGGTGAGGGGAAGCAAGGGCGACCTTTTCAAACACATTCTAACTCCCCAGAAACCGGATTCTTAACCGCGAATAACGCGAATTATACGAGTAATAAAGAATCATTTAGGTGTGCATTTAACTATCTCGCCAGACTACGCTGTAAGAGCGACTTTCTCATTGCTTTTGATTCGCATTATTCGCGGTTTCATTCTTCTTCTCTTCAATGGGCTTGCCCTCGCTGGCTCGACCTCTCTGTGAAAAGTGACAGGCGGCCCGCTTCCCGGCTTAGATTCCCTCCGCGAAACACGCCCAGGCCGACGGGGGTTAGGGACAAATGATGAATGCTCTACTATAACTCCGCCCGGTACTCCCCGAACACCCCACGCAACACGCCGCAAATTTCGCCCAGAGTCACGTCATTCTCCACGCATTCCACAAACAACGGCATCAGCGCCTCCGTCCCGCGTGCCGCCGACTCCAGCCGGCTCAGGAGTTCGCTCACGCGCGCGTTGTTGCGCTCTGCGTGCAGTTGCGCCAGCTTCTCGCGCTGCCGCGCCTCGATGGCGGGGTCCACCTTGAGGGTGGTCATCGGCGCGGCCTTGTCGTCCGTGAACTTGTTCACGCCCACGACCACCGCCTCGCCCGACTCGACCGCGCGTTGCTGGCGATACGCCGCATCCTGTATCTCGCGCTGCATGTAGCCCGACTCGACGCAGGCCAGCGCGCCGCCCAGCGCGTCGATCTTGTCGATATACTCCTGCGCGCGCCGCTCGATCTCGTCGGTCAGCGCCTCGACCGCGTAGCTGCCCGCGAGCGGGTCCACCGTGTCGGCCACGCCGCTCTCGTAGGCGATGATCTGCTGCGTACGCAGCGCGATCTGCACACTCTCTTCGGTCGGCAGGCCCAGCGCCTCGTCGCGCGAGTTGGTATGGAGGCTCTGCGTGCCGCCGAGCACCGCCGCGAGCGCCTGGATCGCCACGCGCACGACGTTGTTCTCCGGCTGCTGCGCCGTCAGCGTCGCGCCGCCGGTCTGCGTGTGGAACTTGAGCCGCAGCGACTCCGGCTCCTTCGCGCCGAAGCGCTCGCGCATGACCCGCGCCCACAGCCGTCGCGCCGCGCGGAACTTGGCGATCTCTTCGAGGAAGTTCGTGTAGCCGGCGAAGAAGAAGCTCAGCCGGGGCGCGAAAGCGTCCACCTCCAGCCCGGCCTGGGTCGCCGCCTCGACGTAGGCGATCCCATCCGCGAGCGTGAAGGCGACCTCCTGCACCGCCGTGCAGCCGGCCTCGCGCATGTGGTAGCCGCTGATGCTGATCGTATTCCACTGCGGCAGGTGCGCCTTGCAGTAGGCGAACAGGTCGGTGACCAGGCGCATCGACGGGCGCGGCGGGAAAATGTACGTCCCGCGCGCCACATACTCCTTGAGGATGTCGTTCTGCACCGTGCCGCGCAGCTTTGCCGGATCCACTCCCTGCCGCTTGCCCACGGCGATGTACATCGCCAGCAGGATCGCCGCCGGCGCGTTGATGGTCATGCTCGTGCTCACCTTGTCGAGCGGGATGCCCTCGAACAGGCGCGCCATGTCGCGCACCGATGGGATGCTCACGCCCACCTTGCCCACTTCGCCCATCGCCAGCGGGTGGTCGGGGTCATAGCCGATCTGCGTGGGCAGGTCGAATGCCACCGAGAGGCCGGTCTGTCCCTGTTCCAGCAGGTAGCGATAGCGCGCGTTGGTCTCCTCGGCGGTGGCGTAGCCGGCGTACTGGCGCATGGTCCACAGCCGGCCCCGGTACATCGTCGGCTGCGCGCCGCGCGTGAACGGGTACTCGCCGGGGAAGCCGAGGCACCCCACATAGTCGGAGCATACGTCTTCAGGCGTATACAGGCGCTTGAGCGGGATGCCGGACGGCGTGGTGAACGCCTCGCGCCGTTCGGGGAAGCGCTTGAGCGCGGGGTTGAGCACGTTCTGTTCCCAGGTCTTCCTGGCGTTTGGGAGGTCGGTCATGATCGCTGCCTCGACAAAATAGATCACATGCGATACGGGTTATCTTTTCAGGTGCGGGTCAGATTCTCACGCCGGTCTCGGTTAAGAAGCGTTCCCACTCGATTTCCAACTGCGCCGCGATCTCATCCGGGATGCTCATGCCCGACGACCGGGGACTCCAGCGCACCTGCGGGAAGTCGTCCATGAGCTTCTCGTAAGGGAAGATCGGCTCGCGGTCGGAGTCGAGCAGGACATCCAGATGCAGTTCAACGTACCGCATCAACTGGCCGCGCGCCCGCTTGCTCTCGACCCAATGCTCGCTTTCGAGCACGCCGGACACCGCCTTGCCCGACGCAAAGATGCCGCGCGGCTTGACTCCCAGGCGGATGATATAGAGCCGGTCGCCGGGGATGATTCTCCGGGTATTGCCGCAGGTCCAGCTGGTCGGATAATAACCGCGCTCTCGAATCTGTTGGGTGCATTCTTGAATGTTGTCCCAATGCCACAAGTTCGGGTTGTACGTGAGCAGATAGGCAGCCATTGATCTTATCTCTCACTTGGCGGCGCGAATGCGCTCACCGGCACGGTAACCCCGCGGAAGTTCTCAAACGTCAGGTCGTTGAACGGCAGGCCCAGGTTAGTTTTGACGCGCTCAAACAGCACCGCGTAACTCTCCAACAGGCGATGCCCGTCCTTCAGGTCCAGCCGCTCCAGCGCGGTTTCGATGGCCGCTGGCGCGCCTTCGGCCTCGACGAACGCGCCGAACGGCGTCTCGTCGAGCGTCACCTCCGCGCCGGCGAGTTCATAGGTCGTGCGGTACTTCTCATAGACCCAGTACGGGCGGTAGCCCAGCCGCCGGAGAATAGCGTCCATCTCATCGAAGGCGCTCACGTCCACCTCGTATTCGAGGCGGGTGCTCACGCTTGCGCTCTCCTGCCGGGCGGGAGC
>DAOTXU010000195.1:0-11537 GCA_034435135.1 Anaerolineae bacterium | reverse complement strand
GCGCTGCTGCAAAACGGCGAACTGCGCGCGGTCGGCGCGCCGGACACGGTGTTACAGGCCGGCCTGCTCAGCGAGGTGTACGGCGTGCTGGTGGCCGTGAGCCGGCACCCGCTGCACGGCACACCGATGGTCGTGCCGGTGGTGGATCAGGACATGTAAAAGAAGTGATTCAAGCTTTTGAGCCAACAACACCGATGCGGTGGCGCTGGTCGTGTTGGCGGACACCTCACCCCCCGTCTCCCTCTCCCAGCTACGCCGGGCTATAGCCGCAAGCGGAGAGGGGGTGTCGAGCCACAGGCGAGATGGGGGTGAGGTAGAGAAACGCTTAGCACGGCCAGCTGTTGGCAAGAGTTTGAATCAGTTCAGTGATATGCACGGATTATACTGACCCGTTATCTCCAGACAAGGCGATTTTTACACTTTACTGGTAAAATGACAGACAAATCGCTATATCCTATCGGAGTTGATAACTGTTCAGGTGCAGAAATGGATTTCTTCGAGCCGGAAGATGATGATTTTCAGTCTTCAGTGCTAGGACAAATGCGCCTGGAGCGAATCCGTCGTAGGAGAGCATCGCTGCAATTCCAGGGCAGGAAACCGATGTTAAAAGCCAAGCTACGTTACGAAGAGATCGCCCGGTGGGCGGTCGAGGTGTGGCACGAGCGCAACCCCGGACGCGCGTCCGTGACCGTGTGGGCCGCGCCGGAGTGCAGCAACCAGATCGCGCACGATCACGTCAAAACTGGCCGGCGGCTGCGCGGCAAGGTGCGCTATCAGGGCGTGGAGCCGTTGCCGTGCTCCGAAGTGGTGACCGTCAGCGAGATCACCTACTGGGGCCGCAAGGCCACGCTGGGCGCGACGTCGGGCGCTTTTGTCTTCTTATTTAAGGATGAAAAGACCGGCGAGCTGTACGAGGTGATTTTTATCGCCTCGCATTTTGACGACGAAATGCGCGACCAGGTAGCCGTGGCGGTGATGCCGCCGGGCCGGCTGGAGGCGTGGATTGCGTTCGAGCAAGCCTGCGCCGACGCCGCGCGGCCCCGCATCCGGCGACGCCGCGACGTGTACATCATCGGCGGCACGGACGCTTTCTTCAAGCCGGTGGTCGATTGGGAGGATGTGATCCTGCCTGCCGACCTCAAAGAAGACCTGCTCAACGACATGGACGCCTTCTTCACCAAAGGCGTGGAGATTTACCGGCAGTTGCGGCTCGCCCCGTTCCGCAAGCTGTTGTTGGTCGGGCTGCCTGGCACAGGCAAGACGATGCTGTGCGCCGCGCTGGCGAAGCTCACCATTGAGAAGAAAAGAGTGGTGGTCTACGTCTCCGGCTCGGACGTGTTCGGCGCGAGCTTTGAGAAGATCCACCGGGCGCTGCACATCGTCAGCGAGTCGAAACAGCCGGTGTTGCTCATCGTCGAGGAGTTGGACGCCTACCTCGACGCCGAGGAAAAGGCGCGCATTCTCAACGTGCTCGACGGCGTGGAGTCGCCGGTCAACCCCAGGGGTGTGCTGATGCTGGCGACGACCAACTACCCCGAAATCATCGACGAGCGCATCGCCAAACGGCCCGGTCGGGTGGACCGCATCTTCGTCATCCCGCCGATTCAGGACAACGACCAGGCGTTGCAGATGCTTAAGCGATACATGGGCGAGCAATGGCGCGACGAGCACGGGGGCGTTGCGCACCGGCTTGTCAACCGCACGGGCGCGTTTGTGCGCGAGGCGGCGCTTCAGGCGCGGATGCTGGCGGCGCACGCGCACCAGACCGAAGTGACGCTGGAATTCCTGGAGAACTCGGTAGACGCGCTCTCCACCCAGATTGAGGCCGGCGACGACTTCCTGCCCAGGCGCCCGGTCGGTCTGGTGCCCGACTCGGAGAACCACCGCCGCCGCCGGCGGCGGACGCCGTTCCTGACGCCGGAGGAGATCGATGAAATCGACGTGGACAGGGAATTGGAGCGGGAGTTCTTCAGAGAGATTGAGCGCGGCGCTTTCGATGTTGACGGTGAAGAGGGCTAACGCCGCGCGACAATCGTGCCGTCCACCGTCTCGCCCGCCGGGACGACGCCCCCGCTGAGCACCACGCTGTTGCTGATCCGGGCGCCCTGCCCCACCGTGCATCCGGTCTCTAAGTAGACATTCGGGCCGATATGCGCGCCGCGCCCGACGCTCACGCCGGGGTCGATGCGCACCGGCGCATGGGTGACGACCGAGCGGGGCAGTTCGCTCAGGATGTGGGCGTCGCGTTCCTCTTCCAGAAGGCGCTGGTTGATGCGCAACAGGTCCTCGTCCCCGGTCAGGTGCAGGCGCCAGGACGCAACCCGGTAGCCGACCCGCGCCCCAGAGTCGATCAGCCGGGTGATGACGTGGGCGAATTCCTTCTCGCCGCGCGGCGAGGCCGGCACCTGGTCGAGGCCCTCCAGCGCTTTAGGGCTGCAAGCATAGATCATCACGCTCAGCAGGTCGCCGGTCACGCTCTCGACCGGCGGCTTCTCTACATGGCTGACCACCCGGTCGCCATCGACCTGCACGCACGCGCTGCGGCTGATCTCCTCCGGCGTGGCGTGGATCAGGGTGAGCGCCAGGTCGCCGCCCAGCGCCTCGAAGCGTTCGATCAGGCCCGGCACGTGGTCAGGCGGGGCCAGGTTATCGCACGCGGCAAAGAGAAACGGCCCGTCCAGCAGGTGCGACGCGGCCCGGCGCAGCGCGTCGGCGGTGCCCAGGGGCGCGGGCTGGAGCGCGAAGTGAATCGCGCAGTCCGGGTGCCACGACTTGTTCAGGTACGCCGCGACCGCGCCCTCCTGCTCGCCGACCACCACCACAAAGCGCCGCACCCCCGCGTCGTACATCCGGTCCATAACGCGGGCGATGATCGGTTTGCCCAGCACAGGTAGCATGGCTTTGGGCCGGTCTTTGGTCAAGGGACCGAGACGGACTCCGCGCCCGGCGGCCAACACGACAGCCTGCTCGATCACATTCCCTCCTCCAGCCACCGATCCAGAGCGTGCTGCTGCATCTCCAACAGCCACCCGACGCCCGGCTCGGCCAGGTCCAGCAGCGCGTTGAGCGTGCGCCGCGCAAAGGGTTGCTTTTCAGCGGTCCCCTGGATTTCCACGAACTGGCCGAGCGCGTTCATGACCACGTTACAGTCCACCTCGGCGACCTGATCCTCGGCGTAGTTCAGGTCAAGTACGGGAACGCCGTCCACGACCCCCACGCTCACCGCCGCCACCGGCGCGCCGAAGACCGGGTCCGCGATCAGGCCCCGGCGGACGAGCCGATGCAGCGCCATCGCCAGCGCCACATAGCCGCCGGTAATGGAAGCGGTGCGCGTGCCGCCGTCGGCCTGAAGCACGTCGCAGTCTACAACGATCTGTCGCTCGCCGAGTTGCGCCAAATCCACCGACGCGCGCAGGCTGCGCCCGATCAGCCGCCTGATCTCCTCGGCGCGCGCGTTCTGGCCGCGCCTGGTGCGCGTCTCGGTGGCGCGCGGCAGCATGGCGTACTCGGCGGTGACCCAGCCGCTCCCCTGCCCCTTGAGCCAGGGCGGCACGGCTTCTTCGACGGTGGCGGTGCAGAGCACGCGCGTCTGCCCCATTTCGATGAGGACCGCGCCCTCGGCGAACACGGTGTAGTCGGTAATCAGCGTCACGGGCCTGAGCTGGTCGTTCGCGCGTCCATCTGCGCGCATGGCTGGTTCCCCCCTCGCTATACCGCACAAGGATAGTCTCATACATCTAAAATGTCCAGCGCGTTTCGTGTAAAAGGATAGGGGCAGCTTCCCAGGCAGCGGCCAGCCGCCTTGTGGAGATAGCACAGTGGTCGCGTTTGACCTGGAGCCGCTTCTATCTGGAACGCGGCGTTACGTATGGCGCGGCCTGGCGGCGCCGGGCGCACGAAAGGGTTCCTCACACAACCTCTTCTTGAGCACGCCGAGCGCGCCGGAAAGATTCCCCGGCGCGGGCGCGTCTAAACGTGGGAACGCGCCTGAGACGGGATTGGTCGATAGGCGTTTAGCCAGTAGAATCGATGGGCACATGCAGCGCAGGCAAGGGGCTTAACCCCCTTGTCTGGCCCGAAAATGCACTACTGGCCTGCTTTGTTAGGAGACCCTCTGTGGATAATCCGCAACCCATCAGCCTGGTGATCTTCGGCGCGTCGGGCGACCTGACCCGGCGTAAGCTGGTCCCGGCGCTGTACAGCCTGCATCAAAAGGGCCGCCTGCCGACAAACCTTCAGATCGTCGGCGTGGCGCGCCGCCGCTGGGATCATGCGCAGTTCCGCGCAGTGCTGTGCGATGGCGCGGCGGAATTCTGCCAGGACATGTATGACCCCGCCGCGTGGGACGAGTTCTCTAAGCGCATCTGGTATTCGCACGGCGACCTGGATAGCGATGTGTGCTACGAGCAGTTGAGCGCGCTCCTGGCGGAAATCGAAGACGTTCCTGCTAACCGTCTGTATTACCTGGCGACCGCGCCGGAGTTTTTCCCGGCTATCGTGCGGCACCTGGGCGTGCATAACCTCCAGTGCGAGGACTGCGGCTGGTCGCGGCTGGTCGTCGAGAAGCCTTTCGGGAGCGATCTGGAATCGGCGCTCGAACTCAACAAGGCGATTCACGCCGTCTTCGACGAGCGCCAGGTTTACCGCATCGACCACTACCTGGGCAAAGAGACTGCGCAGAACATCCTGTTCTTCCGCTTCGCCAACACGATCTTCGAGCCGGTGTGGAACCGCCGCTACGTGGATCACGTGCAAATCACCGTCGCCGAGAGCGTGGACGTGGGCGACCGCGCCGGCTTTTACGACAGCACCGGCGTGCTGCGCGATATGTTCCAGAACCACCTGCTGCAACTGCTTTCGCTGGTGGCGATGGAGCCGCCAGCCTCGTTCAACGCCGACGCGGTGCGCAACGAGAAGGTGAAGGTGCTCGGCGCGGTGCAGCCCGTTACCCTGTCCGACACGGTGCGGGCGCAGTACGCCGGCTACCGCGATTTGCCGCGCGTCGCGCCGGACTCGCAGACGCCGACCTACGCCGCGCTGAAGCTCTACGTCAACAACTGGCGCTGGAAGGGCGTACCGTTCTATTTGCGCTCCGGCAAGGCGCTGGGGCGCAAGACCACCGAGATCATCGTACAGTTTCAGTCCCCGCCGCACGTGATGTTCAACCTGCCGCCCGGCAACTCCCTGACGCCGAATATGCTCGCGTTCTGCATCCAGCCGGACGAGGGCATCCATCTCACGTTTGAGACGAAGGTGCCCGACTCGATGCAGGAGACGCGCTCGGTCGATATGGACTTTCACTTCAGCGAGTCGTTCGACAAGAAACTCCCCGACGCCTATGAGCGCCTGTTGCTCGACGCGCTCAACGGCGACGCCTCGCTCTTCACCCGCAGCGACGAGATCGAGCGCGCGTGGCAGTTGATCGACCCGGTGATCAAGGCCTGCGAGTCGCCCGGCGCGCCGCCGATGGCGATCTACGCGCCGGGCAGTTGGGGGCCGGCAGAGGCAGACGCGCTCATGGCGCGCGATGGCCGCGCCTGGCGGATGGGTTGCAGCGCGCACGGGGTGAGGCCCCGTGGTTGAGGCGGAAACCTATCCCGACCCCGCGACGCTGGCGCGCGCGGCTGCCGGGCGCTTCGTGACGCTGGCGGCGGAGGCGGTTGCGGCGCGCGGACGGTTTGCTGTCGCGCTCGCCGGCGGCGCGACGCCGAAGGCCATGCACCACGCGCTCGCCTCCCGCGAGGTTGCATCGCGCGTGGGCTGGTCGCGGGTGCATGTCTTCTGGGGCGACGAGCGCTGCGTCCCGCCCGGCCACGCCGAAAGCAACTATCGGATGGCGCGCGAAACCTTGCTCCGTCACGTCCCCATCCCGGCGGCGAACGTCCACCGGATGCGCGGCGAGATCGACCCGGTTGCGGCGGCGGACGAGTACGAGGCGGACTTGCGCGCGTTCTTCGGCGCGGGCGCGCCGCCGCGCTTTGACCTGATCCTGCTCGGCATGGGCGACGACGGACACACGGCGTCGCTCTTCCCCGGCGCGACGGCGATTCACGAGGACAAGCGCTGGGTCGTCGCGTATCACGTCGAGAAGCTGCGCGCGTGGCGGATCACGCTCACGCCGGTTGCCCTCAACGCCGCCGCGCAGGTCATCTTCCTGATCGCCGGGGCAGGCAAGGCGGCGCGGCTCCGCGAAGTGCTCCATGGCCCCGATCAGCCGGCTGTGTTGCCGGCGCAGGTTATCAAACCGACGGATGGCCGACTGTTGTGGATGGTGGATCAGGCGGCGGCGGGCGGATAGTGCCGTTGTGGAGAATCGGTGTACAATGGGCGCACGAGTTTGGTACCTGGTGAAGAAAGTGGAAACCGATGTCCGAGGAGTCAGACAACAGCCAGGCGCACGAAGAGGGCAGCCTCGACCAGGAAAACCCGAACGGCTTGCGGGCGTTTGAGACGCTGGGCGCTTTCTTGGAAGAGGACGGCTGGTACCCGCAACGCCTCAACGACAAGTATATTTATCACACCTTCTTCATGGGCAAGAACGGCGAAATGCACTGCTACGCGCAGGTGCGCGTCGATCTGGAGCAGTTCATGTTTTACGTGGTCGCCCCGGTGAAGGTCCCCGAGGACGTGCGCCCGGCGGTGGTCGAGTTTATCACGCGCGCCAACTACGGCCTGCGCATCGGCAACTTTGAGATGGACTACGCCGACGGCGAGGTGCGCTACAAAAGCAGCGTGGACTTTGAAGGCGCAGAACTGTCTTATGAACTCATCAGACATGCCATCTACCCGGCGGTGCAGACGATGGACCGCTACCTGCCGGGGCTGATGCGCGTCATCTACGGCGGCCAGACGCCCTACGAGGCCATCGTCGAGGTCGAAAGCGAGTGAAGGTGAGAACGGGGCGGCGCGAGCCTCCCTGTGCGTCTCTACCCTGCATGGTCGCGGCGGAAGGGGTGCGCAATGAAGCGGTTCGGCTGGCTCATCTGTGTGCTGTTCCTGGCGGCGTGCGGCGCGCAGGCCACCGAGACGCCGACCCCGCTACCGACGGCAACCCCTGGACCCAGCCCCACGGTCGCGCCTTCGCCGACGGCGACGCGCACACCCACCATCACCCCTTCCCCCACGGCGACGCCTATTCCTACGGCCACGCCCGGCAGCGGCATGATCCACGCCAGCGGCGTCTTCTCCGACAACGTGGACCCTGCGCGCAACGCTTTCTACACGCTGGGGGCAGAGGTCGGCGACGCCGTGCGTATCGCCGTCACGCCGGAGGACGAGGCGCTTGACCTGCGGCTGGTCGTGACTGGACCGGGTCAGCGCGAACTGGCCCGCGTTGACCGCAACGGTCCCGGCGAGGCCGAGATGCTGCCGGAATTCCAGTTCCCCGTTAACGGCATCTACCAGATCAACGTCGAGGCGGTCGCGGGCGCGGGCTTCATGCAGGGCAACCTGGTCTACCTGTCGCCGGAAGCGCGCACCGGCGGGGGCGCGTTCACCTCGTTTGAAGACCCGCCGATGGCCGCGCGCCTGGTCGCGCCCGACACCTTCCACGTGTACACGTTTGACGCCCCCCTCGGCCAGATCGTCATCTTGCAGGCGGTTGCCGAGGAGCCAGACCTGGACCTGTTCTTCTATCTCTTCCAGCCTGACGGGACGCTCATGGACCGCTACGATGACGAATTGCCGCCCAACAACCCGGCCCTGTACGACAGGCTCCTGCCGCAGGAGGGGCAATATACCGCGTTTATCGGCGCGAAGGCCGGGACGGGCGCTTACCAGGTGATCCTCCAGCCGGGCGGATGAGCTGCGCCAGCAGCCAACCAACACGCCTGGCCGACACAGCTTGATCAATTGCGGGTTACAACCTTTGCCCTCATCATGCGTACATCTTGATAGCGCCGGCTGACGCTATAGAGCGGCGTGACGAGATCGACATTGGGAACATCACATGAACCGGCAGAGCCTCCTCCTCATCGGACTTCTCGCGCTGATCCTCTGGCTGCTCGCGCTGTGCAGCCCCAAACCGCTCGCGCCCGCGTCGGACGCTGACCCGACCGCCACATCGACCCTGGCCCCCCTCCCTACCGACCCGCCTACCACGCCCGGCTACCATGCCATCGCGCTCCAGATGATCCCTCAGGAGTCTATTGTGCATTTCTCCATCCCGTTCATGGGGAGCGCGGTCAGCGGTCAGCTTGGGGTTAAAGAGGGAATCGTCACCCTGATCGAGAGCGAGACGGGCACGCATGTGCGCGTGGAAATGTACATCGACATGACCTCGATCAACACGGGGACGCGGCTGCTGGATAACATCCTACATAGGCTATTGCAGGTCGAGGAGTACCCGACCGCCCTGTTCACCGGCGAGGCGCTCGACGCGCTGCCGGGGCTTTACCCGCGCGGCGCGCTGGTGTTCGTAGCGATGCCTGCCGAACTCCGCATCGTCAACGAGATCGTGTCCAAGACGGTAGACACTGAGGCCGTGCTCCACGAGCGGCATATGGAAGTCACCGCGACGTTCAGCGTCACGTTACGGGAGATCGGCGCGACGCCGCCGCTGCTGGTTGGGGATCACATCGACTTCAGGGTGGAGATCGTCACGCGCTAAGCTCTACGACTGCCTGAGCGCCTCCAGCCGCGCGTAGAGCAACTCCTGCACCACCTGCGGATTGCCCTTGCCGCGCAACTGGCGCATCGCCTGGCCCATCAGCCACTTGGCGATGCTCTCTTTGCCGCCGAGGTACTGCGCCACCGCGTCGGGGTTGCTCTTGAGTACGTCATCCACCGCCTGCGTGAGCGCGTCCACGTCGCTGACCTGGCCCAGCCCATGCGCGCGGACCACCGCCTCCGGGTCGCCGCCCTCGTCGAAGAGGAGTTGCAGCACCTCTTTGGCGGTGTTGATATTCACCGCGCCCCGGTCCACCATGCCGATGAGCGCCACCAGCGCTTCCGGCGTTACCTGGATGCCGGCGATGTCCTCGCGCTCGACCCCGGCCCGGTTCATAAGGCGGAATAACTCGCCCGTGACCCAGTTCGCTACGGCCTTTGGCTCGCCGCCAGCGGCGAGCGCGCGCTCGAAGAAGTCCGCGACGGCGCGGTCGGCGACGAGCACGCCCGCGTCGTAGCGGCTCAGGCCCATCGCCTCGAAGCGCGCACGCCTGGCATCGGGCAGTTCGGGGAGCGCAGCGCGCAGCCGCTCCACCCACGCCCGGTCGATCACCAACGGTGGCAGGTCCGGCTCCGGGAAGTAGCGGTAGTCCTCGGCGCTCTCCTTGCTGCGCTGCACGACCGTCCGGTTGTGGATGTCGTCCCAGCCCAGGTTTTCCTGCGTCACGACGCCGCCGCTCTTGTAGACCTTGATCTGCCGCTCGATCTCGTAGGCGGTCGCCAGGCGCAGCGCGCGGATGCTGTTCAGGTTCTTGATCTCGGTGCGGGTGCGCAGTTCGCTTGCGCCTTTGGGTCGCACGCTGATGTTCGGCTCGAAGCGCAGCACGCCCTTCGACATATCGCCGGAGTTGGCGCCCAGGTAGACGAGAATCGCCCGTAGCTTGCGCGCGAAGGCTTCCACCTCCTCGGCGGCGTGCAAATCCGGCTCGGTGACGATCTCCAGCAGCGGCACGCCGGCGCGGTTGAAATCCACCAGGCTGTAATCATCCACGTGCGCGAGCTTGCCGGTGTCCTCCTCCAGGTGCGCGCGCCGGATGCCGACGCGCCGGATCGCGTCGCGGACTTCGATTTCGACCCAGCCGTTTTTCGCCAGCGGGTACTCGTACTGGCTGATCTGGTAGCCTTTGGGCAGGTCGGGATAGAAATAGCTCTTGCGCGCGAAGATGTTGTACGGCGCGATCTCGCAGTTCAGCGCCAGCCCGACCATAATGCCGAAGTCCACCGCCTGCTGGTTGACCACCGGCAGCACGCCAGGCATCCCGGTGCACACCGGGCAGACGTGCGTGTTCGGCGCGGCGACGGTCGTATCGACCACCGCGCAGCCGCAGAACATCTTGCTCTGGGTCATCAGTTCGGCGTGAATCTCCAACCCGATGACGGCTTCGTAGTCGGTCATGGCTGCCTACTAGCGTGCGCGTGCGGTTTAGGTCAACGCTGTGAGGATAGCGCAAAAAGCGCAGTTCAGTCAATGCAGCCGAGGAGGAACCGCAACCTTTCCCTCCCGTTCAAGATCGATCACGCTCCTGCGCTGTGGAGTCGCGCAGCGCCGTTGAGGAGATGTCCTCCCGGAACACCGCTTCCGGGATTCCCCGCAACAGGTGATGGAAGCGCGCCGGCATGGGGATGTCGTCCAGCGTCCTGAACACGCCATCGGCATCGGCCCGTCCCGCCACCAGGAAGCGGCACCCCGCCGCTTCGATTGACTCCAGCGCGCGGTACATGCCCTCGGTCGAGCCGCCGTAGTAGCGCGGCTCGAACAGGCGCGCCGCCGTGTCACAGCCGATCACGAAGGTGCAGCCGGGGAACAGCGCCGCCTTCTCGCTGTAGAGCGGCGCTTGGGTGAGCGCGACCGGCCCCCGGCACGCGAACTGCGCCAGCCGGTGCATGATCTCCTCGGCGGTCAGCGGCGGCTTATCGACGTTGGTCACGGAGACTTCAAACGTGACCGGCGCGCCGAGCATCTCGGCAGCGACCGAGGCCAGCTTCAGGTGGGCGTGGTGCAGCGGGTTGAACGATCCCGGCAGGATCGCTCCGCGCACAGACGCATTCTCTGTGGCTTCGCCGTCTGCGTTCACCAGGATGCTGCGCGTCTCACCCGAAAGCAACCGGTCCACCGCAACGCGCACGCCGTCCGGGGTAACCTGCACCTCCTCGCCCGGCAGCAGCGGGAGCGACACCTCCGCTTCCGCGCCGACCGCCCTCACCAGCGCGCGCAGCACTAAGCGGCTCACGACGTCCTCCTCGCCCGCCCGGTCGCGCGCGCCTTTGGTCAGGGTCAGCGAGTACAGGGCAAGGCCGTTCTCGCCAAACGTGGCTACGTGTACGCGATGGTCGCCGCGCTTGGGGCGGTGGGTGGCAATCGTCGCGGTGCAGGCGACGCCCACCACCGGCGCGCCCGGATCGCTGAGCATCCAGGCCCGGTGATAGGCGCGCCGCGCCATCGCGCGCGCGGTCTGCACACTGACGTGTTGATGGGGTTGATAGCCGAGGAAATCGGCCATCGACGCGGCGGAGTAGGGCACGAGCGCTTCCAACAGAAAACCCGAAGCGCCGCCTACGCTAAGCAGCCATCGCAGCGCCGCGCTGCCCGCGCCCGCCAACACCATCACACCCTCATACGGGCGCGCGAGCACAGCTTTGACCGCCGCCTCAATCGTCGCCCCAGCCGCCGTGTCCATTCTCGCTCCTGAGCGGGAACGCGCGGTACACGCAATACGCCAGCCACGCCACTGACAGCGCGATCCACAGCAGGCCCCAAAACGCCGCCGGGATTCGGGTAAGCTCCTGCATGGCGAGCGCGTCGTTGGGCGTGCCCGAAACCGTCACGCCCAGGCTGCTGAGCAGCCCCCAGATGTCCATCACCGCGTTGA
>DAOTXU010000194.1:0-11546 GCA_034435135.1 Anaerolineae bacterium | reverse complement strand
AGGCGCGCGCGATCAGCTCTGCCAGTAGCCGCGCGCGGGACTTGAGAAAGTGTTTGAAAAGCCCCTCACCCCCTGTTCCTCCCGTATGACGGGGGCAAAGATACCACAAATCTGGGTTCATAGTCCCCTCTCCCCTTGTGGGAGAGGGGATTGAGGGGTGAGGGAAAGCAAGGGCGACCTTTTCAAACACATTCTGAACTGATTCAAACTTACGCCAACAGCTGGCCGTGCTAAGGCCTTTCTCTACCTCACCCCCGTCTCGCCTGCGGCTCGACACCCCCTCTTCGCAAGCGGAGAGGGGGTGTCGAGCCGCAGGCGAGACGGGGGTGAGGTAGAGAAAGGCCTTAGCACGGCTAGCTGTTGGCGTAAGTTTGAATCAGTTCATAGGTTACGCTTTGATGGCCCCCGAAGTGACGCCACGCACAAAGTAGCGCATCCCGACCGCGAACAGGATGATGAGCGGGATGGTCGAGACGGCGTAGGCGGCCATGCGCGGCCCCCAGTCGGTGATCCCGTATTGCGACGTGAACTGCGTAAGGCCGACGGAGACCACCTGCAAATCCGGGTTGCTGATGGTGAGCAGCGGCCAGATGAAGTCGTTATACGTGCCGATCAGGTGCATAATCGCCACCGTGACCAGGATGGGCCAGGAGAGCGGCACGGCGATTTTGTAGTAAAGCTGAAACTCCGAAGCGCCGTCCATGCGGCCCGAATCGAAAAGCTCCTCTGGCAGGGTGGCGAAGAACGTGCGACACAGCAAGATGCCGAACACCTGCCCGCCGGCCGTCCAGGGCAGGATCAGCGCCCAGGGAGTATCGACCACGCCGAGTTGCCTGATCCACACAAACGCGGGGATGAGGGTCAGGACGCCGGGGACCATCAACAGCGCCAGAATCGCGAGGTAAAGCATCTCTTTGAAAGGAAAGCGGTGCCGGGCAAAGACGTACCCTGCGAGCGACGAGAGGAAAACCACCCCCGCCACCGATAATGCGGAGTAAGCCAACGAGTTCTTAATGTACCCCCACATGGCCTGAAAGCCCTGCCGGTAGTTCTCCCACCGCACCGGGTTCGGCAGGCCCCAGAAGCGCCCGTAAATCTGTCCGTTGTCCTTAAGCGAGAGGAAGATCATCAGGACAACCGGCACCAGTGTCAGCAGCAGGAGCGCCACAAGGATTCCCAGAATCACGGCCTGGTCAAACGCTTGCCGCCGTTTGACGCCTGCCGCAACATAGCGTTCGTGTACCACTTCCGAGTGCGCATAAGTCTCAGTCGTCATTTTCGTCGTTCTTTCCCGTCGTGGCTGTCCCTCAGCATCACGCCACCGGCTGCTCTACTGCGGTTCGTACTCGGTGCGTGAGCGCACGTATCGCAGGTTGAGTATGGTTGCGCCCAGGATGACCAGGAAGAGCACTGTACCCATCGCCGAGGCTAGGCCGTAATTGGTGAAGCGCGTGGCCTGATAGTACAACTCCAGCGCCGGCGTATAGGTGACGTTGCCCGGCCCGCCGCCTGTAGTCAGGAAGATGCTCTGGAACTCCTGCATACTGCCGATGAACGCCAGGATCAGCAGCAGTTTGATTGCCCCCATCAACATGGGTAGATCGATGCGCCAGAACCGCTGCCACCAGTTCGCGCCATCCACTTTCGCGGCGTCGAACAGTTCATCGGGGATCGAGATTAGCCCGCCGTAGAAGATCAGCAGCGCGAAGGCGCCAACCCAGGGAAAGCCCATAAAGAGGATAGCCGCCATGGCCGTATCTTTATCGCCGAGCCATGACCGCGCCAGGTGGCCCTGCCCAAAGGCGGTCAAGGTCTGGTTGAGAAGGCCGATGTTCGGGTCGTAAATGTTCACCCACAACAAGATGCCGACCACGCTGGGCAACACGAGCGGCAAGATGAACGCCGTGCGCAACGAATACTGAAGGCGGGTGTTGCGGACGTGAAAGATCAGTTCGGCCACGAACAACGGCACGGCCAGCTTGAGGATGCCGGTCACGGCGATGAGGATTGCGTTCTTCACGCCGGTCCAGAAATACGGGCTGTTGAACATGTTTGCAAACTGCTCAAGCCCTACCCACGTCGTCTCCACACCGGGAATCCAGTCCGTGAAGGCATGGTACAGGCCCGAGGCGGCGGGGTAGTAGTTGAAAGTGAGCAGCAAAGCAATCGTCGGCAAGAGGAGCAGATAAGAGATGCGCCTGCGCCACATCAGAACCAGGGTGCGGCGGGCCGGCGCGGTGCGAACCTGCCAGAAGCGCCGACCCGACTCAGTGCGCCGGACCCAGAGCGCGCCCGAAACGCCGACGACGAGCGCTACTGCGCCTACGCCGAGCAACAGCGTGGTTTGCGCTTGCTGTTGCGCGGCCAGTTCGGCGGCGGCGCCAGTCGTGCTGGTCGATCGCACCAAACCGTCGCGGGTGCTGAACATCAACGTCCCGCCATCCGTCGAGATAGCGACGGACGGGATCGGAGAGTCGAGGGTGTGTACTTGAATGACAGCGCCGTCTTCGCTGTTGAGCAGGTAAACCTTGCCGTTCAACGTTCCGACGAGGAGGCGCGCGCCGTCGCCGCTAATATCGACCTTGATGCAGTTGGTCCGTCGCCGGGGTGTGCAGGAAACCGGGTCGGGGGGGGCGCTCTGCCAGAGGACTGCGCCATCGCTGCCGTTGAGCAAGGCAACCTTGCCATCGAGCGTGCCAATCGCCACGTGCGCCCCATCGTCGCTGGCGGCAACGTCCAGAATGTCCCTGTTGAAACGCGCCTGCCACAATTCCTGGCCTTGCTGATCGAGGAGATGGACGCGAGAAGCGCGCGTTCCGACCAACACGCGGAGGGAATCGGTTCCGTAGACGGCAATCGTATCCACCATATCCTGCAAACCTTGTTGGACCAGCACCTCCCCGGTCGCACGGTCCACGATGTACACCTGGCGGTTCTCGTCCGCGGCGACGACCCGCGCGCCATCCGGTGAGACGGCGGTATCCACAAACGTGTGCGACGAGCGCAACGACCATACCACCTGCCCTTGTGCGTCGAGCAGGTACAGGTAGCGGTCCTCGCTGGCGACGGAGGTCCATTGCCCATCCGCCGAAACGGCAACGCCCCACACCGTGCCGCCCGGCGCGAACTCCCAAAGCAGGTTTCCATCCGAGTCATAGGCTGCGGCGCGGTTATTGCGGCTGCCGACAACCTGGATGCCGCCATCGGCGGAAAGGGCCAGCCCATAGATAATGTCGCCGATGTCGGCCTCCCACGCTGCTTCCTGTGCTCCTTCCTGCGCCATGATATGCGGCGTCCAGGCCAGCAGCGTCGCCAGCACCGCAGCGATAAATACCGTTCTGAGGAAGCGGCGCGCGTGAAGAGTACCGGGCATAGAGCGCCTCCTGATGATTGCAGGTCGGGCAGCAGAGAAACATCCCCGCTGCCCGACTGCTCGTGTACCGGCGCGGCTAGAAGTTTTCGGGTTTCTTGGTGGGGTCTTCCAGGTCTTCAGGCGTCAGGTTCATGTGGTCCAGGATTTCGTCAAAGTGGTTGGTGAGGGATTCCTGGTAGCGATCCAGGAACTCGTCCAGGGTGATCTGGTCGTTGAAGTACTGTTGTGCGAGGTCCACCCACTCGCGGACGGTGGGCTGGTAGTCGGCGATGCCGCGCGCGCGGTAGGTGCCGGCGGTGTCCTTCTCCGTGTTGCCGATCAGGCGCAGACCCTCATACCGGGCTGCGATCTCCGGCGGCAGCACCACGTCACGCAGGACGGTTGGGCCAATAATGCCGCCGTTGGCGTTGTTGGGATCCAGTTTGTTTTCCAGGTAGATGCCCTGCCCCTGCGGGCTGGTGACATACATGAGGAAGTCCACTTCCAGGTCGTTCTGCGCCTGGTCTTTGGCTGGGACGGACCAGAAGCCGATGTTCACCTCGATGGTCCGCGCCGGGGCGTCTACCTCAGGGCCTTCCATCGTGGGGTTGTTGAACGAACCGATTTCGAACACGGTCGCAGCCAGGTCTTCCGCTGCGGGGGTTGGCGTAGGCGCGCCTTCGGCGGCGGCGGCGTAGCTATAGGTGCCTTCCGCCAGGCTTCGGATGTCCTTCTCAAACGTGCTCAGCAGCCACGCGCCATCCAGCTTGATCGCGGCTCTCTGGGTGAGGAAGAGCGGGTAAGCGTCGGTGGTGCCGATCCAGCCGGGAGGCGTGCAGCGGTCGGCGAACTGCTTGAAGTTCTCGTACATGGCGCGCCACGCCGGGCCGTTCACCGTCTGTAGCCCGTCGCGGAAGGCGAGCATCTTGCGGACCGGGTTGAACGTGATGCGGGTTGCATCGTCGTTGCCGGGGTCGGTCGGGTCGTACTCCCAAATGTCGTCAATGCCTTCGCGGAAGCAGTAATCGCCCGGCTGGCAGCGCACGAGTTCGGCCTCGTCACGGGTGTACTGGTCGGCGTACATGCGCGCGATCCACCCCACACGCATCTCCCAGAACGAGCGGAAGTCGCCTTCGATGGCGACAGGGATGTAACCTGCCTCTGTCAGGGCGTCGCACCAACCCAGGAACTGATCCCAGGTGGGTTGGTTGCGCGGAGTCGCCGCCACAGCTTCGGCGTCGTCCAGGATGCCGGCCTCCTCAAAGGCCGCCTTGTTGTAGAACCACAACACCTGCACGGTCTCGATGTTCAGCAGGTACAGCTCCCCGGTGAGCGGGTCGCGCATGTTCGCCAGCGCAACCGGGTCAAAGTCGTCACGCCAGGGGCGATTGCTGTATGGACTCATCTTGTCCATGTAGTCGTTCAGGTTCAGGAAGACTTTGGCGTTGACGAGGTCCGCGACCACGTTGCCGTTCACCAGCGAAGCGCGGGGGGTGCCGGCGGCAAACTGGGTGCGGATCCACTCCTGATAGCCGTCAGGCGACTTGAGTTCGACGATGCAGTCCACGCCGGGGTTCAGTTCCTCGTAGGCGGCGCAAAGCGCCTCCCAGGTCTGGGTGTCGTTGGACTGGAAGCTGATGACGATCTCGCCGGATAGCGCTTCCTCCTGGGCCAGCACGCCGGGAGAGAGCGCCGTCAGCGCGACGACCATCAAGATGAGCAGATGCTTTAAGCGACGCATGGTTTTCTCCTCCTGTCGATGCATTGTTATCGGAAACCGCGCGACAACGTCGCGCACAGGTAACCACGGGCACCGTTTCGATAGGGTGGGTGACTGGACGAATACCCCCTCCTTTCTGGGACATGCCCGACACGAACGAATAAACCGTTGACGCCGCAAGGTGACTTCATCACCCTTGCCTGTCGGCGGTTCTCATCTGCGGAGGTTGGTGAGCTTGATCGGCAGCGACGCCTCTGCGCCCATCTCAGCGAGAACGCTTATCGCTTGTGTCTATCTCGATCCAGTCTCGATCTGTCAGGGGTGAAGAGATGTGTCGGGTTCCGGCTTGAAATTCACTCAGCCAAGCCTTATAATTTACACGTGTAAATATACTGCAATTTCAATTGCGTTGTCAAGTGAGCGCCGCAGATTCCTGAATCCTATTGTATCACGAATACGATAAGCGCTGTCACTCTGGTCGTATTTCTCGCTCATGTTTCTGGATCAGGTGAAGGCTATGGTGAAGAAACGCCCGACTCAGGCCGATGTCGCGCGACTGGCGGGGGTTTCGCGCGCGACCGTGTCCTACGTCGTGAACGGCCTCGCAGATGACCGTCTCTCTATCACTGAGGAGACCCGCCAGCGCGTGCTTGACGCGATCAGAGAGTTGGGCTACGAACCGGATGCCATGGCCCGGTCGTTGCGCCTCGGCTCCACGCGCACGATTGGCCTTCTGCTGCCGGATATGCACAATCCACACTATTGGCAGATTGCGAGCGGCGCGGAACAGCAGGCCCAGGAGGAGGATTACGATCTCCTTCTCACGAATACCTCGCTCGACCCAGACAAAGAAATCCGCGCCGTGAACGCCCTGTCGCGCCGACGCATTGACGGCTTGATCCTGCTGCTGACCTTTCCTGAACTGCACACGAAGCAAGTCGAAAACCTTACGAACCGACATATGCCGGTCGTGGTCTTGGGTGGAGTGATACCGGGCGCGGATCGTGTGGATAGCGGATACAACGAGAGCGCGACGCGCATGATGGAGCATCTGATCCAGTTAGGGCACCGGCGCGTGGGTCTGGTGTATGGGGTCGCTACGGAGATGCTCGGCCATGATCGCCTGCACGCTTATCGGCAGGTGTTGCAGGACAAGGGCATTCCTGTGCGCGAGGACTATATCGAGCGATGCGGCACAACGCCCGAAGAAGGATACCAAGCGACGCAACGGCTGCTCTGCTGTTCGCCACGCCCTACCGCGATTATGGTGATTAACGACCTGCTGGCTATTGCAGCCACTCGCGCCGCCGCCGATTTGCGCCTCCGCGTGCCCGAAGACCTTTCCATCGCCAGCTTTGACGATATCGAGTTGGCTCCCTACACGACGCCGCCGTTAACGACCGTGCGCGTAAACGCGGAGGAGATGGGTCGTGCAGCGGCGCGTCTCCTCTTCGCGCGGCTGTGTGATCCGGCGCTGCCGCCGCAAAGGGTGCAAATCCCCAGCCAGTTGATTGTGCGCGCCTCGACTGGCCCTGCGCCGCCTTCAGAACCGGGCTGAAGCGCTCAGGGAACCGTGTAGAAGCGAGAAGGGGAACACATGAAAGCATTGGTATGGGAAGCGCCTCGTTCAATGGTGCTGCGAGAGCAGCCGATGCCCGCCGTCGAACCTGGCGAGGCGCTGATTAAAGTCGGCTATGTCGGCATCTGCGGCTCTGAGTTGAGCGGCTACCTGGGCCACAATGCGCTGCGTGTACCGCCGCTGGTGATGGGGCACGAACTTGCCGGCGAGATTGTCGCGCTTGGCGATCGAGCATTGGAGCGCAACCCGTCATTGGCCGAAGGACAGCAAATAACGGTCAACCCTATGGGCTTCTGCGGCTCGTGTGAGTTCTGCCAGCAAGGTTTGCGCCAGTTGTGCATCAACCGGAGGCTGATTGGCGCGCACCGACCGGGGGCCTTTGCCGAGTACATTGCCGTGCCAGCCGAGCAGGTCATCCCGCTTCCCGCAGGTTTGTCGCTGCGCCTCGGCGCGTTCAGCGAGCCGGTGGCGTGCGGCGTCCGCATCGTTGAGCTTGCCGGGCGCGTAGAGGGCGAGAATGTCCTGGTCATCGGCGCGGGGCCGATTGGCCTGCTCGCCTTGCAGATTCTGCACCTGCGTGGCGCGGCGCGTGTGTTCATCGTTGACCTTGATGCAGCTAGGCTGGCAATCGGTCAGGCGCTTGGCGGCGAAGCGCTCGACCCGAAAACGGTTGAGGTGGTGCGCACGGTGCGCGAGGCCACGAACGGGCGCGGTGTGGCGGTCTCGGTAGATGCCGTTGGCGCGGCGCAAACGCGCGCCCAGTGCGTGGCCGCCACGCGCTCGACCGGCACGGTAGTCCTCTGCGGTCTGCATGAGGAAACCAGCGCCATGCCCATCGCCGACATCATCCGCCGCGAGATGGTCTTGCGCGGCAGCTTTTGCTACACGTTTGACAACTTCGCCGAGGCAACTGAGTTGCTGGCTCGCGGCAAAGTGCGCCTCGACCCCTGGGTCGTCGAAGCGCCACTGGCGGACGGCGACAAGTGGTTTGATCGCCTCATCGATGCGCCGGGCGACGTAGCGAAAGTGCTGCTCATTCCTGGTTAGAACCTGTCCGAAAGGCCGCCTCAACCGACCTGGACAAGGGACGTAAGCCCCTTGCCCAGCCTTTTTCGGATCAGCCGTTCATGGTGTGCGCCGTTCCAGGAGGTCAGTCTCAATGAAAATAACGGAGATCAGCATAGTACGGGTCAACATGCCGCCCCAGAAACCCGTATCCCCGGCGCGGCGCCCGCCCTGGCACGAGGAGGCAGAGGTGGCAAACCCCATGTCGCGCTACCCGAAGGTCAAGCGCCATCGCAGCATGTGGGTGCCGAAATGGGAACAGGCCTGGTGCAAGGTCACTGCGGAAGACGGCACATGCGGGCTGGGGATATTGGGGAACGCTCCCCCACTCGCGCCGGTGATCGAGCATTTGGCGTCACAGTTGGTCGGCGAGGACTGCCTGGCGATCGAAAAGCTGGCGGATATGATGTTCCGCCTGACCAAGCCCTATGGGTCTACTGGCCTGGCTTCCTACGCGATTAGCGCCATTGATCTTGCCCTCTGGGACCTGAAGGGCAAGTTGCTCGATAAGCCGGTGTACAGCCTCCTCGGCGGCCCGCAAAAAGAGCGCCTTTTTTGCTATTGCACGGGCAATGACGTGGACTGGTACCTGGAACTGGGGTTCAAGGCGTTCAAGCTGGCCTGCCCCTACGGCCCCGCTGATGGGTTGGACGGAATCCGCAAGAACGAGGAGTTCGTCGCGCAGGCGAGAGCGAAGATCGGGGACGGGTGCGAGCTGATGTTGGACTGCTGGATGGCGTTCGATGTCGAGTACACGGTGCGCCTGGCCGAGACGCTGCGCCCCTATCGACTCAAGTGGATGGAGGAGTGCCTGATCCCAGACGACTTCGACAGTCACATTGCCCTGAGAGAACGGCTGCCCTGGCAAACGCTGGCAACCGGCGAGCACTGGTACACGCCCTTTCCCTTTCTGTGGGCCATCAACCACAAGGTCGTTGACATCTTGCAGCCAGACATCGCCTGGTGCGGCGGGGTAACCGCCTGCCGCACGGTGGCTGCCGCCGCCGATGCCGCCGGGGTGGAGGTGATTCTCCACGCTGGGGGAAATTCGGCCTTCGGGCAGCACTTCTCGTTTGCCATGCCCTCAGTGCCGTGGTGCGAGTGCTTTGTGGGCACGCCGCCCGGTGTGCCTCTGGAAGAAGCCTGGCGCTGGGCACCGGGCCAGGCCATACCGAAGGACGGATGGCTGGTTCCAAACGACGCGCCAGGGTTCGGGCTGGAGATTCCCGAAACGTGGCTGGAGCCTTTCGCGTGATATGAGCAATGCCGTGAAGATCATCGACAGCCATTGCCATGCCTGGACGCGGTGGCCCTACAAGCCGCCGGTCCCGGATGCCGGTCGCCGCGGTCGGGTTGAGCAACTGCTGCACGAGATGGACATGAACGGCGTGGACCAGGCCGTGGTTATCTGTGCTCAGATCAATCACAACCCTGAAAACAACGCTTATATTGCCCAACAGGTCGAGAAATATCCGTCTCGCCTCTACCAGCTCGCTGACGTAGATAGCTTCTGGTCGCCCACCTATCACCAACCCGGAGCGGCGGATCGGCTGAGACAGACCGCCGAGCGGTGGCCGA
Organism: Anaerolineae bacterium; assembly: GCA_034435135.1. Lineage (GTDB taxonomy): Bacteria > Chloroflexota > Anaerolineae > Aggregatilineales > JAFGMM01 > JAOSJO01. Next base: position 2,252 of record DAOTXU010000194.1, on the reverse strand, counting down.
TCAAGGGGGTTACCCATTATTTAGCCGATGAGGATGATGGCGCCTGGCTAACTGGTGCAGACGGTCTGGCGTTTTTCCGGGCGGCAGCAGAGCTGGGTCTTATCGTTAGCATGGCCTGCCATCCGCATCAGCAGCACGCGATACGCGCAGTGGCGGAGCGATTTCCATCCATACCGATCTTATGTCACCACCTGGGTCTGGTCAAAAGCAGCGAGGAACCGCCTCACGCCAGGCTGAAAGAGGTGCTGGCCTCGGCGAGGCTGCCCAATATCTACATCAAGCTGTCGGGTTTTGCCTATTGCTCTCAAGTGGAATGGGAATATCCTTATTCCGACACGCACTGGGTGATCCGCGCCGAGTACGAACACTTCGGTCCATATCGCATGTGTTGGGGTTCAGACTACCCTGTAGTTCGCTTCTTCATGACCTATCGGCAGGCGTTGGAAGCTTTTCGGACGCATTGCACCTTCGTGCCTGAAGCGGACAAGGCGTGGATTCTGGGCCGGACACTTGAGCGTCTGCTTGCAGGTGTGCTGAACAGGTAGAAACGTCATTGTTCACTATACCGTCGATTTAAGTCGGCGGCTAATCGGGAATCCATCGATCCCAGCCTGAAATTCGCCCCCAATTCCGAACGCACCCCTCGTGAGAACGCTGCTTGACATTAGAACAATAGTTCGATAGAATATTGTCGAACGTGTGTTCTAATTGTGCTGGGGGAAGAACGATGACCACGCTAGATGATCTGCACGAGCGACAGCAGCAACTACTGCATTATATCTGGCAGTTCCAAGAGCAGAGAGGTCTCGCGCCCACTCTGGACGAGATGTGCGTCGGGTTGGGTTTCAGCAGCAAGTCGCATGTGAACCACCACCTTGACGAACTGGAAGCGCAGAGACTCATCACGCGCATACCCTACAAGTCCCGCAGCGTTCGTCTCACCGACCTGGGCCTCAACACCCTCGGTGTGAAGCCTGTCCGGAACGGCCTCGTCAGGTTGCCAATGCTCGGCTACATCGTGGCCGGCGAGCCGGTGATGACCGGCCAGGTAATGGACACGGTGGAACTGACGCGCGACATTGTGCCCGACCAGGGCGACCTGTACGGTCTGCACGTGCGCGGAGACTCGATGGAAGGGGCGCACATCCGCGACGGCGATCTTGTGGTGATGCGTCGGCAGGACGAGCTTCCCCGCAACGGCGACATCGTGGCTGTGCGCCTGCGCAGCACCGATGAAGTCACGCTGAAGCGCTTCTACCACGAGAACAGCGTCGTGCGGCTGGTGCCTGCCAACCCCGCTTACCCGGTCATCGAGATCCCCGCTGCCGACGTTGAAGTGCAGGGCCAGATGGTTGCGGTCATCCGTCGCTGCTAGGCGTTTGCTGGCTATCTCCGTATCACTTCGAGCCACGACACCGCCCAAGCGCTGTGGTCACGTCCGTTGTGACTCGTCGCCCCGCCGGCCTGCCCTGAGCCGATTTTCGCTGGCGGCGCGATAGGTGTATAATGGGGGCCTGAAGCGCAACCCGCGCTTAACGACCCCCAGTAAGCCGATAACACCATAGCTCGCGCCCCCAGGCGGTGGGCGGGTCAGCCCACCCAATACGTTGCTGCGTCTGCGGCGCACAAGACAGGAAAGGATAGGATGCTATGAAAGTCGGGTTGTTGTGGTTTGACGACGATAAAGGCCGCTCCCTGCCGGAGAAGGTGGCGCGCGCCGCCGCCTACTACGAGCAGAAGTATAGAGCCGCGCCAACCGTATGCTACGTGCACCCCTCGGCGCTGGAAGGGGTTGAGCTACAAGCCAATGGTGTGGAAGTCCGGGCTGCGCCCACGGTGCTGCCCAACCACTTCTGGATCGGCGTTGAGGAGAACAAAGCTAAAGTCAAAAATCCTAAAGACCGCCGTGCCGCCTGACGGATACCCGATCCCCTCCGTCAGGCCACGGCAACCGTCCTCAAGGCAGGCGTCGGGTTCTTGCGCCCGACGCCTTTGTTTAGGAGCGGTTGCAATCCCCAGAACAGGAGGTATTCCGATGGTCGAGATGATCGGTTACTGCGGTTACAACTGTCACCTGTGCGCCGCGCGCTCCGACGATCCCGTTGGGAGACAAGAACTGGTTGACAGGTGGAGAAAAGCTTTCGGTCATGAACTGATTCAAACTTACGCCAACAGCTGGCCGTGCTAAGCGTTTCTCTACCTCACCCCCGTCTCGCCTGCGGCTCGACACCCCCTCTCCGCTTGCGGAGAGG
>DAOTXU010000193.1:0-25031 GCA_034435135.1 Anaerolineae bacterium | reverse complement strand
GCTTGAAGCTCGCGGGGAGCTGACAGACACGGCGGGCCGTGCCCCCATCAGAACAATCTGTTATGCTCCCGTTACTTGCTCATGAACACGGGCAGATGCCCCAGCGCGATAATCTCGGACCATTGCGCGCGGTCGCCCTCGGTGAAGATCGCCGCCTGCGCCACCACCTTCGCCCCGGCCTTTTCGAGGATGAGGCGCATCGCCTGCAACGTGCTCCCCGTGCTGATCACGTCGTCCACAATAGCGACGCGCTTCCCCTGCACCAGGTCGCGGTCCTTCTCGTCCAGAAACAACGTCTGTGATTTGCCAGTGGTAATGCTGAGCGTCTCCGCCTCCAGCGCGTCACCCATGTAGGGCTTGTACGCCTTGCGCAACACCACATACGGCAGCCCCGTCTCGACCGCGAGCGCGTAAATCAGCGGGATACTCTTGGCCTCCGCCGTGACCAGCACGTCGACGGTGATCGCCGACAGCTTCTCCGCGAGCGCGCGCGCCGCCGCCTGCGTCAACTCGGTGTCGCCGAGGATGTTCAGGATAGCGATGCGCACCCCCGGCGCGACCTCGAACAGGCGTAGCTCTCGTTTCAGGCCGGCGATTTCGACGGCGTAGGTTTCGCGCTTCTGGCTCATCAGGCTCTTCCTCCGTTTGGGCGCACGGCGCGCCGCTCTGCTAAGATAATGACACGATGTTTATCGCGCAGTTTTCACCCGGAGTCAAGCGGTACCGGGACGGCATCGTGTGGAAAAGCGACGCCGCTGGGATCAAGCGCCGCCACGCGCACCCCGGCGCTCCCATCGTATAGCCCCACCTGCACCCTCAAGCAGCCCATGGAAACACCGGACGGCAGCACGAGCTGGCGAACTTCGCGCCAGGTCTCGTGGGCGCTCCACCCGACAAAGGGATGCGGCCCTCCCAGCGGCGGCCCGTCGGCCTGAGCCGCCAGCGCCCCACCGCATAGCGCATTGAGAAAAACGGTCTCCGTCATGGGCCGATCGGCGCGCCAGGTCAACGCCACGCGCAACGCCGATGAGTCGCCCTCGCTCCCCGGAGTTGTCGTCGCTTCGGCGTCCAGCAACGCCATCCCATTGGCGAATGTCGCTACGGGTGCATCGCTGGCCTCTGGCCCTCCCGGACGACGCGACGCGCCCTGCAACGTTAACACGTCGTCAACTGCAACGGCGTAATAGGCCGCCGTCGCTCCTGCAAGGGCCTCGCGCAATTGGTCCGGGCCGGCTGCCGGCCCTTGATAGCCGACCCAATACGATTGCGACGCCAGTACAACCCCGCCAGCGCCGCTCCCAAAGCGCCGGCGGCGGTCGCTGTATGCGTAATCGACGCCGCCCAGGTCACCGACTGGTAGCTGAACGGAAACACGGCGAACAGCAGCGCCGCGGTCAACCCGGCCAGCCGGCGGCGCGGCGGCGGCGCGACGCAACGGGCAAGCCACCCCACCAGAAAAATGTTGAGTAGATGACCGGCCAACACCAGCGCGTGCACAATCGTCGGGTCAGCACGGCCAGAGATGACCTGCATCAGCTTCCAGGGGAAGTAGCTGAGCGGGCGATAATAGGGCAACAGCGGGCTGGCCCACCATATCTCCGCCAGGGATTGGCGGCTCAACGCGCGCAGAATGACAACGTCGTCGTGATAGAAGGGAAGCGCGAGCACGCCTCCATACAAGCTGATCCCTGCCGCCAGACTGAGGAATAACAGCCTCACCCCATCGAAGTGGTCAAAGAAAAAGGCTACCGCGCGCCGGCGCTGCATCTATCCCGGAATCCTGTCGCAGGCTTGACAATTAATTCGATCTGGATAAAATCATTTCAACCCCTATCGAAGGAGTTTGCGATGAACGAGACGCCTGTTTTGCCTGAAATGCTCGCTTTCGCAAAAGCGCTCGCGGACGAGAATCGCCTGCGCATTATCGGCCTGCTCGCCGAGCGCGAGCACTCGGTCGAAGACCTGGCGACGCGGCTGGACCTGCAACCGTCCACGGTGGCGCATCACCTGCACAGGTTGACCGAGGTCGGTTTGCTTTCGGTGCGTCCAGAGGGTTACTATCACTACTATTCGCTCAACCGCGACGCGCTGGAAGCGACGGCGCGACGCCTCTTCTCGCGGGAGACCGTGCCGGCCATCAGCGCCGATGTGGACAGCTTTGAGGACAAGGTGATCGCCAACTTCACCGGGCCTGACGGCCGGCTGAAAAGCATCCCGACGCAACATAAGAAGCGCATGGTCATCTTGCGCCACATCCGCGATGCGTTCGAGCCGGGCCGCCGCTACCCTGAGCGTGAGGTGAACGAGATCATCAAGCGCTTTCACGACGACACCGCCGGCATCCGCCGTGACCTCGTGGACACCCATCTGATGCAGCGCGAAGGCGGCGGTCGGATGTACTGGTACGAATCCGAAGCATTGTAGCATGGATGAGCCAAAGTCCAAACACCGTGAGCTTCCCGCACAACCTGTCGGGGCGCGGCGCGCCGCGCCCCTACACACACGCTTTATCACAGTCGCCGCTATTTCGATTGTCACCCTCTTTGCCATCATTCAAATCATCACCGCGCCTGCCGATGCGCCCACTGTAGACGAGCAAGCGCATCTCGCGCGCGGCCTATCGTACCTGCGCACCGGCGACCTGCGCCTGTACATTGGCCACCCGCCGTTCATCAACATGCTCGAAGCGCTGCCCCTGGCCGCCCGCGATGATGTCATCCTTCCGCTCGACTCGCCATCGTGGGAGAACCCGGATTGGGTCGCCTTCAGCGATGAGTTCCTCTGGAAACGTAGCAATGATGTGGATACGGTCATCCACCTGGGCCGGCTGCCGGTGATCCTGCTTGCGGCAGGGCTGGGGCTGCTGGTCTTTCGCTTCGCGCGGGAGGTCGCCGGCCCGGTGGCGGGGCTGGCGGCGGTGATCGCCTTCGCGCTTGACCCCAACCTGGCCGCGCACAGCCGCGTCGCTACCACCGACCTGGGCGTGACCGCGTTCACGTTCGCCGCTGTCTATGCATGGTGGCGCATGGCGCAGAGTCCGCGACCTGGCTGGATGATCGCCGCCGGCGCGACGCTGGGCCTGGCGCTGGTGAGCAAGTTCACCGCCGCGCTGTGGGTTCCGCTGCTCGTGCTGACTGTCTTCTTCATGGACATCGACCGCCGCCGCGCCTGGCGCTGGCTGATCCCTGTGCTGGCGCTCGCCGGGCTGACCGCGTGGGCGGTCTACCGCTTCGAGATGCGCCCGGTCGCCGGGTTGGGTTTGAGCATCCCTGTGCCAATGGCGAGCTACTGGGAAGAACTCCTCTGGCTCGTCGATTCGGTCAACGAGATGCCGTACTATCTCTTCAGCGCAATCTCGCGCGCCGGCTGGTGGTACTACTTCCCGGTGGCGCTGCTGGTCAAGACGCCTCTGCCGCTGCTGATTGGCAGCGCCGCCGGGGTGATCGTCTGGATGCGCGACCGGCACACTGAACCGCAGCGGACAGGGGGCTTAAGCCCCCTGTCTGAGATCACCTGGTCAACCCGCCGCTGCGCTGCCGTCTGCGGCGCGCTGCTTGTGGCCCCGCCTGCCGTCTACTTCGCTACCACGCTGATATGGTCGTTCAACGTGGGCTATCGCCACCTGCTCCCCATTTTGCCCCACCTCTACGTACTCACAGGGCTGGCGGTCGCCTGGGCGTGGCGGCAGCGGCACGCCATCGCGCGCGTGGTCGCCGCCGCCGGGCTGGTTTGGCTGGCGCTGAGCGCGATCAGCATCTACCCGCACCACTTGTCGTACTTCAACGCACTCGTCGGCGGGCCGGCCAACGGCTACCGTGTGTTGGTTGACTCGAATCTGGACTGGGGGCAAGACCTGATCCGCCTCGCCGATGTGGTGCACGCCCAGGGTCTCAACCCCGTGCACCTGAGCTATTTCGGCACGGCCAAAGCGCCCTACTACGGCATTGAGGAGATCGACTTGCCGCCCAAGCCCGCGCTCGATTGGCATCCGCTCCTCCCCGAACCGGGCTGGTATGCGATCAGCGTCAGCAACCTGACCGGCGCGACCGTGCCCCAAGACCCGGACGCCTTCGACTACTTCCGCCGCCGCGAGCCGGACCTGCGCGTCGCGTACAGCATCAATCTGTATCATGTGCCTGACGCGCGCGGCGCGGTCGCCATCTGCGCGGACCCCGCGCCGGCTGCCGACCCTGCCGTTGTCCAGGAGTGGTTCGGGGAGCGAGCGCAACGGTTCACGCTGTTCGATTGCACGCGCAGCCTGCTTCTCCCCGCTGACCCCGGCCCGACGTGGGTTCTGCTGCGCGGCCCGCAGGCGGAGGCGGCGCGCTCTACATTGGAGAGGGCCGGCGCGGCGCGGCAATACGCGCAGCCGCATTTGCCCGATCAGGACTACGCACTGCACCTGTACCGGCTCGACGCCGCCGCCTCGCATGTTGCCGCATGGCTCGACGTGGATATGCCCGACACGACGTTCGGCGGCGTGGCGACGCTGCTCGGCTACGGCGGCGTAGATGAAATCACGCCAGGGCGCGCGGCGACGGTGCATACGGTCTGGCGCGTCGAAGCGCCGCCGGAGCCGCTGGAGCCGCTATCGATTTTCCTGCACCTGGACGCCCCGGACGGCTTCACACTCGCCATCGCGGACGGGCTGGGCGCGCCGGTCGAATCGTGGCGCGCGGGCGATGTAATCGTGCAATTTCACGCACTACCCGCGCTGCCCGCGCTGCCCGATGGGTGGCAGTTGCGCGCCGGCCTGTACCGGGTCTCCGGCGATCAGGCGCGCTTTCTCACCAATGCCGGCGCCGATCATGCGCTGTTAGGCAAAAGCGAAGACCTTCGTTAGACTCGTTCGCCATGCAGAACTGGTTGGCCTCCCACGAGCGACTCGCCCTTGCCGTCATCCTCATCGTCTACGCGGTCCTGGCGATCACGTACAGCGTCGTGACGCCGATCTTCGAGGCGTCCGACGAGCTGTGGCACTACCCCATGGTCAAGTTCATCGCCGACACGCGCGGCGCGCTGCCCATCCAGAACCCGCAGAACGTGGGGCCGTGGAAGCAAGAAGGCGGCCAGCCGCCGCTGTACTACTACCTCGGCGCGCTCGCCACGTTCTGGATCGACACCTCCGACATCGGCGACGCCCGCTGCGAGAACCCGCACGTGGACAACGGCGTCATCACGCCCGACGGCAACATCAACCTGGTGGTTCACCACGCCGACGCCGAGGCGTTCCCCTGGCGCGGGACGGCGCTCGCGGTGCATCTCATCCGCCTGCTCTCGGTGGCGATGGGCGCCGGCACGGCCTATTGCGCCTACGCGCTCGCCAAAGAGCTTTTCGCGGATCGACCCGAAGTCGCGCTCGGCGCGGGGGCGCTGGTCGCCTTCACGCCGATGTTTTTGTTCATCAGCGGCTCGGTCAACAACGACAACCTGGCCATGCTGCTCGCGGGGCTGTTGTTGCTCTTGCTGGTGCGCATGACGCGGCGCTATGCGTCGATCACGCTGCAACACTTCGTCACGGTTGGGGTCGTGGCCGGCCTGGGGATGCTCACCAAATACAGCCTGGGCTTTCTGCTGCCGCTCGTAGGGGTCGCTGCGCTAGATGTTGCGGTCAGGCGCCGCGACTGGAAGCTCCCGGCGCAAGGGACGCTCCTGGCTGCGTTCCTGACCATCCTCATCGCCGGGTGGTGGTATCAACGCAACGTCGTCCTCTACGGCGACGCGACCGGGTTGAACGTATTCGTCGAGATTCTGGGCAAGCGCCAGGTCCCCGCCGACCTGGCGCAACTCTGGCGCGAGCGCGACGCTTTCCTCAAGGGCTATTGGGGTCTCTTCGGCGGCCTGAACGTGCCCATGGCGCAGTGGACCTATCCGATTTTCAATGCCATCGGGTTGATCGGACTCGTCGGCGCGGCCATCTACCTGGCGCGGCGCGTGCGTCTGCCGCGCGGGGATGCCCGCGCGACCATCCAGGCATGGGCAGGGCATGATTGGGGCATCGGCATCCGTGAACTGCTCGTTCTAGCCTGGCCGGTGCTCGTCTTCGTCTCATGGATGCAATGGGCCGCGGTGACGTGGAGTTCGCAGGGGCGGCTGGTCTTCTCGGCGATCACGGCAATCACGGCTTGGCTGGCCGTCGGCCTGGCGGCGTGGGTTCCCCGACGATACGGCTTGTGGGCGCTCGGCGCGGCGGTGACTTTCTTCTTCGTATGCGCGGTGGTTTCGCCCTTCGCCTGGATCGCGCCGGCCTATGCGCCTCCTCCCCATCTAACTGAGGATCAAATCGCCACGATCCCCAACCGGGTAGATGGTGATTTCCGCGAGCCGGGAGGCGTAAGGCCCGCGATGCGCCTGCTTGGCTACGATCTCGGCGCGGCATCGACGCAGCCGGGCGGTCAGGTTCCGGTCACGCTCTATTGGGAAGCGCTCGCGCCGATGGCGCGCAACTGGAGCGTCTTCGTCCACCTGGAGGACTCGAACCAAATTCCGGTCGCGCAGCGCGACACCTACCCCGGCGTCGGCCTGCTGGCGACGGCTGATCTACAGCCGGGCCGGACCTTCGCCGACCGCTATGTGATAAACGTCCCGCCGGGCGTCTATGCGCCGGATACACTCACGCTGGCGGTGGGCCTGTACGACTACACGACCTGTCCCGCGTGCGAGCGGATGGAAACCGCCGGCGTCGATTCTGTTTCACTACACGAAATCGAACTCGCGCCCCGGCCCAGCCTCGACGGCGTGCCCAACCCCACGCGCGTCAACTTCGGCGGCGAAGCGGAACTGATCGGCTACGAACTCGATACGCGCCGCGCCCGCCCCGGCGAGACGATCACGCTCACGCTGTACTGGCGCGGCCTGCGGGAGATGGAGACCAACTACTCGGTGTTCGCGCACGTGCTCGGCGCGGATAACCATCTCTGGGCCAACGGCGACTCGTGGCCGGCGGGGGGCGCGGCTCCCACCGCCGCGTGGACGCCCGGCGAGATCGTCGAGGACGCGCACACGCTGGCGCTCGACCCCGCCACGCCGCCGGGCGTTTATCCCATCGAAATAGGTCTTTACACCCAGACGGAAAACGGCGGCTTCAGGCGTCTGGTCGTCGTCACCGACACCGGGGAGCAAGCACGCGACTTCGTGTACCTGAGTTCGATTCGCGTGGACGAATAGCACTTGCCGTAGGCCGACGAGCGGGGCAGAATGAAGGCGATTTTTCACCGGAGTCAGACCGGAGCCGAGCCTGTGGCCAAACCCACCGTCATCGTCGTCATGCCCGCCTACAACGCCGCGAAGACCATCGAGCGCACCTACAACGACATCCCCCTCGATGTCGTGGACAAGATCATCGTCGTGGACGACGTGAGCCACGACGAGACGGTCGAGATTGCGCGCAAGCTCGGCCTCAAGACCATCATCCACCCGCAGAACAAGGGCTACGGCGGCAATCAGAAAACCTGCTACCTGGAAGCGCTTAAAGACGGCGCGGACATCGTGGTCATGCTCCACCCGGACTACCAGTACGACTCGACGCTGGTCCCGCAACTGATTCAGCCCATCATCGAGGGCGAGTACGACATGATGCTCGGCTCGCGGCTGTTGGGCAACCCGCGCGCGGGAGGGATGCCGATGTACAAGTACATCGCCAACCGCTTCCTGACGATCTGCGAGAACGTCGTGCTGCAGCAGCGACTTTCGGAAGGGCACACCGGCTTCCGCGCCTACAGCCGCGAATTGCTCAGCACGGTCCCGTTTCTCCTCAACGCGGATGATTTTGTCTTCGATACGGAGATCATCGTGCAGGCGGCGGCGTTCGGCTTCCGCATCGGCGAGGTCGCCGTGCCGACTCGCTACTTTGAAGAGGCGTCGTCGATCAACTTCCGCCGCAGCGTGATCTACGGCCTGCGCACCGAGTGGACCCTGCTGCGCTACCTGCTCGACCGGGCGGGGATCATCCGCTCGGACCAGTTCCACAAACCGCTGCGCCTGGTGATGAGCCGCTATCTCGCCGAGGAGATTCTCGGCCCTGAGTGAAAGTCGGTTAATGGCATTACGGGCGTGGATTCGGGCGCACCGGGTGGAGACCACGATTTGGGTGATCTTCATCGCCCTGGCCGCCACGTACAGCGTCGTCACGCCGCTGTTTGAAGCGCCGGACGAAATCTATCACGTCGCCGTGATTGACCACATCGCCGACACAGGCCGCCTGCCGGTGCAGCGCCCCGGCGTCGAAACGCTCTGGGAGCAAGAGGGCAGCCAGCCGCCGCTGTACTACCTCATCGGCGCGGCGCTGGTGCGTGGCATCGACCGGAGCAACTTGGAGGCCATACTCCGGCGCAACCCGCACGCGCACATCGGCAACGCCGACCCCGCCGACAACAAGAACGCGGTCATCCACACCGAGGCCGAGGCGTTCCCCTGGCAGCGGACGGCGCTCGCGGCGCATGTATTGCGTTTTCTCAGCATGGCGCTGGGCGCGATCACGGTCGCGCTCGTCTATCCCATCGCCCGGCTCGCCGCGCCCGATCACCCGCGCCTCCCGGCGTTGGCGATGGCGCTGACCGCCTTCAACCCGACGTTCGTGTTCATCAGCGGCGCGGTGAACAACGACAACCTGAATATTGCGCTCACCACAACCGCCCTGCTGCTGATCCTGCTCCTCCTCCGCGACGGCCTGCGTGCGCGCTGGGTGTTCGCGCTGAGCGCCGTCCTCGCGCTCGCGTCATTGAGCAAGATCAGTGGGCTGGCGTTTTACCCATTGGCCGTGTTGGTTATGCTGCTTGTGGCCGTGCGTGGCCCCATGCAGAGGGGCACGGCGCGCCGCGCCCCTACAGGGCAATCCTTATGGCGCGTTCTCGGTTTTCCGTCGCTTACGCTGATTGTGGCCTGGATTGTCATCGCCGGGTGGTGGTACTGGCGTAACCTCGCGCTGTACGGCGAGCCGCTCGGCCTGCAAACCATGATCGCCATCGCCGGGCCGCGCGATCCTGTCCCGTCATATCTGGACCTGCTCGCCGAGTTCGAGGGGTTCCGCTTCTCGTATTGGGCAATGTTCGGTTGGTTCAATGTGCTCGCAGACAAGCTGTTCTACCTCTACGCCGACCTGCTCACCCTGGCGGCGGTGATAGGGTTAGCATGGTGGATTTATCGGAAGGCGCGCGCACGCGACGGGGATACGTTACTGCCAGTCGCGCTCTTGATGCTGCAAGCCGGCGTCGTCGCGCTCGGCGTGATGAGCTGGACGCGCCAGACGCCCGCGACGCAGGGCCGGTTGATGTTTCCGATTATCGCGGGGATCAGCGCGTTGTTGGCGCTGGGACTCACCGCGCCGTTGCGCCCCAACTGGCGGCGCATTGCCGGCATCGCGGCAGCTGCGCCGCTCTTCATTGCCGCTGTCATCAGCCCCTTTGCCTACATCATGCCTGCTTATAGCCTCCCGCCGCCGGTTGACGGCGCGCCGAGCGGCGCGCATCCGGTCGAGGTGCGGTGGGGGCCAATCGAACTGCTGGCGTACCGGGTGCACGAAGACACGGCGTATCCCGGCGGGACCGTGCCGGTCACGCTGTACTGGCGCGCCGATGAGCTGGTAGCTGAGGACTACAGCCTTTACTTGCACCTGTTAGGCCGCGAGTACGCCGAGGTGGGCAAGATCGACACATACCCCGGACGCGGCCTCCTGCCGACCAGCCGATGGACGCCGGGCGCGGTCATCGCGGATACGTACCGCCTCCCCATCGACCCGGAGGCGCAGACCCCGACTGCGCAGCGACTGGCGGTCGGCTGGTGGCGCTACCCCGATGAAAGCACATATTTGATAGCCGCCGACTCGGCGGGCAACGCGCTGCCCAGCGTTATCCTCCCTGCGAGCCGCCTTGTTGCGCATGACTATGCGAAACCACCGCCTTTGCCTCATGTCCCTGGTGCGACCTTCGGCGGCGCGTTCGCGCTGCGCGGTTACGAAGCACTTGCAGATGCCTCTCAGCCCGGCGGGGCCTTCGACGTGACGCTCTACTGGGAGTCGTTGATCGACTCCGGCGAAGAGTTTACCGTGTTTGTCCACCTGCTCGACGCTGACGGCCAGATACGCGGCCAGGGCGACGGCCCGCCCGTGCGCGGCGACTACCCCACCTCGCTGTGGTTGCGCGGCCAGTGGATCGAAGACACGCACACGGTTACAATTGACCCCGACGCGCCGCCCGGAAAGTACACGCTCGCGGTCGGCCTGTACCGGCCCGGCGACGGCTCGCGGCTGGAGGCGCGCGACGCGAACGCCGCCCGCCCGCCGGACGACGCCTTTATCCTGCGCCTGCCCATCGTGATCGGCCAGCCATGAGTGAGAAGGCATCCGCACAAGCCTCTCAACCGCGCGCCACCCGCGCGGACGTGCTCGCGTGCGCGCTGCTCGCGGCGCTGTGGCTGCTCTTCTTCTGGCGCGCGCTCACGCCTAACCCCGCCGACCAATTGTCGCTGCAAGAGGGCGATTTCTCCGGGCAGTTCTACGCCTTCGGCGCGTACCAGGCGCGCCGCCTGCTCGCGGAGCAGGTTCCCCTGTGGAACCCCTACGCCAACGGCGGGCATCCCTTCCTCGCCGACACGCAGGCCGCCGCCTTCTACCCTCCGCGCTTGCTCACCGTCTACCTGAGCCATCTCTTCGGCGGCTGGACTTATGCCGCGCTCCAGCTTGAGGCCGCCGCACACTACCTGCTCGCCAGCCTGCTGATGTACGCCTTCGCCCGCTGCGTGACGGGCCGGCCCTTCGCCGGCCTTGTCGCGGCGCTGGCGTTCGCGTATGGCGGCTACCTCACCGGCTACCCGGTGCTGCAACTCGCCGTGCTGGAAGCGGCGACCTGGCTGCCGCTCATCCTGTTGGCGATCTTCCAGGCCACGCAGGGCGCGCGCTTCGGGTGGGCGTGCATGGCGCTGGCGGGCGTAGGGCTGGGGCTGTGCCTGACCGCCGGCCATCCGCAGACGGCGCTCTTTACACTTTACCTAAGCCTGGCATATCTTGTCTATCGCCAGTGGACTCATCGAGTGCGCTGGGCGCAATTCATTCGCGCCGCCGCCGTGATGGGTGTCGTGGGGTTCGGGCTGGCGGCGGTCCAGGTCTTGCCGGGGTGGGAATACCTGCAACGCACCACGCGCCTCGGCCTGACGTTCGATGTCAAGGCGGGCGGCTTCCCCTTTCAGGATTTGGCGCAGTTCCTTGTCCCTGACCTGGTGAGCCAGTGGTCGCCGCTCTACCTGGGACTCGCGGGGCTTGCGCTGGCAGTGTTCGCGCTGTGGCGGAGGCACCCCGGCGCGGGCTTCTGGGGAGTCGCGGCGCTTACCGGGCTGGCGTACAGTTTCGGCGGGCACACCGTGATTTATCACCTCGCCTACAACCTGCTCCCTGGCGCGAGCCTGTTCCGGGGGCAGGAGCGCGCCGCGTTCGTCGTCGCGTTCAGCCTGTCGATGTTGGCCGGCCTGGGTGCGGCGGCGCTCATGGACTGGACAGCAGAGGACCGAGCTTTCGCACGCCGCTTCTTACGTGTGCTCGTCGGCGCAGGAGCGTTGATCTTCGCGCTCGCAGCGGCGTTGTTTGTGCTCTGGCTTGGCCCCGAAGGTGCGACCTACCTGCCGTCACTTCAGGCGGCAGCCTTCTCGACGCTGGTCGCCGCGCTGACGGTGCCTGTGTTCGCGTGGCGTTTCAACAGCGCCAGGAGTCCTGCTGGCATTCTCCAGACAGGGGGCTTAAGCCCTCTGTCTGAGAGCGGTATTAAGCAGATTGCAGTGGTCGCCCTGATCGTCTTCGACCTCTTTAGCGTCAACATAGGGCGCAACTTCGAGCCGGTCCCGGTCAGCGAGCGCCCGCGCCTCTCCGCGCTGGTCGATGCCGCCCTTGCCGACCAGGACCGGCCCTTTCGCGTGGACGGGCGGGAGGGCCTGGGCGAGAACTACGGCGCGCTCGTGGATTTGCAAGACATCTACGGCACGAGTCCGTTGCGATTAGAGCAACACGATGCGCTGCTCTCCCTGCCCGAACCGGAGCGCTGGCGGCTGCTCGGCGTGCGCTATGTGTTCAGCGCGCGCGAGACGTTGCCTGTGTCAAGCGAGGTTGTCGCTCAGGACGGGGATCGTTACCTGCACCGGTTGCGCGATCCCAACCCCATGGCGTGGCTGAGCGCCGATCTGAACGACCTCAGCGCGCCGGTAGAGGGCGGCGGCGCGGCAATAGTGATTTACGAGCCGGAGCACATTGTCCTCGAAGTGGACGCGCCCGCCGACGCCTACCTCATCCTCAGCGAGCACGATTACCCCGGCTGGGAAGCGTCAGTAGACGGCGGCGCGGCAACCCTGGAGCGCGCAGCGCACGGGTTGCGCGCCGTGCGGGTGAACGCCGGACGGCACAGGGTCGAGATGGACTACGCGCCGCTCAGTTTCAAGCTGGGCGCGATCATCAGCGCGGCGACGCTGCTGGTCGTAATCGCGGCAGCGCGGTGGTCGTGGCGCGGCGCGCGCAACCGGGAGGGCCAGCGAGGGGTGAACGATGCGGCTGGTTGAACGCCTCAACCGCGTGAACATCGGGCCGAACGGCGCGGCGGTCCTGGTCGGCGCGGCGTGCGGCTTAGCCGCCGGCCTGATCGGGTTAGGGCTGGCGACGCTTGGCCCGATCTACACCATCGGGATTGCGCTCGGCGCGGCGGCGGCGCTGTGGATGCTCACCGACCTCAACGTCGCGCTCTACGCGATGGTGGCGATCATCTGCGTCCTGCCGTTCGGGACATTGCCCTTCGACATCGGCCTGACGCCCACCTTCCTTGACCTGGCGATGGGGGCGGTGCTGCTCGTCTACCTCTTCCAGTGGATGACGGGCCGGCGCTGGGGGTTGGTCACGACGCCGGTGCATCCGCTCATGCTGGCGTTCATGGTCATCACGATCTTCAGCTTCGTCGCCGGGTTGCGCCACGCCGGGGTCACCTCGACGCTCATCCGCAAGTTCGCCGAGTTGGTGCTGAGCCTGGGATTCGTCTTCATCGTTATAGACATCGTGCGCACGGTTGGGGACCTGCGCCGCGTCGCGCTGGTCATCATCCTCGCCGGCGCGGTTGCCGCTGCGGTCGGCATTGTCCTCTATGTCATGCCCGACGACCTGGCCGAGCGGACGCTGATCCGGCTCGCGCCTATCGGCTACCCGGACGGCGGCGTGATTCGCTATGTCGAAGATAACCCCGCGCTCAACGAGCGCGCCATCGGCACGTCCATCGATCCCAACGCGCTCGGTGGGATGCTGGTGATGGTCGCGGCGCTGGCCGCGCCCCAACTGTTCGCGCGCCGCCCGCTGATCCGCCAGCGCTGGGTCACGGCGCTGCTCTTCGGCGCGCTGGCCGCCTGCCTGGTGCTGACCTTCTCGCGCGGCTCGATGGTCGCGCTGGCCGGCGCGCTGACCTTCATCGCTGCGCTGCGCTACCGCCGGCTGCTGGCCGTGCTGGTCGTCGCCGGGCTGCTGATCCTGTCCCTGCCGCCCGCGCAGGATTACGTGGCGCACTTCATCGAGGGACTGCAAGGCGAAGACCTCGCCACACAAATGCGCTTCGGCGAGTACAAGGACGCGCTGATCGCCATCGGGCGCTACCCGCTGATCGGCGTGGGGTTCGCCGGCACGCCGGAGATCGACATTTACCTCGGCGTCGCCAACGTGTATTTCACGATTCTGCAAAACATGGGCTTCCTGGGCCTGGGCGCGTTCGCGCTGGTGATCGGCGGCGTGTTCGTGTACGCGGCGCGCAACGCTGCGCACGCCCGCGCTTCTGAGGAGACCGAAGCGCTCTGGCTGGGGGTGCACGCGGGGGTCGCCGGCGCGCTGGTGAACGGCGTCTTCGACCACTACTTCTTCAACCTGGAGTTCCACCACGCCGCCACGCTGTTCTGGCTCTACGTGGCGCTGGCGCTTGCCTCTACGCGCCTGGCGCGCTCGCGTATTGGTTCGTCTTATGGCCCCCGCGACTTAAGTCGCGGGTGAATCTGTAATCCTCATCGCGTTTCGGGAATCCATCGATTCTAGCCTGAGATTCGCCCCCGGCTTCAGCCGGGGGACCTGAAAGGGAAAACCGCCCCTAATTCGTGTATCTCCTGCTTGCCCCACGCCGCAACCTCGCCGATAATAGAGCGCAGGAGGGCGATATGGGCGACGAACTCCATGACCAATCCCGTAAGGTCGAGGCTGACCTCTACATCGAGAACCTGATCGTCGGCGGGCAGCAGGCCGAGGAGCCGGCGCAACTGCCCATCGCGCCGCCGGAACAACTCTTCGGGCGCGACGCGCAGGTGAGCCAGGTCAACGCCGCCCTCGACGCCGGCCGCGCGCGCCTGCTGCACGGGCTGGGCGGCATGGGCAAGACCGCCATCGCCGCCTGGGTCGCCGCCGACCGCCTGCGCCGGGCGCGCCACCCCGGCGGGGTGTTGTGGATCAGCGCCTACGAGGCGGACCTGGCCGCGCTCTGCGACCAGGTAGGCCGCATCTACAAAGACGACGCCATCCCCCGCACGCCCGACCTGCCCGCCAAGACCGCGCTCGTGCGCGCGCTGCTGGGCGCGCGCCGCCCGCTGATCGTCCTCGACGACGCGCGCGACCCCGCCGCCGCGCATGAGTTCGCCCGCCAATGCGCCGCCGGGCTGCCGCTCCTGCTCACCAGCCGCGAGAAGATGCCCGGCGCGTGGGGTTACCTCCCGGTCGAAGAGCTGCCCGACGCCGACGCGCAGAACCTCTTCCGCCACCACGCCGGCGACGCCGCCTGCGCCGACGCCGACGACGTGGCCGCGCTGTGCCGGGCGCTGGGATGGCACGCGATGGCGCTGGAGATCGCCGGGCAGATGGCGCGCGTGGACGGGTTGACCTGCGCCGAGGTGCTGGCGGCGCTGGGCGAGGCCGGCGAGCACGTGAAGCGGCTGGAATGGCCCACCGCCGACAAAGCCGCGCGCCCCGGCCTGCGCGCGAGTTTCCTCGCCAGCTACGGCCGGCTGAGCGACGACGAGGCGGCGGCGCTGCGCGCGTTCGGCGCGCTGTGGGCGCCGACGGCGACGCCCTACGTGATCGGGCGCGTGGCGATGCTAAAGAACGAGGACCTTGCCGAAGAAGCCTTGCGGCGGCTGGCCCGCCGCTCCTTGACCCGGCGCGAGGCCACCCCCGACGGCGTGACCCGCTACCGCGCCCACGACCTGACCCGCGACTTCGCGCGGGCGCTGCTGCGCGAGCGCGCCGAGTTGCCCGACGCCGAGGCGCGCGCGCTGGCGGCGTGCGTGGCCTACGCACAGCGCCACGCCGAAGAGAACCGCGCCGCCCACGACCGCCTGGACGCCGAGCTGGACAACCTGCTCGCCGCCGCCGAATACGCCGCCGCGCGCGGGGTTGGGAGGCGGTGAATGGATTGGCAGGGGACCTGTACGGGAACAGCCACTTCATGCACGTGCGCGGTTACGCACGCGAGGCGACGCGCCTGCTGGCGCTGGGCGCTGACGCCGCCCGCGCGCTTGGGAACCGGCGTGACGAGGGCGCGCAGTTGGGCAACCTGGGCAACGCCTACGCGGACCTGGGGCGCGCCGAGGAGGCGATCGGGTATCACGAGCAGGCGCTCGCCATCGCCCGCGCGATCGGCGACCGGCGCGGCGAAGGCAATAGGCTGGGCAACCTGGGCGAAGCACTTATCAAACAGGGCGACGTGAATCGTGCTGAAGAGCTTACCAGACAGGCACTTGCTATCCACCGCGAGATCGGCAATCGACGCGGCATGGGATCGTGGCTGCACAATCTGGGGGATATTGCCATTGCCCGCGCCGACAAAACCTCCGGCGACGAGGCGGCGGCGCTGGCGCTTGTCGGGCAGGCCGTCGGGTATTACGAGGAGGCGCTCGCCATCCGCCGCGCGATCAAAGACCCGCGCGCCGAGTCCACCGCCGCCGCGCTGGAGGCGGCGCGGGGCCGGCTGGCGGGGTTGGAGGGGGTCAGCGGGCGGTGAGGGTGTATAATCAAGGTTGAAGTACGGGTGCGGAGGTGAGACAACCATGTCTGACGGGACGCTGGACCGGGAGATCATCGAGGCGGTGCAAAAGCTCGACAGGGAGCGCAAGCAGCGCGTGTTGGAGTTTATCCGCAGCCTGGAAAAGCCCCAGGCGGTTTCAGCGGACTGGTTCGAGCGCGTCGAAGCGTTTCAGGCTGAACTTCGCGCGAAATACGGCGATGACTTCGTGTTCGGGGTGCAGTCGATGCTGGACGAAGTGCGCGAGGAGCGCCTGAATGACCTCATGGGTGGTCGCTGACGCCGGGCTTTTTCTGACCGCAGTGCTGGTGGAACCCCCTTACCGCGCGTGCAAAGGCGTTGATTCGCTCCTGGCAAAGGGAAAGCGTTCAGGTCGTCGCGCCAGCGCTGTTCCGCTACGAAATCATTTCCGTGCTGAGAAAGAGCGTGTACCGGCGGGTGCTCTCGCCAGACGACGCTGTTGCCGGGCGCGAGTTTTTGCTTGAGTACCCCGTTGAGTTATGGATGGACGACGACCTGCTCCGGCGCGGCTACGACCTGGCGACGCGCTTCAACCAACCCACAGCTTACGATGCACAATACCTGGCCGCCGCCGAGCGCCTGGAATGCGAGTTCTGGACGGCGGATCAGAGGCTGTTCAACGCGGTCGGCAAGGACCTGGCGTGGGTTCGCTGGCTGGGGAACTTCGAGGGTTAGCAATTTGTGTATCCGCCGCGCTGGAGGGGGCGAGCGATAAGGTTGCGGCGGCGGAACGTACAGGTTGGGTTATAATCGCGGCGGTGGGAGTTTACGGGGGTATGGACATTGGCTGTCGAGGAGAAAACGTACACGGTTGACGATCTGCTGGCGCTGTCGCGCGCGGGCAGGCGCTACGAACTCATCCGGGGGGAGCTTGTCGAAAGGCCACCGACGGGCGATCTGCACACCGAGCTGAGTCTGTGGCTGGGCAAACTCATCCTGGATCACGTGGTCGCGCACCGGCTCGGCGTCGTCAGCGGCGCGGACGGCGGCTATGAGCCTATCCGAATAACGTTGGACAAGGGGCTTAAGCCCCTTGTCCAGGTCGTTTGAGATGGTTTTTCGGATAGGTTCTATATCCTGTTCGACGATCCCCTCACCGTCGTCGCCCCCGACGCAGGTTTTATCGCGCAGGCGCGACGCACGCCGCGCACGGGCGGGTATTATCCGGTCGCGCCCGATCTCGCGGTCGAGGTCGTCTCGCCCTACGACACCGCCCGCGAGATGAACTGCAAAGTGCGGCTGTATCTGAAAGCCGGCGCGCGCCTGGTGTGGGTGGTTTATCCCGAAGAGCGCGTCATCGACGTGTACCGCCCCGGCGGTCCGCTGCTCACCTTAGAGCGCGAGGAGGACGTTCTCGACGGCGGCGACGTGCTGCCCGGTTTCGCGGTAGCCATCCGGGATGTGTTCAAGCCCCTGAGCGAATAGCGAAACACCATCTTCGCACGTCTGTAGCGCCCCGCAAGCTCCAAGCTCGCGGGGCGCTTTTGCGTTTGGGCAAGCGGCGCGCGGTCTTAGTATGATCTGCTTGTGAACGACCATCCCTCCTTTAACGAGGCAATCCAGCTTCACCGGCGCGCGCTCGACGACGCGCGCAAAGCCGGCGACCGGCTCGGCGAGGCGCTGGCGCTCGCGGGGCTGGGCGAGGCGTATCACCAGGCGGGCCGCGCCGCCGAGGCGATTGTCTATTACGGTCAGGCGCGCGAGGTCGCGTGCGCGCTCGGAGCGCGCGCTCTGGAAGCGAGTCTGCTGGGCAACACGGGGCTGGCCTACGCCGCGCTGAACCAGCACGGGCAGGCGCTCCACCACTACGAGGCGGCGCTGGCGCTGCACCGCGCGGTCGGCGACCGGGCCGGCGAGGGCGCGGACCTGGGCAACATCGGCAACGCGCTGCGGCGCATGGGTCAACTGGAGCCGGCGTTAGGGCATTACGCCCAGGCGCTCGACATCGCGCAGGCGCTCGGCGACAAGCGCCGCGCGGCGGTGCACCTCGGCAACCTGGGCAACCTGTGCCTGCAACTCGACCGCCCGCAGGACGCGGTCGGTTACTACATGGAGGCCATCGACGCCGCGATCCAGGTAGACGATCCCGTGTGGGAGGGGATCAACGTCGGCAACATGGGGCAGGCGTACCAGCGCCTCGGCGACCTGGACCGCGCGGAACGGCTCACCCGGCGCGCGCTGGAGATTCACCGCGCGGCGGAGCACCAGAGCGGCGCGGCGGTGTGGCTGCGCAACCTCGGCGACATGGCGATGGCGCGCGCCGGTTCCGCCGGCGGCGAGGAGGCGGCGATGATCGTGCGCCAGGCGATTGGCTACTACCAGGAGTCGCTCGACCTCCGGCGCGCGCTGGACGACGCGAACGCGGTCCAGTCGGCGGACGCCCTCGCGGCGGCGCAGGCGCGGTTGGCCGCGCTTGAAGCGGCAGGGTATAGCCACGAATAACACAGAAGTGATTCAAGCTTTTGAGCCAACGACCGCGGTGCGTGTGGAGCTTGTCGTGTTGGCGGACACCTCACCCCCCGTCCCCCTATCCCGGCTACGCCGGACTATAGCCGCAAGCGGAGAGGGGGTGTCGAGCCGCAGGCGAGACGGGGGTGAGGTAGAGAAAGGCCTTAGCACGGCCAGCTGTTGGCGTAAGTTTGAATCAGTTCACAGATAAGAATGTGTTTGAAAAGGTCGCCCTTGCTTCCCCTCACCCCTAAATCCCCTCTCCCACAAGGAGAGAGGGGATTATAAACCCAGATTTGGGGTATCTTTGCCCCCTCTCCCGTCATACGGGAGAGGGGGGACAGGGGGTGAGGGGGCTTTTCAAACACTTTCTAACACAATCCGATTCCTCATTCGCGTTGTTCGCGTTATGCGTGGTCTCATTAATTACTTGGTTGATGAGGAGCAGACGGCATGGCCCAGAACCGACTGGCGTTTGAGAAAAGCCCTTATCTCTTGCAGCACGCGGACAACCCGGTTGACTGGCACCCCTGGGGCGACGCGGCGTTCGAGAAGGCGCGCGCGGAGGACAAGCCGGTTTTTCTCTCCATCGGCTACTCGACCTGCCACTGGTGCCATGTCATGGCGCACGAGTCGTTCGAGGACCTGCAAGTCGCCGCGCTCATGAACGACGCCTTTGTGTGCATCAAGCTCGACCGCGAGGAGCGCCCCGACATCGACAGCGTGTACATGAACGTGTGCCAGATGATGACCGGGAGCGGCGGCTGGCCGCTCACCATCATCATGACGCCCGACAAACAGCCGTTCTTCGCAGCGACGTACATCCCCAAGTTCAGCCGGTTCGGGCGGCCCGGTATGATGGAGCTGATCCCGCAGATCAAGCGCCTGTGGCACACCCGGCGCGGCGAGATATTGGGAGTCGCGGGGCAGGTGGTCGATGCGCTGCGGCAGATGGCGCAGGACGCGCCGGGCGCGGCGCTCGATGAATCGGCGCTGCGCGCGGCCTATGACCAGCTTGACCGGCGCTTCGACCCGTGGCACGGCGGCTTTGGGGGAGCGCCCAAGTTCCCGACGCCGCATAATCTGATGTTCCTGCTCCGCTACTGGAAGCGGACCGGCGAGGCGCGCGCGCTCGATATGGTGGAGAAGACGCTCCAGGCGATGCGGCGCGGCGGCATCTACGATCACCTGGGCTTCGGCTTCCACCGCTACTCCACCGACCGGGAGTGGCTCGTGCCGCACTTCGAGAAGATGCTCTACGACCAGGCGACCCTGGCGATGGCCTACACCGAGGCGTATCAGGCAACCGGTAAGGCCGAGTATCAACAGACCGCGCGCGAGATTTTGGCCTACGTGCTGCGCGACATGACCGTGCCGGAGGGCGGGTTCACCTCCGCCGAGGACGCCGATAGCGAGGGCGAAGAGGGCAAGTTCTACGTCTGGACGGCGGAGGAGATCGCGGAGGCGCTCGGCGAGGACGCAGACCTGTTCGCCAGGGTCTTCAATGTCGAGGCCGACGGCAACTTCCGCGAGGAGGCGACCGGCAGACGCACCGGCGCGAACATCCTGCACCTGCGCAAGTCGCTTCATGAGGTCGCGCTTGAGTTGGAGATGGACCAGGCTGACCTGTGTGCGCGCCTGGAGTCGGCGCGGCAACGGCTCTTCGCGCGCCGCGAGCGGCGCGTCCCCCCGCACAAGGACGACAAGATTCTCACCGACTGGAACGGCTTAATGATTGCCGCGCTTGCAAAGGCCGCGCGCGCCTTCGACGAACCCGCCTACGCCGGGGCCGCCGCACGCGCCGCGACGTTCATCCTTGAGAAGATGCGCACCCCCGACGGGCGCCTGCTGCACCGCTACCGCGACGGCGAGGCCGGCCTGCCGGCGCTGGTCGAGGATTACGCCTTCACGATCTGGGGGCTGCTGGAACTGTACGAGGCCACGTTCGACGTGGAGCACCTGCGCGCCGCGCTCGACCTGAACGCCGATTTGATCGCCCACTTCTGGGACGAAGAGAGCGGCGGGTTCTTCACCACGCCCGACGACGGCGAGGCGTTGCTCGTGCGCCTGAAGGAGATTTATGACGGCGCGATCCCGTCGGGCAACGCGGCGGCGATGCTCAACCTGCTGCGGCTGGGGCGCATCACTGCCCACCCCGATTTCGAGGCGATGGCAGCGCAGATCGGGCGCGCCTTCTCCGAGACGATCAACCGCGCGCCGTCGGCGTTCACGCTGGCGATGGTCGCGCTCGACTTTGCGCTGGGGCCGGCCCACGAGGTGGTGATCGCCGGGCGGCCCGGCGCGGACGACACGATTGCGCTGCTGCGGGCGCTCCACGCGCCGTTTGCGCCCAACAAGGTCGTGCTCCTGCGCCCGACGGATGCGGACTTACCGGAGATCGCGCACATCGCCCGGTTCACACAGGATCAGGTATGTATTGACGGCAAGGCGACCGCCTACGTGTGCCAGGATTACCGGTGCGCGCTCCCAACGACGGATGTGGAGAAGATGCTGGAATTGCTCGGCGCGAGGTGAGGATCGGGTTTGCCTGCCCTCAAGCTCGGCCAGGCGCGCGCGGGCGGCTTCTAAAGCGGCGGCGGTTTCTGAGGCGCGGGGGTCGCTGATCTCGCGGCGGATGGCGAGCGCTTTCTCGTAATATGCGATTCTGTCGGCGAAGGACCTGAGGGCAAAGAAGCTATCAGGGCAGCCGGCTTTTGACCGGGATGCCGCACAGAAACTTAAACGGCGCGTCGCCGGCGTTCTCGTAAGTGTGGCGGCAGTTGCCCGGCACAAAGACCACGTCGCCGGGGTTCAGGTCATGCCACACGCCGTCAAGCATCACCCGGCCCCTGCCCTCCAGGACAAAGTTCTCCTGCTCCCAGGGATGCGCGTGATCGGGCGTGTGGCCGCCAGGCGCAATCTCGAAGACGCGCAGCGCGTAGTTGGGCGCGCCGTCGCGCTCCTCGTCGATCACCCAGCGCACCGAGACGCCGGGCGCGTCGTCGCCGGCGGCCTGGGCAGGGACTTCGGTGTAATGGCACACTTTGGGACCGGTCATGCGGGGCCTCCTCAGCGCTCATTGATGAGATCGATGTCTGCGCACAAGGGTAACACGTCTGCGCGAGTTTGGCACGTCCTGTGCATCTGGGGCCGCCGGGTTAGAACCTGGGTTGATAGACCTCTCTATGAAAGTGTTTACTTTGGAGTGACTTCCCGTGCACCAATGCGTGGTTTCATATAGGCAAGCAAGCCGGGCGAAAATGCCCTCATGGGTCGATAACGGAGATGACTATGAACCGCGCGCCAGTTCTCACACCCTATCGGACGACACAACGGAGCAATGCAATGGCTGGAAAACTGATCAACGTCGTCGCGCTGGCGCTGCTGTGGCCGTTGGCCCTCGTGAGCGCGGTCGCGGTCAGGCTCGACTCGGAAGGGCCGGTCTTCGTTGACGAGGGCGGCCTCAAGTTCCGCACCACCACGCTTGACGGGCACACCACCCGGCTGGGGCGCTTCTTGCGCAAAGCTGAATTGGACAACCTCCTGCGGCGCTTCATCGCGTAGTGCACGACCTCCTCCTCCAGACGAGCCACCCGCCTCTAGGGGCGGGTGGTTTGATTCTGGATGTTGACCTCAGAACATTTGAGTGGAACAAGGGGCTTAAGCCCCTTGTCCTGTTTCCAGATGGGACGGTAGCACCGAACCATGTTGTCTTGTAGAGCTACCACGATGGAAGTCCGTCGTAGAAAATGATGCCGCTTCCAGCGCACCGGGTTGCGCGTCACGCCCGCTGCCGGCTGATGGTGGAGGCGCCCAGGCCGACCATCAGCGCGGCGAAGGCCGCCAGCGCCAGCAGGTAAGGCCACACGTCGCCCAGGCCGAAGCCCTTAATCATCACGTCGCGCAGCGCGCGGTTCGCGTAGGTGAGCGGCATCAGCCACGCCGCCGGCTGGAGCCAGCCCGGCATGTCCTCGATGGCCCAAAACGCGCCGGAGAGCAGCATTTGCGTCACCACGACCAGCGGGATGAACTGCACCACCTGAAACTCGTTGCGCGCAAAGGTGGACAGGAAGATGCCCATGTTCACCGAGGCCAGCGTGAGCAAGAGTTCAACCGCGAAGACGACCCACAGGCTGCCCTTGTAGTGCACACCCAGCGCCAGCACGGTGTAGAAGAGAATAATGATCGACTGGACCAGCGCAATCGCGGAGAAGCCCAACATGTAGCCGATCACGATTTCCGCTGGCGTAGCCGGCGTGGCGTGCAGGCGCTCCAGCGTGCCGGCGGAGCGCTCGCGCAGGAAGGCCACGCTCGTGAGGATGAACACGAGCAGGAAGACGAACAACCCGATGAACACCGGCGCGATGTAGTCCATCGTGTCGAACTCCGGCCCGCCGTACTGGTAAGTCGCCTGCACGTCCACCGGCAGCTTGCCGTCTTCCAGCGCCGGCGCGCCGGCCCCAAAGCCCAGGCGCGCGAGTCCTGCCAGCGCTTCAATCGCCGCGCGGGTGAGCATCCCTTGCACACGCATACTGGTCATCGGGTCGGAGCCTTCCAACATCACGTCCAGAGTGACGCGGCCGGCGGCGCGCGTGTCGGCGGAGAAGGTCGGGCCGAACGTCACGATTGCATCGACCGCGCCGGCCTGGATGGCGGCGGCGCGCGCATCCGGCGCGAGCGCGCGCACAACCGCACCCTCCATTGCGGAGAGCTTATCCGTGATCTGGTCACCGATGTTGACGGCGGCGATGAGCGCGGTGGTCCCTTCGTCCTGGTTCACCACGCCGATCACCACGTCGCCGGCGGAGACGCGGATGAGCAGCCCGGCGATGGTGAGCACGACGAGCGGCACGACCAGGATCAGGGCAAGGGTGCGCCGGTCGCGCAGGATTTGCGTGACCACACGGCGGGCCAGGGTGAGCGTGCGTTTGGCGTCCATGTGATTTAAACCTCAGCAAAATGCAAAAACGCTTCCTCGAGCGTGGCCGCTCCCGCGCGCTGGCGCAGTTCGTCCGCGCTTCCCTCGGCGAGGATGCGCCCGTCGCGGATGAAGCCCAGCCGGTCGCAGCGCACAGCCTCGTCCATCACGTGGCTGGAAACCACGATGGTGACGCCCTGCGCGTTGAGCCGGCGGAAGTGCCCCCAGAACTGGACGCGCAGTTGCGGGTCGATACCGACGGTTGGCTCGTCGAGCAGGAGCAGGCGCGGGCGGTGGGCCAACGCGCACGCCAGCGACGCGCGCTGTTTCAGGCCGCCGCTGAGCGTGTTGACCGGGCTGTGTGCGCGTGCGCTCAGGTTGACCAGGGCGATGGCCTCGTCTATAGCGGCGTGATCGCGCACGCCCGCCATCGCTGCAAAGAACGCGACGTTCTGCCACACGGAAAGTTCCTCGTACAGCGCAGTGGACTGCGTCATGTAGCCGATCTGCGCCAGCACCGCCTTGTCCGGCATGGGCACACCCAACACGTGCACCTCGCCAGCGTCGGGGCGTACCAGGCCGATCATCGCGCGGATCAGGGTCGTCTTGCCCGCGCCATTGGGGCCGAGCAGGCCGTAGGTGATCCCTGCCGGCACAGCCAGCGAGAGGCCGCTCAGCGCCTCGACCACGCCGAAGCGCTTACGCAAGTCGCGCGCTTCGACGGCGGGCGCTTCCGAAGCGTCCCCGGACATCGCTACGGAGCCTGTGCGTGTTTGCGTTGCGATCATTGTGAGGACTCCTTCTCGGCCTTGGCTTCATCGACGGTCATGCCGTGAATGAGAATGGAAACCAACCCCTCCAGCCATTCTTCGCCGAGCACCGGCGGGAACGGGAGATAGCTCAGCGCCGGGCTGCGCGCCACCATCTCGGTGAATAGATAGCCGATGATGACGCTGACAATCGTGCGCAGCACCACTGGCGTGGGCAGGTCGGTCCGCATCTCCGGGAAATTGGTGATGCGCAGAATAGAGCCTGTGAATCGTGGGATCACGCGCTGCAAAAAGCTCCCGAACATGCGCCCATCGAATTCTTGCAGGTCGATGAGAACCAGTTGCAGAAAGTCGAGCCGGCGGTGCAAGCGCGGCACAACGGTGCGCAACAGGTTGCGTAACAAGGTCTCGACGTTGTCGCCTTCCACCGTCTCCAGCACGGGGAGAAGGTCGTCATAAGGCGCGCGGCGCTCCAGCAGCGCGGCAAAAATCGCCTCTTTGTTGTCAAAGTGGTTGTACAACCCTGCGACCGTGCTGTAGCCGGCCTCATGCGCGATCTGGCGCATACTCGTGGCGCTGAACCCCTGCCGCCGGAAAAGGTGGTCGGCGGCGTCGAGGATGGCGTCGCGTCGAGGGGTGACGGCGGTATCGCTGGCGTCGGTCATTTCCCACCTCAATATGAACGATCGTTCGTTCATATTGTAACGAAAATGCACGATTGAGTCAAGCGCCTTTGCGCATTTTCCTGAAGTGATTCAAGCTTTTGAGCCAACAACACCGATGCGGTGGCGCTGGTCGTGTTTGCGGGCGACCTCACCCCCCGTCCCCCTCTCTGCTTGCGGAGAGGGGGTGTCGAGCCGCAGACGA
>DAOTXU010000192.1:0-2084 GCA_034435135.1 Anaerolineae bacterium | reverse complement strand
CCCCCCGCCCTCTTCATGAATCCCTTTGGGAACTCCGCGCGAGGGCCGCGTCCATTTGCGCGCACCTTCTCCTCGCGTGCGTTCGCGCCAAGCCATTCCCCTGCTTTAACAGGGCGTACAGACGCATGGAGGGAGGTTCATGTACCAGCAAGTCTTGCTTGTGGGGAATCTCGGACGCGACCCGGAACTGCGCTACACGCCGACCGGGACGGCGGTGTGCGACTTCAGCCTCGCCGTCAACACGCGCTGGACCGGCGCCGACGGCGAGCGGCAGACGAAGACCACCTGGTTCCGCGTCACCGCGTGGCGCGCGCTGGCGGAGCACTGCGCGCAGTACCTGAGCAAAGGCCGCCAGGTGATGGTGGTCGGGCGCGTGGCGGAGCCGTCGGCGTGGATCGGCAAGGACGGCGAGGCGCGCGCGCAGAACGAGGTCACCGCGCGCGACGTGCGCTTTCTGGGCAGCCACAAGAACGGCGGCGCCGCCCCGCCGCCGCGCGACGAGGAAGAGATCCCGTTTTGACCTGCCGGGGGACAGGCAGCGCCCTGTCCCCACCCTCCCCCTTCTCTGTGCACCGGGAACGCCGCGCGTGGGCCTGCGCCCCGCGCGTGTTCGCGCAAAGCCGCTTTCCCCGCTCCCGCGGGGCGTACAGACGCATAGAGGAGGGTATACCGATGGGAACCACAGAAGCCATCGCCGGCGTGCGCCAGGCGGTGGAGACGCTGGCCGCCGCGCATGGCGAAGCGCCGGTGAGCATGTCGGCGAAGATCACCTCGCCCCACGGCGTCGCCTGGACGCTCACGGTGCGCAGCGGCGCGACGAAGGCGATGGTGAGCGCGGTGGTGCAGCTCGTCAAAGACGTGGAGGCGGGCATGGTCAAGGGCGGCTGGAAGCCGTATGGCAACGGCTACGGCCCGCACCCGAACGGGCGCCACGGCCACCCTGACGGCGATGGATCAAACCCGCCGCCGCCCGCCGCCGCCGCGCCAGGCGGACGCGCCCAGCCCAACGGCAAGGGCAAGAACAGCTACCTGGCGCCCGACGGCACGCCGATGTGCGCCGTTCACGGCGTCGCGCTCGAACCGTCGCAGTACGGCGGGTTCTACTGCCCCCTGCCCGGCGACGGCAAGAACGGCTTCTGCACCGCGCGCTACAAACCGTGAGGTCCGATTCGGGGGAAGGGGAGCGCGCCCTTCCCCTCCCCTCCGCAAGCCCCGTCTATCGCTCTTCCTGTGGACAACGCCCGCGCGCCGCGCGCTTCTGCGCGCGTGAACGCGGTCCGTTGGCTTTCCCCGCCTGCGGGCGGGGGTGCAGACGCTTCAGTCCAACCCACAGGAGGATGTGATGGACCACACACTGCCGATGTCCCCGCTGGCGGGGACGCTGTCTGTCGTCGTGGCGCAACTGCCGGGCGGCTTCATGGGCGCGCTCTTCGCCCTGGCCGCCCCGCCGGAGCGCGCCGAGGTCGCCCTGGTGGGCGTCGTCGCCGCGCACACGTCGCTGCGCGCGCTGTGGGCGGGGATCAAGGACGGGTCGTACCGCCGCCCGGACCTCCAGGTCATGGGCGAGGCGTACACCCTGCCCCACGCCCTGTCCGTGGTGGCGAAGGGCGCCGACGACAAGGCCGAAGGCCCTATTCTGCTTGCGCAGGCGGGCCTTCGGCACGCTGCGCAGGCGGAGTGGCAACTGCTGGCGACGCCGGGCGTGGTGGTGGCCGACGAGGCCGCCGTCCGCGCCTACGCGGGCCGGCGCTGGCCGCTGCCGCCGGACCGGCCCCTACTGCCGCTGCTGGCGCAGGCCTACGCGCTCACGACCGTCCTGGGCAGCGGGGCGTACCTGGACCTGCCGCACCCCGACAGCGACGCCTGGAAGGGCATCATCCGCCGCGTCGTCGTCGGCGACGATGGCGAGGAGGCGTGCTGATGGCGCGCCTGGCTTCCCTCGTCAAGGGCGGGTACTACCCGCTCTCCGCGCGCAACACGCGCGCCGTCGCCGGCCTGGTGACGCCGGCGGTCGTGGAGGACCGGCGCGACAACCCGTACTGGGTCAGCCGGCCCTACACGCTGCTCGACCCGTTCTGCAGCGA
>DAOTXU010000191.1:0-1823 GCA_034435135.1 Anaerolineae bacterium | reverse complement strand
ATACACCGCTGGGGGCCGCGCCTGTCCCAGCGCCGGGAGCGACCGCGCCCCGCGACCCCGGCGGCGGCTCGCCGCGCCGCTCCGGGCCGGGCGCGCGGGTGCCGTTCTCGAACTTCCAGAACACCTCGATCTTGTCGGGGCCGTCGGCGGCGAAGTACTCCACCGCGACCAGATGCCAGCGGTCGGCGGAGACATCGCGCTCGGTGATAATCCAGCCGGGCTGGTGCGGGTACCACTCATCAATCACGAGCGCGCCGTCCACGTAGACGCGCACGCCGCCGTTGGTGTTCGCCCAGAAGCTATAGTGCCCCTCGTCGAACGAGAAGTAGCGCGTCCACCGCACCGAGTAGTTGCTGTTGCCCACCTGGCCGCACTGCCACGGCCCGCTGTCGCCCCAGTCGATGGCGATGTTGACGTAGTTGAAGTCCCCGACGCAGGTCGCCGTCCCTGACAGGCCGGCGTTGGCGTAATACTCGGCCCGCCAGATGTCGGCGCTCTGCGCGACGGCGGGGACATCCAGCCCGACCAGGAGCGCCAGAGTCAGCAGGGCGAGCATAACGACCAGAGTAATCCCCTTGCTGTTCATACAGAAACCCTCCTGCCGGCGTTGGGGTCAAGGCCGGCTTACAACGTTACTCAGCAATGGGGTCGGTAAGGTGCAGTGTAGCATAAACATCCTTAACGGGCAATTGCGCAACCATTCGTGGTTGACGCGACAAGGATCGAGCGTGGACAGGGGGCTTAAGCCCCTGTCCGGTCGGAATCATGCCGACGGCAGCCTTGAATCGCGTTTTTCATCGGCGCGGCGCTTCCTGCTATACTCTCTCCCGGCCACGCCCGTGCAGTTCTGATGCCAGCCGGAGGGGAAAGCCCGTTGCGCATCGCCATTGACGCGCGGCTCACGTACTATCGCCAGGGGGGGATCGCCAGCTACAGCCAGCACCTCGCGGAGGAGCTTCCCGCGCTCGACCCCGACAACCGCTACCTGCTGCTGCACAGCCGCAAGCACGCCGAGGCCCTCGCCGCCCCGCCGACCGCGCCCAACGCGCGGCGCATCCCGCTCTGGACGCCCTGCCACCACCGCCTTGAGGCTTACGCGCTCGCGGTCGAACTGCTGCCGCGCCGGCTGGATTTGCTCCACAGCCCCGACTTCATCCCGCCGCGCGGCGGGGCGCGGCGTTACGTCATCACCGTGCACGACCTGAACTTCCTGCACTCCCCACAGTTCCTCACCGCCGGGTCGCGCCGCTACTACAACGGCCAGATCGCGCGCGCCGTCCGGCAGGCGCACCACATCCTTGCCGACTCCGAGGCGACTAAAGCCGACCTGGTGAACCTGTTGGGCGCGCCCGCCGAGAAGGTGACGGTGCACATGCTCGGCGTGGAGGCGCGCTTCACGCCGCAGCCGCCGGAGATTGTCGAGTCGCTGCGCGCCCGGTTTGACCTCCCCGCAGGATACCTGCTCTTCGTAGGCACCTTCGAGCCGCGCAAGAACCTGCCAGGCCTGCTGCGCGCCTATCGCTTGCTGCTCGCCGACCTCCCCGATGCGCCGCCGCTGGTCCTGGCCGGGCGGCGCGGCTGGCTTTATGAGGAGGTCTTCGACCTGGTGCGCGAACTTGACCTGTCGGCGCGGGTGCGCTGGCTGGAAGACGCGCCCGACGCCGACCTTCCGGCGCTCTACAGCGGGGCGGCGGCGCTGGTCATGCCGTCGTTCTACGAGGGGTTTGGCCTGCCGGCGCTGGAGGCGATGGCGTGCGGCGCGCCGGTCGTGGCGTCGGACCGTTCTTCATTGCCGGAGGTGGTGGGGGCGGCGGGGGTGGTGG
>DAOTXU010000190.1:0-8950 GCA_034435135.1 Anaerolineae bacterium | reverse complement strand
CGCAAGCGGAGAGGGGGACGGGGGTGAGGTCGCCCGCAAACACGACAAGCACCACAAGCACCGGGGTCGTTGGCTCAAAAGCTTGAATCACTTCGATGAGAACGGCGACGGTAGAAGCTGTATAATTGGGATAGCAGCAGGCAACAGAATGAGCAAGCAAGTTCAGGCTCCTGATGTTAAAAGCAATGGACGGGCGGCAACGGGAGTTAGACGGCATTTGACCGAACACGCAGTTCGCTTCCAACCCGGCGACGTAGCCGTCACCGTGCCGACGGGCGCGCTGCTCAGCGAAGCGGCGACCCTCGCAGGCGTAGACCTGAACCAGCCATGCGGCGGGCAGGGGCGCTGCGGGCGCTGCGCGGTGCAGGTGCTCGACGGCGAGGTGCGCCGCCGTAGCGCCGTGCGCCTCTCCGCGCAGGACGTGGCGGCGGGCTGGGCGCTCGCCTGCCAGACGGTCGTCGAGGGCGATGTGGTCGTCGAGGTGCCGCCGCAGGAGAAGGTCGAGCGGCGGCTCACCACCGACCGCACTGCCGCGCCGGTTGAAGCGCCCGCCGACTACGACCCCGCGGTCGATCAGAGCATCCGCGTCATCGACCTGATCCTGACCCCGCCGGATATGTCCGACCAGACTGATGACTGGTCGCGCCTGCAAGTGGCGCTGGCGCGCGCGGGGATTCACAATCCGCAGGCGTCGCTGGACTTCCTGCGCAGGCTGGGGCCGGTCCTGCGCGCGGGCGCGTGGGAGGCGCACGTCATCGTCGATGTGGCCGAGTGGGACTGCCCGGAATGCCCGCCGCGCCTGATCGATATCCGCCCCGGCCCCGCGCCCGACGAGCGCATTTGGGGCGTCGCGGTGGACATCGGCACGACCACCGTGACGGTGTACCTGGTCGAGCTGACCTCCGGCGAGGTTATGGCGCAGGTCGCGGACTACAACGGCCAGATCAAGCGCGGCGAGGACGTGATCTCGCGCATCATCTACGCCAGCAAAGACGGCGGCGCGGACGAGATGCAAAACCTGGTGGTGGAGACCATCAACCGCCTGATCGAGATGGCGTGCAAGCGCGTCCAGGTCTCGCCGGACGACGTGGTGAAGGCCACTGTCGCCGGCAACAGCACCATGATTCACCTGCTGCTGGGGCTGCCTGCCGCCAGCATCCGCCTGACGCCGTTCATCACCGGCGTGAACCACATGCCGACTGTCGCCGCGAAAGAGATCGGCCTGCGGATCCACCCGCTGGGGACCGTGGACTGCCTGCCCAACGTCGCCAGCTATGTGGGCGCGGACATCACCGCCGGCGTGCTTAGCAGTGGCATGAGCGAAAGCGACGACCTGATCCTGTTCATGGACGTGGGCACCAACGGCGAGATTGTGCTCGGCAACCGGGAATGGCTGCTGGCGTGCGCGGCGTCGGCGGGGCCGGCCTTCGAGGGCGCGGGCGTGATGCACGGGATGCGCGCCACGCGCGGCGCTATCGAGGAGGTGTGGATCAACGGCGAGACCTACGAACCGAGCATCCGCGTGATCGGCGGCGTAAAGCCCGCCGGGCTGTGCGGCAGCGCGCTGTTGGGCATCCTGGCCGAGATGTTCATGACCGGGGTCATTGACAAGGGCGGCAACATCAACCTGAACCTGCCCACGCCGCGCGTCCGCGAGGGCGAGCACGGGCCGGAGTACGTGGTCGCCTGGGCGGACGAGACCAGCGTCGGGCATGACCTGGTCATCACGCACGTGGACATCGACAACCTGTTGCGCGCAAAGGCGGCGATCTTCGCCGGGTATGTCGTGCTTGCGAAAAGCGTCGGCGTGTCGCTGGCCGACGTGCAGCGCGTATTGGTGGCCGGCAACTTCGGCAAGTACATCAACGTGGAGAAGGCGATTCAGATCGGCCTGCTGCCCGACATGCCCTGGGACCGGTTCGACTTCCTGGGGAACACCGCTGTGCGCGGGGCGTACCTGGCGCTACTCAAGCGCAGTGAGCGCGAGCGCATCAAAGAGATCGCCAACAAGATGACCTACCTGGAGCTTTCGGCGGACAACAGTTTCTATGAAGCGTTCACCTCGGCGCTGTTCCTGCCGCACACCGACCTGAACCTGTTCCCCAGCATGGCGGCGGCGATTCACGATCACGAGAACGGCAAAGGGAGATGAAAAAGTGAAAGCTACCGCGCAGTTGATCGAAGAGCATGAGGGCATCTTGCTCATGCTGAGGATTCTCAACAAGGTCTGCGACCGGCTCGAAGCCGGCGCGCTGGTCAGCGCCGACCATCTTGCGAGCATACTCGAATTCCTGCAAGTGTTCGCGGACCAGTGCCATCACGGCAAGGAAGAGGATTTGCTCTTCCCCGCGATGGAAGCCGCCGGCGTCCCCCGGCAAGGGGGGCCGATTGGGGTCATGCTCCACGAGCACACCTTAGGGCGCGGCTACATCAGAGGGATGGGCGAGGCGCTGGCATCATACCAGGCCGGCGCGCCCGGCGCGGCAGCCAGCTTCGCGCAGCACGCGCGCCATTACATCGCGCTGTTGACCCAACATATCGAGAAAGAAAACAATGTCCTTTTCCCGATGGCCGACAGGCACCTTCCGGCGGCAAAGCAGGAAGAGCTGTTTGAGGGCTTCGAAGCGATTGAGCGCGAGCGCATCGGGGTCGGGAAGCACGAGGAAT
This sequence comes from Anaerolineae bacterium, assembly GCA_034435135.1. Lineage (GTDB taxonomy): Bacteria > Chloroflexota > Anaerolineae > Aggregatilineales > JAFGMM01 > JAOSJO01. The sequence continues at coordinate 6,283 of DAOTXU010000190.1, read as the reverse complement.
TCCATGAACTCCTGGGGCGTCTGGAAGGCGTCTACCTGAAGTAGCGGTCCCTAGCCGGTCCGACTAACGACTGAGGGCACAAACGGGCGCACGACCCGTGTTCTTTAATTGGAGCGCACACGATAAGGAGAAAGCGCGACATGAAAATCATCGGTGAGAATATTCACGTCATCTCCGAGGCGGTCAAGGAGGCGATCAAAAACGCCGACGCCAAGTTCTTCCAGACCTTGGCGCTCAAGCAGGTCGAGCACGGCGCATGGGCGATTGACCTCAATGTCGGGCCGCGCAAGAAGGACGGCGAGGAGTTCATCCCCTGGCTGGTACAGACCGTTCAAGAGGTGCTGCCGCGCGAGGTGCCGATCTCGCTGGACACCACCAACCTGGCCGGCATCCGCGCCGGGCTGAAGGTGATGAAGAACCCCGGCATCATCAACTCGGTCTCCGCCGAGCCGGAGCGCCTGGAACAAGTGCCGCTGGCAGCGAAAGAGTTTGACACCATGCTCATCGCGCTGACGATGGGCAAGGCGGGCATCCCGGTCAGCGCCTATGAGCGCGTCAACATCGCGCTGGAGACGCTGATCCCGCGCTTCATGGAAGTCGGCTTTCCGATGGAAAAAGTGATCTTCGACCCGCTCGTGCTCACCGTGAGCGGGTGCCAGGAGTATTGCCCGGAGTGCATTGAGGCGGTGCGCACGTTGCAGGTCGCCAGCGACCCGCCGCCGATGATCTCGGTGGGCCTCTCCAACGTGAGCAACGCCGTGCCGCGCGAGAACCGCGCGCTTATCAACCGCGTGTACTGCGCCATGCTCATGGGCGCAGGTTTACAAATGATGATCGCCGACCCGCTGGACGCGAGACTGTGGGAGGTGATCCACGCCGTTGAGAACCGCGACGCGAGCACGCCGGTCAGGCGACTGTACATCAAGATACACGACACAGTGGCCGCGATGGAAGAGCTTCAGCCCGGCGACGTGGACATGAGCGACCCGGAGCAGGTCGCCATCTGGAAGACGGTGCAAATCCTGCTCAACAAGGTCATCTACGCCGACAGCTATCTGGAGAACTGAGCCGCGCTTTCGGCGCCATCACCGCTCCAACCGAGAAATCGCCTGACCTGGTCTGCTTCGAGCCTATCCGAGAAGGTCCCGGACAGGGGGTTTTGGCCCCCTGTCCAAAGCAACATGAGCGATTTTTCGAACAGGCTCTTAGCCGGGTGATGCATGGTTCGTGCTTTATCATCTCTTTTGGGAGGCCATCATGCCGAGCAACGTGTATTGGGGAAGCCTCCGCCAAACAAAATTGGATCACCGAGAAACCCTGCCCCCCATGTTGCAACTCATCCTCAAAACGCTGAACGTGCGCGACCGGGTCAAAGGACATCGCGTCGCTATCAAGATGCACCTGGGCATCAACGTTGGCTACTCGATGGTGCACCCGGTCTTTGTGCGCAAGGTCGTACAGGCGGTGCTGGAGGGCGGGGGTAAGCCTTTCGTCACAGACTTGCCTCACTCGGTGGCGGATGCGCACACACGCGGCTACACGGCGGAAACGCTCGGCTGCCCACTGTACCCCAGCACCGGCATCGACGAGAAGTGGGTCACCCCGCATCCGTACAAATATCGCAACGTCACGGAGTTTCAATTGGGCGGCGCTATCGAGGAGGCGAGCTTCCTCATCGACCTGGCGCATGTTAAGGGACACCCGGACTGCGCCTACGGCGGGGCGATCAAGAACCTTGCGCTGGGGTGCATGTCTGGCGAGACGCGCAGCGCCATGCACGACGTTTTTCACCATGAGCCATACTTCTTCAAAGAAAAGTGCCCGAACGAGGCGACCCGCGTCGCTATCCGCGACTCCTGCCCATATGGGGCCATCGCAGACGACAAGGCGGACCCTGACGGGCTGCATCTTCACAGCTTCAAGTGCAACCAGTGTATGCGCTGCCAGAAGGTAGCGAACGGCGCGCTTGAAATCAGGCGCAGCAACTTCGAGGCGTTCCCGGAGGTCAATAACATCGCGGCCAAGCTCGTGCTGGATACATTTGAGCCGGGCAACGCCGTGTTTATCAACCTCGCCACGCACATTACCCCGGTGTGCGATTGTTTCGGCTTTACCGGGTTGCCGGTTCTCCCCGACGCCGGCGTCTTCGGCTCGGATGACATCGTGGCGGTGGAACAGGCGACGCTCGATATGCTGGCGAGGACCCCGATCATCGAGGAGAACCTCCCCGGCATGATGGAAATCGTCACCCGCAAGGGCCATCCGTTTCAGTGGATTCACGGCCCTTATAAGGACCCATACAGGCAACTGGCGCTGGCCGAGGGGATTGGGCTTGGCTCACGGCAATACGAGCTGGTCGATGTCCTGCCGGTCCAAGAGCCTGACTTTAAGCAGGTCGCCTACATCCCGGCGACGCCGAAATAGAAGAGAGCAATCCGGTCTGCTTGGCCGACTTTCATTTGCATAGCCGGGCACTTTGTCGTTACGATTACACTGTAAGGGTCGTATGTGCGAGCTGCCTGGAGGTAACCAGAGAGCGGAGAAATCGGTAGCCATGAAAATAGCCATAACCGGTAAAGGTGGCGTCGGCAAGACGACGCTGGCGGCGCTGCTGGCGCAACATTACGCCGACCAGGGCCGGCAGGTGCTCGCGGTCGATGCAGACCCCTCGCCGTGCCTGGCGTTGGCACTGGGCTTTACTGAGGCGCAGCGCGCCGAACTTGCGCCCATCGCCGAGATGGACGACCTGATCTATGAGCGCACCGGCGCGCGCCCCGGCGAGACCGGGGGTTTCTTCCGGCTCAACCCGCGTGTGGACGACATCCCCGAACGTTTCAGCCAACTTCACCGGGGCGTGCGCCTGCTGGAAATGGGCGCGGTGGACATCGGCGGCGCGGGGTGCATCTGCCCGGAGAGCGCCATGCTCAAGGCGCTCACCACGCATTTGCTCCTGCGCCGCGACGACGTGTTGATTCTTGACATGTACGCCGGCGTCGAGCACCTGGGCCGCGCGACCGCGCAGGCGGTTGACGCCATGCTCGTGGTCGTAGAGCCGACCCGGCGCAGCCTGGGCACGGCGGCGCAGATCAAAAAGCTGGCCGGCGACATCGGCATTGAGAAGCTGTACCTGGTAGGCAACAAGGTCCAGAACGAAGAGCAGCGCGTGTTCTTAGAAACCAACACGCCTGGGCTAACCGTGCTCGGCGCGCTGCCGATGGACGACCGCGTGCTGGAGGCCGACCGCCTCGGCGCGCCGGTGTACGATCACGTGCCGCCGCTGCGCGAGGCGGCGGCGGGCATCGCACAACGGTTGGAAGAAGCCATGCGCGCAGCGGTTCCGCAGTCCGGGAATTAGCCAGCGCGCGCTGGCTTTCGTGGGAGGCTGTCGATGGCCGTTCAGGAGCGACTGTACACTGCTGAGGACCTGTGGGAACTCTCGCACAAGGAGAGTCACAAGCGCTTTGAACTCATGAGGGGGGTAATCGTGGAGATGGCACCACCAGGCGGCGTACATGGTGAGACAGCGGGCGAGATTTATGCATGGCTACGAACCTACATCAAGCAGCATCAGATGGGACGTTTGACCATCGAAACCGGCTACATCCTCTCGCCCGATCCTTACACGATACTTGCTCCCGACGTGGCGTTTGTCACACGAGATCGCGCCCCGGAACCGCTGCCGGAGAAATATGTCCCATTTGCGCCCGACCTGGCAATCGAGGTGGTATCCCCCGGCGATACTGCCGCTGAAATCCAGGACAAAATCGGCGAGTATTTGCGGGCGGGTGTCCACATGGTGTGGGTGGTGTACCCGCGCTCGAAGACGGTGAACGTGTACACGCCGACGACAGCGCAACGCCTGAGCGAAAACGACACCCTGGACGGCGGCGACGTGCTGCCGGGGTTTGCCATCAAAGTCGGAGATATTTTCCCAGAGTAGTGCAATGGACGAAGGCGTAGTTGACACGCGGATGCTTAAGCCATGACGACGACAATCGCAGTAGCCGGTAAGGGCGGCGTCGGCAAGACGACAACCGCCGCCCTCTTTATCCGATACCTGGTCGCGCAGCGCGCGCGCGCGATCCTGGCGGTGGACGCCGACCCCAGCAGCAACCTGCATATGCTGCTTGGCATCGCGCTGGAGGGCACGGTCGGGGAAATCCGCGAGGAGATGCTTCAGGAGGTGCAGGCGTCGCTGGTGCAGGGCGGCGCGGCGATGGGTCTGGCCGCCAGCATGACCAAGCGCGACTATCTCGATTACCACATCCGCACGCTCATCAGCGAGGGCGATCACGTGGACGTGATTGCGATGGGCCGCCCGGAGGGGCCGGGCTGCTACTGCGCCGTCAACCACAACCTGCGCGAAGTCATCGACGCGGTGGGCGGGGCGTACCAGTACGTGGTCATTGACAACGAGGCCGGCCTGGAACACCTGAGCCGCCGCACCACCCGCGACGTGGACGCGATGCTCATCGTGAGCGACCTGACGCCGCGCGGCCTGCTCACCGCCGAGCGCGTGATTGAGCTGCGCGACGAGGTGAACGTGGACATCAAGCGCACGTGGCTGGTGCTCAACCGGGTGATGGGCGAGGTCCCCGACGCGCTGCTCGCGCGCATCCAGCGGATCGGCGTGCCGCTGTTGGGCAGCCTGCCTTATGATGAGACGCTGGTCACGTTTGAGCTGGAGGGTCGCCCCATCACGCAACTGCCGACCGACGCGCCGGCGTACCGGGCGATGGCGGAAATGGCCGCGCAGGTGCTCAAAGGCGTGAGAGCGTAGCCGGACATGGGAAGCGAACCACCGCTCAAAGAGACCCTGACTACAATGGCGGGCGACGTGCAGGCGGCGCTGGGCGACGTTGGCTTAATCGGCCTGGGCGTTGATGTGGTGGATGTCGCCTGGGCGGAGCGGATGCTCGCGCAACACGAAGCGCGCCTGGGCCGGATGTTCACCGAGGCAGAGCTGACCTATTGCCGCGCCAAGATCAACCCCGCGCCCTACCTGTCCGCGCGCATGGCCGCGAAGGAGGCGGTTCTCAAGGCGCTGGGCACGGGGCTGGTCGGCGGCATGGCGTGGCACGAGGTTGAGATCACGCGCGAGGGCGAGACCGGCAAGCCGGGCGTGCAGCTTCACGGCGAGGTGCGCCGCGCGGCGGAGGCCGCTGGTGTGGCGCGCTGGATCGTCTCGATGACGCACCGGGGCGAGTACGCGGCGGCGCTGGCGGCGGCGCTGGGCGATCCAAAGAGCAAAAGCGATGCGTAAGCGATCCCTCTGCAATGCGGGTGAGAAGCTCCTCCAACGGTTTCAGACCAGTGGCTTAAGCCCCCGGTCTGACGCCCTTACCTGGGCGACGCTGTTGCTGGCGGTGATCGCGGCGGGGTGCGCGCCCGCCGCCACCCCGACGCCCACGCTCTGGCCCACGTGGACGCCCCTCCCCACGCCTACCCTCACGCCGACCCCGGTCGAAACCCCGACTTTGCCCCCTGAGCCAGAGGAGACCTTTACTATTCTGGCCGACCTGGACCGGCTTGAGCTATACGCCGCGCGCATTGGCGACGGCCCACCGCTAATGCTCATACCGGGCGGCCCCGGCGACCCCGAAGCAGGCGCGACAGGCGTCGGGCCGGGGTTTGATCACACGATTTTCCGCCCGGAGATGGACGCGCTCGCGGAGAATTTCACGCTCATCTACTACGATGGGCGCGGACGCGGGCGCAGCGGGCACCTGGCTGACCCGGCGCGCTTCCGGCTCACCGACGATGTAGCCGACCTGGAATCGATACGCGCTTCGCTTGGTTACGCACAATGGACTGTGCTCGGCTGGGGCTACGGCGCGACCGTCGCGTTGTTCTACGCGCGCGAGCACCCAGAGCGCGTGACGCAGCTTGTGCTCCTCGCGCCGATGCCGGCGCGCGCGGCGTGGGACGCCGAGACGACGCGGGTAGCGCAAAATCTCTCAATTGACGCCACGCAGTGGCCGGCGGACAAGGCGCTGGCGCGGGCGTTCCTGCGCAACGACGGCCCCGACGGCCTGCCCGGCGACGCGCGCGACTATCGCGCGTTCTTGCCCCAGATTCCCGCGGAAACGCTGATCCTGTGGAGCGCCGGTGACCCTACTCCGCTCGCCGCCGCGCAGGAGATACGCGACCTGATGCCGGATGCCGTGTTGCGGATGCTCACGAGCGGGGGATACACGCCCTGGCGGGAGAATATGCCGGGCCTGCGCGCGGCCCTGTGCGACTTTTCGGGATGTTAGGCAGGGGCGCGCTCCGCGAAGCGCGC
>DAOTXU010000189.1:0-25284 GCA_034435135.1 Anaerolineae bacterium | reverse complement strand
CTAGTACTCTAGTCCTGTGACACAGGGATTTCCGGTAGATTTAGAACATGTGTGCTAATAGGGGTTGGTAAACGGTTAGAGCCGGAAGGTGTAGCTCGCAGGGAGCTTAATGGGGTGACGGGTAGTACGTTGGCGCTATGCCGGGAGCACGCGCGATGCTGGCTTGCTGCTGGAACACCAGGCCAGTGACCTAGATGGGGCTTCGCACCTATTGCCGACTCCGTGCAAGGCCTTTTTTGTTTCCCCCCACTGGTGTGAAGATTTGACAGAATGCAAAATCTCTCTATACTTGCCCATTTAGGTGGCTGAGGGTGTCAATCACCGAGAGGTTATTATGCGGGAAATATGACAAATAACCGCAGCGCTTAATTAAACCGCCTGCGGGGGCAGGCGGTCAGCACAAGATTAGAAAGGGATCTCCTCCTGTGCAACCTCAAGAAAGTACCACAAATGTAGTACTTTGGCAAACGGGGGATACTCCCCCTGGGTCTGGGTTCAATGGCCCCGAGCTGCTGGACCTGGTGGCGCTGGTGCTGTGCGTGCTCTGGTTTCTCCTAGAGCCATCGCCGGAGCCGGTGGTCACTGCCTTTCTCGCTTGCGCCAGTCTGTGGCGGGACAGACAGCGTAGGTGAGGAAGGTTTTTTCCTAACCCCTGCCCACCGGAGCCGCCCGCCCCTTCTACTGGCACGGAGAGCACTGACTCTCACACGCCCACCCGTCGTTGTCGCCGTCTAGCTTTGACGGATCACCGGGACACGCGCGCTGGTAGGCGCACAGGTCAGCGCACCGCCCAGCGAAGTCACTGCAATTGTACAGATCGCCGCCACAGTTCCAGGACGATGCGGGCGGCTGTGTGGGCTGCGCTGGTGGCTCAGTTGGGCGCCGAGTTGGCGGCGGCTGCTCCGGCGGCGGTTGCTGCCCGCCGGCAACGGGGGGCTGTGTAGGCTGTGGCGCGCGTGTCGCCAGCGGCGGCTGCCAAACAGGAGTCGGGGGCGCGCTCTGAATGGGCAGCAGGCTTACATTTCCCTCGACAGTCACGACCCAGGAGGCTACCCATGATTCTAGATGTCCCACGTCTACCACCAACCAATCACTTGTGGTATCGCGCGCGATTGCCTGGGCAGATTCGCCTTGCACAAGTGCCCCAACAATAGCGTAGTTCCTGGGCCGGCGCGCAGGTTGACATTGGTGGGCGCGGTGACGGAGACAGTAGGGCGGGCCGTTGCCAACAATCGGGTAGGGTGCAGGGCCGGGGTCTTTGTCGTGGTCGGCGTATCAGTCAGAGGTGGTGTGCTGGTTAAGGTAGGCGTGTTGGTGGAGGAGGGGAGGAGGGTATCAGTCAGTGCAGGGACATTGGTGGTGGGCGGCAACGTGTTTGTTTGGGTCGGTGGGGGTACAGTCGCCAATCGCTGAGGATTACAGCCGATGCCGGCCAAGAGGAGAAGAGCGAGCATGAGGTATCTCATGATCGGTTCCTCGTCTCCAATATCAGCATTGCCTTCAGTATACACCCAAACGAAACCGCCTGCCGGCGAGGGCAAGCGTCGGGCGTAAGTAGCATCCGCTCCCAGAGAGAGTGGGCGAATCAGCGCTCTGGCGCTACCATCTGGGCGCACTCGTACAAGACTGCGCCGAACGGAAAGGCTGCATCGCCCATGTCCCTGCTCGAAACCGCCATCCGCGCCGCCCAGGCCGCCAGCGACGCCATCCGCCGCGCGCGCGCCGGGCCGCTCCACGTCCAGTCGAAGGGCTACCGCGACGAAGTGACCGCCGCCGACTTCGCCGCCGAGCGCGCCATCATCGACGCGATCCGCGCCGACTACCCCGATCACGCCATCCTGAGCGAGGAAGGCGGGGAAGACGCGCTCGCCGCGTGGACGCCGCCGCCGGGCGCGGTGTGGATCATCGACCCGCTCGATGGCACCACCAACTACGCGCGCGGCATCCCCACCTATTCCACGTCGGTGGCGGTGGCGGTGGGCGGCGTGCTCGAAGCCGGCGCGGTGATGAACCCGGTGGACGGCTTCCTGTTCACCGCCGCGCGCGGGCACGGCTTCACTGTGAACGGCGCGCCGGCGCGCGCCAACACCCGTACCGACTTCGCGGACGCGGCCATCGCCTGCGACTGGCCGCGCGACCCCCAGGCGCGCGCGACCGTGCACGCCATCACCGGGCGCATGATCGCCGAGGCGCGCACGCTGCGCTGTCACGGGTCGGCGGCGCTGAACCTGGCTTACGTCGCCGCCGGCTGGTACGATGTATACCTGCACATGACCCTCAATCCCTGGGACATGGCCGCCGGCGTGCTGATGGTGCTGGAGGCGGGCGGTCGTGTCACGGGGCTGCGCGGCGAGCCGTTCGCGCTGACCAACAGGTCGCTGCTGGCCTCCAACGGCGCGCTCCATGAGGCGGCGCTGGCGCACGTGCGCGCGGTGTTGGGGTGACCGACTCCGGGCAGCTCCCCGCAAGCCTCAAGCTCGTGGGAGCTTTGCCGGCCTCTTGGCGCAAGGCGGGGCGTGTGTTAACATGCGCGTGTACGCGGGGGTGGTTAGGTCCCGGTGGGCTTCCCGGTCTTCAAAACCGGTGGCGGGTCGCGCAGAGCGGGCCGCGGTGGGTTCGACTCCCATCCACTCCCGCCTTCGCTGTTTCTTACCATAGCCCCTCTTTGACCCAACACGTCATCAGCGGGTGGTCTCCCTCTAGAGTGTTGATGAAGGTTTTCAGAACGCTTGACCTCACCCCCCACCGCGCGAAGCGCAGCTCCCCCCTCGCCATCAAATAGAGAGGGGGGCAGGAGGGTGAGGTAAGACAAGCGCCAGCATTTTCAGGTCTCGCCAAGCCTGACCGATCCGTATCAACACCCAAGCAGGAAGCGACCCATCAGCGTGAGGCAACATAGAAAGTTGCCATTTGTCCCCTCTCGCGCTAGAATGTTGAGTAATTGTTTCGATTTTCTATACAACCGTCAAGGCTACCTCGCATCACACGCACAGGGTTTGTCTTGCTGATTTCAGGTGGAGGTGAAAGATGTCAAAAGAAAAGAAACCCTCGCAGAACAAGCGCGGCGGCGCGCCGGGGGTGCTCACACTGACGGTCCCTATCGTGAGCGCCGTCGGCGCGTGGATTGCGTACAGCAATCTGTTCATCGACCACGACCTGCCCCTGCCCCACGCCCTCAGCGCGGAGCGGGAGACCTTCAAGGGTGAGACCACGGGGACGCTCAGTTACTACGCCGACCGGCACGCCTCCGGGCGACCGCTGGTGCTGATCCACAGCATCAACGCCGCCGGCTGCGCCTACGAGATGCGCCCGATCTTCGAGCATTACCGCGCCTCGCGCCCGGTCTACGCGCTCGAACTGCCGGGCTTCGGCTTCTCCGAGCGCTCGGACCGCGTCTACACCCCGGCGCTCTTCAAGCAGGCCATCCTCGACTTCCTGACCACGGTTGGCAACGAGCCAGCGGACGTGGTCGCGCTCTCGCTCAGCAACGAGTTTGCGGCGTTGGCGGCGGTCGCGCGGCCCGACCTGTTCCACACGCTGGCGATGATCTCGCCCAGCGGCTTTACCGCGCGTAAGCGGGGGCGCTCCTCGGAGCGGGCGAGCGAAGCCGGGACCAGCAACCTCTTTTACCGGCTGTTCGCGTTCCCGCTGTGGGGGCGGGCGTTCTACGACTTGATCGCCACCAAACGCAGCATCGACTTCTTCCTGGGCCAAAGCTTCGCCGGGCCGGTGGATGTCGGGCTGGCCGAATATGCCTATCTGACCGCGCACCAGCCCGGCGCGCACTATGCGCCGCTCTACTTCGTCAGCGGTATGCTCTTCACCCGCGACATCCGCGAGGTGGCCTACGAGCGTTTGTCGATGCCGGTGCTCGCCCTCTACGACCGCGACGCCTTCGTCCGCTTCGACGAGTTGCCGGGCATGATCGAGCGTCAGGCGCACTGGCGCGCGGCCCGCATCCAGCCGACGCGGGGGCTGCCCCACTTCGAGAAGCCGGACGAGACCTTCCAGGCGCTCGACGCCTTCTGGAGCCATATCTGAGCCGGTCGGCGAACCCGGAGAGCAAAGCATAGAGGCGCTATGGGCCGTATTCTCGGCACACTGGTGTACTGTTTGCGAGGGGATGAGATTTTATTGATGAAACGGCATAAAGAACCGAACCTGGACTTGTGGGTTGCGCCCGGCGGCAAGGTGGAGCCTGATGAATCGCCCTACGAGTGCGCACTGCGCGAACTCCGCGAGGAGACCGGCTACGCGGCGAAAGGGTTGCACTTTCGCGGCCTGATTACCGAAGTGTCGCCGCGCCCCGACTGGCAGTGGATGCTCTTCGTCTATGTCGCCACCGACTTCGCAGGCGAGCTGACCGGCGACGCGCGCGAGGGGACGCTCCGCTGGTGGCCGAAGGATGCAGTGCCCAACCTGCCCCTGCCGCAGGCTGACGCGATCTTCTATCCACACGTCACCGACCTGGAACGGCCTTTTTATCACGCCAAGTACATCTACAATGAGGACCTGCGCCTCACCGACGTGATCGTCTACCCCAACGACGCCGATCTGGGAGGCTGCTAACTTCAATCCCATCGGGCGCCAACCGCGATAAGGGGAGAACGACGCGATGCCAAGCGTGACCAAAGACGACATCGTGGCCGGGTTGCGCGCATTGGGCCTGGGAGTGGGTCACAAAGTGCTGGTGCATAGCTCGCTGAGCCGTTTCGGCCACGTCGAAGGTGGCGCGGACGCGGTGATCGACGCGCTGCTGGAAGCGGTCGCCCCCGGCGGCACGGTGGTAGTCCCCACGCTCACTGGCGACGAAACCCTGTCGCCGGAGAACCCGCCCATCTTCGACCCGGATCACACGCCGTGTTGGACCGGGCGCATCCCCGAAACGTTCAGGAAGCGGGCCGGCGCGATCAGAAGCCTGCACCCTACGCACTCGGTCGCGGCCATCGGGCCGGACGCGGTCGCGCTCACCGACGCGCACCGGTTTTCTATTACCCCTTGCGACGAGCGGTCGCCCTACGGCAAGCTGGCGCACGCGCCCGACGGCTACATCCTGCTGATCGGCGTCTCGCACGAGAGCAACACCATGTTTCATTGCGTCGAAGAGGCCGTCGGCGTGGACTATCACATGCAGCCGGGGTTTGCGCGCGCCACGATCATCGTCGCTGGGCAGAAAACGTCCCGCCACGTGATGCTGCACAGGTACGGCCCGGCGCGCAACTTCGGCGTCATGGAGCCGGTCTTCGTCGAGATGGGTATCCAGAAGATGACGCGCATCGGAGATGCTGAGGTGCGGCTCGTGCGGGCCAGGCCGATGTTTGAGGTCGCTGTGCGGTGCCTCCGGGCGGATAAGGGCATTCTCTGCGCAAAGTGATCAACACCAGCGCGCCCTGACCGCCGCCAGCCGCGAGGGGTATAATAGGCGGCGTCAGGTTGGTCCAACATAAGGAGAGTAAGTTCACCATGAAAGTGGGTATTATCGGCAGCGGGCTGGTGGGATCGACGGCGGCCTACGCCCTGGTGATGCGCGGTGTCGGGCGCGAGGTGGTGCTGGTGGACTTGAACGAGAAGCGCGCGCGCGCCGAGGCCGCCGACATCTTGCACGCGGTCCCCTTCGCCGAGCCTTTGCAGGTGCGCGCCGGCGGCTATGAAGACCTGGCCGGCAGCCGCGTGGTCATTATCTGCGCAGGCGTAAGCCAGCGCCCCGGCGAGACGCGCCTCCAGCTCTTAGCGCGCAACGCCGCTGTGTTCCGCGACGTGATCCCGAAGGTGCTGACGCACGCGCCCGACGCGATCCTGGTCGTGGCGACCAATCCTGTAGACATCATGACGCACCTGGCCGCGCGTTACGCCGCCGAGCGCGGCGTGCCCTCCAGCCGCGTGATCGGCTCCGGCACGACGCTGGACACGGCGCGCTTCCGCGCGCTGTTGGGGCGGCACATGGGCGTCGATCCGCAGCATATTCACGGCTACGTCGTCGGCGAGCACGGCGACTCGGAGGTGCTCGCCTGGTCGCTGGTGACGGTGGGCGCGGTGCCGCTGGAGGACTTCTGCACTCAGCAGGAAATCTGCGTGGACGAAGAAGTGCAGCAGCGCATCGACGGCCAGGTCCGCAACGCGGCTTACGAGATCATCGAGGGCAAAGGCGCGACGTATTACGGCGTCGGCAGCGCGCTGGCGCGCATTGCCGAGGTGATCCTGGGTGATCAGCGCTCGGTGTTGACCGTGTGCACCCCCGTCGCCGAGGTCGAGGGCGTGCGCGACGTGACTGTCTCGCTGCCGAGTCTGGTGGGCGGCAGCGGGGTGATCTCGCGGTTGCCGCTGCTGTTGAGCGAGCGCGAACACGATTTGCTCCGCGCCAGCGCGCAGGTGGTCCGCCGCGCCATCAGCGAGTTGGATGCGGGAGGTTGACAGGTGAGTCGACTAAGGTCATCATAAAGGCCGTCTTATGCGTTTATCTATCAACGTAGGAGAAATGACATGAAAGTCGGTATCGTGGGCAGCGGGATGGTCGGCTCATCGACCGCCTACGCGATGGCGATGCGCAACATTGGCCGTGAGATTATGCTGGTGGATATTATCGCCGCGCGCGCGCAGGCCGAGGCTGCCGACATCCAGCACGCCGTCTCATTTACCCCAAACCCGATCCAGGTCTTCGCCGGCGACTACCCGGACCTGGCCGGCAGCGATGTGGTGGTCATCACCGCTGGCCTGCCGCGCAAAGCCGACCAGAGCCGCCTGATGCTTATGGAGGCCAACGCGCGCATCTTTCAAGAAATGGTGCCCCAAATCCTGGAATACGCGCCGGAGGCGGTCCTGATCGTGGTCAGCAACCCGGTGGACATCATGACTCACCTCACCGCGCGCTACGCCGCTGCGCATGGCGTCCCTCCCAGCCGCGTGCTGGGCACAGGCACCGGGCTGGACACGGCGCGCTTCCGGGCGGCGCTGGGGCGCTACCTGGGCGTGGACGCCAAGCACGTCAACGGCTATGTGGTCGGCGAGCACGGCGACTCGCAGGTCTTGGCATGGTCGTCGGCGACGGTCGGCGGCGTCCCGCTGACGATGTACTGTGACCAGCGCGGGATCAAGATGGACAGGCAGGTGCAGCGTGAGCTTCAGGCCGAAATCCGGCGCGGCGGCGCGGCAATCATCGCCGGCAAGGGGGCCACCTACTATGGCATCGGCAGCGTCGCCGCTTCCATTGTCGATGTGATCCTGCGCAACGAGCGCGCCGTGCTCACCGTGTGCACACCCACCGCCGACGTCCAGGGCGTGCTGGACGTGACCCTCTCGCTGCCGCGCCTGGTGGACCGCTCCGGCGTCGTGGACACCTTCCCGGTGGACCTCGACGACGAGGAGTGCGGGGCGCTCGGCATGAGCGCGCAGGTCATCCGCGACGCTATCGACAGCCTGGACAAGGCAATGGCGGGCGCATGAGCGCGGGTCAAGCGGGGGCGAATGGGCCGGTGCCGCTTGACTCCATCGAGTTGGGAGTCGGCAACTGGCCCTGGGTCGATCAGTACTTCTGGGCAAACCCGCGCGGCTACTCCGACGCCGACGCGCGCGCCGCGTTTGAAACCAGCCTCGCCAGCGGCGTGACGCTCATCGACACCGCCGAGTTGTACGGCTTGGGCGGCGCGGAGAGGCTGTTGGGCCAGTTCATGCGTGAGAGCGGGCGACAGGCGGTCGTCGCCACCAAGTTTCTGCCCATGCCCTGGCGCTTGACTAAAGCCAGCCTCCGCCGCGCGCTGGAAGGCAGCCTGCGCCGCCTGGGCGTCGATCAGGTGGAGCTTTACCAGATGCACTGGCCCAACCCGCCCGTGCCCATCGAGACCTGGATGGAGGCGCTCGCCGACGCAGTGGAGGCGGGGCTGACGCGGCAGGTCGGCATCTCCAACTACAGCGTCGGGCAGACGCGGCGCGCGTTCGTGGCCCTGGCGCGGCGGGGCGTGCGCCTGGCCTCCAACCAGGTGGCATACAGCCTGCTGCACCACCAGCCGGAGCGGAACGGGCTGATGAGCGCGTGCCGCGAGTTGGGTGTGCGGCTGATCGCCTATAGCCCACTCGCGCAAGGCTTGCTGACCGGCAAGTACACGCCCGACAATCCGCCGCCGGGGATTCGGGGCTGGCAGTATCGCCGTCAGTTGGCGCGCATCCAGGCGCTCATCACGCTGATGCGCGAGATCGGCGCGGCGCACGGGGGCAAGTCGCCGGCGCAGGTGGCGCTCAACTGGACGATCTGCAAAGGCGCGCTGCCCATCCCCGGCGCGCGGAACGCCCGCCAGGCCGAGGAGAACGCCGGCGCGCGCGGTTGGCGGCTGACGGAGGAAGAGATCGCCGCGCTGGACGCTGCCAGCGACGCTGCTGGGGCGGCGTAGCGCGGCGCAGTTCACGCGCTACGCGCTCGTCGCAGCGACGTAAAGAGCACGCACCCGGCGTTGCCGGATGCGTGCCAGCGGACGCGCACCCTCAGAGTCAGCCTCAGGCAAGGAGCTTCAAGCCCCTTGTCTGAACGTTTACTCCTGCCAGCTTCGGATCACCGCGACCAGATTGTCAATCTCCTCCTCGGAGAGGCGGTCGCCAAAGGCTGGCATCGCCGAGCCTTCGATGCCGTTTACAAGGATGTTCCGAATCTCACCATCGGCCATCGCGGCAAGGGCGGCGTTAGGGTTCAACACCGGCCCGACGACAGCTTCCTTCCCCTCTGCGCCGTGACACGCCGCGCAGTTCGCCGCAAAGACAGCCAACCCCGCCTCAAGGTCGGCCTCGCCGCCGGCTGCCGGCGCCGGGGTGGCCTCCGGCGTCTCGGTTGCCGCCGCCTCTTCGCCCTGCCAGCTTCGGAGCAGCGCGACCAGGCCGTTGATCTCGGCCTCGGAGAGACGGTCGGCGAAGCTTTGCATCGCTGTGCCCTGGACGCCGTTCATCAGGATATTGTAGATGTCCGCATCGCTCATGGATGCGAGGTCCGGGTTGGCGTACAGGTTCGGCCCGACGGCGGCGTTCTGCCCGTTCGCGCCGTGACACGCCTGACAATCTGCCTCGTAAACTGCCTGCGCCTCCTCCAGGCCGACCGCTGCGACGGGGGCAGGCGTTTCCTCAACCCTTTCCGGGGTATGTGTCGGTTCGGCTGGCGCGGGCGTTTCTCCCCCCTCAGCCGGCGCCGGCGTGACCTGGCGCGGGGCGAGCGTGGGGATGGCCGTGCTTGGCGCGGCGGAAGGGCCGCACGCGCTCAGGAGCAGGGCAAGGGAGAGCGCGAGTGACAGGATGATCCAGGTTCGTTTAGACACACCAACCTCCATGATCGAAGGTGTTCAGTCGGGGCACAGCGCGCCGTGCCCCGACTGCCAGAAACAGATCAGTGACTCAGGCTGTAGACGTAATTCGCCACATCCCAGCGCTCTTCGGGATACAGGTTCTCCGCGAGCGGGAGCATCAGGCCCCACCCGTTGGTGATCGTCACAAAGACTTGCTCCGGCGTCTTGCCTGCCACGCGGTCGCTGGTCATAGCCGGCGGCGGCACGACGAACTTGTCGCCGACGACGGTTGGCGCTGCGGCCTCTTCCAGGGCGTGGCAGTGCGCACAGTGCAGCGCGAAGAGCACTTCGCCGCGCTGGATCGAGTCCTCGGCGGCGGGCAGCGGCGCGGTCGCCGGTTCGTTGCCGATGAGCGACGGCCCCTGCACAGGGATACTCCCCTCCGGCGCGCCGTAGCGCGGCCCCTGCAACGGCGCAACCGCCAGCGTCTCCTTCATCTGGTCGGGCCACCAGGGCAGGGTGATGATATCGTAGAAAATGAGCAATGTAAACGTGGCAAACCCGCCGGCCAGGATGAGCAGCACGATCAGAATCATCAGGCGCGGGTCGCGGGTGCGCTTGACTTCCATCTCCTGGAGGTGCTGCGCGCCGTGATCGGCGTATACCTTTCGCGTGCGCTCGAACAGCACCTCGTCGTTGACCTGCGCCTGCACACCGATGTAACCCTCGGCGATGCGTTTGTCGTAGAGCTTGGGGCCGAACTTGGGGAATCCATTTTCGAGCAGGAAGCCGACAAAGGTCGCCACCATCACGCCGAGCATGGTCAGCTCGAACAGGATGATAAACGACGGGGGGACATTCACGATGTCGCGCCCGGCTACGACGATGGGGTAGAGCTGTGGCATGATGTAGGTGAGGAAGAAGCCAAGCCCAAAGCCGCCGAGCGCCCCGATCCCCGCGAGCGGGAGCAACCGGTGATTCGCGTGCTTGCGGCCCAGCATCTTGGGCGCCAGCGGAGCCGCCGACATCACGGTAATCTTTCGGTCGGACACGCCAATCTTGCGCAGCGCGTCGATGGCGTCGCCGGCCTTGGCGACATCTTCAAATAAACCGAGCATCTGGTATTCGGCCATATCTCGCCTTTCTCTCGTCAAGCCCAATCTGCCCCGGACAGAGGGCTAAAGCCCCCTGTCCCGAAGTCTGTGGGATAGACCTCTCAGTGCGGCTCCGACTTGGTTCGGGCCATCGCCCGCCCGATCTTGCGCAGCCCGTGCATCATCTGCCCTTCGGCGACCTCCCAGAGCGGGATGATCGGGAAGAAGCGCGTGAAGATCGTGTAAAACACCGCCACGAACGCGAACGCGCCAGCGGCGATGATGATCTCCAGCGCCGGCGTGTACGTTGTCCAGTTGAAGGGCAACTCCGGGCGACCGAGGGTGCCGGTCACAATCAGGACGCGCTCAAGGTACATCCCGACCTGCACGATGAAGGAGATGACGAACAGCATCCCCGGCGAGCGGCGCACGCGCCGGCTCCACAGGAACGCCACCGGGATGATGATGTTGCAGATGAGCATCAGCGCCCAGAGCGGCGCGAGCGGGCCGCCGGTGAATATGTCGAGGGCCGCGCCTTCCGCCACCAGGTCGCCGTACCAGGTGACCAGAAACTCGTTAAAGTAGAAGTAAACCCAGGCGAAGGTCATGACGAGCAGGAACTTCGCCATCCCATCGAAGTGCTCCGCGCGGATAAAGTAGCCCAGCTTCATGAACCGGCGCAGCGCCGCCATCACCATCAGCACCGCCGCGACGCCCGAATACAGCGCGCCCACAATGAAGAATGGCCCGAAGATCGTGCTGTGCCAGCCCGGCTGGACCGCCATGGCGAAGTCCCACGACACGATGGTGTGGACCGAGAACATGATCGGGATGATCGCGTAGGCGAAAATGTTCGAGGCCGCCTCTTGAATGGACCATTCCCGGTCGGTGCCGCGCCAGCCCAGCGCCAGCGCCCGGTACAGCCGGCGCCGCCATCCCGTGGTGCGTTCACGGGCCATCGCCAGGTCGGGGATCAGGCTCATGTAAATAAAGAGAATGCTGCCAGTCAAGTAAGTTAAAATCGCGGTCGCGTCCCACAGCAGCGGCGACTGCGGGTTCGGCCACAGTTGCCGGTGGTTGGGGTAGAACAGCATCCAGTAGACCTTCCAGGGCCGCCCCAGGTGGATGAACGGGAACAGCGCCGCCGCCCCCAGCGCGAACAGCGTCACGATCTCGGCGGCGCGGGCGATGGGCCGGCGCAAATCGAACTTCAGCACCCGGAACGCCGCCGAGATGAACGTGCCGGCGTGCCCGATGCCGATGAAGTAAACCAGGCTGACGATGTACAGCTCCCAGAAGATGGTCCGGTTGATGCCGGCCACGCCGAGGCCTTGCGTTATCTGGATCAACCAGCTCAACGCCGCCATGCCCACGCCGCCCAGCAGCACCACGATCACTGCCCAGGCGACGCGGCTGGTCCGCACCATTGCGCGGAGCACGTCCTGGTTGCTTTCCTCCGGCGGGCGCGGGTCGAGCAGGAGGTGCTCCTCGCGGGCGTGTTCCATCTGCTGTTGCAGGTCCGGCGTGTTGGCCGGGTCGCTGGTCCAGGGCTGTCTCTCGATGCTTGAGTCAGACATGGGACACACCGCCTTTCAGGTAAATGACCGCCGGTTCCGTGCCCAGGTGTTCCAGCAGGCGGAACTTGCGCTCGTTGCCCTCGATCAGCTTCGCCACTTCGCTTTCGGGGTCGCTGGCGTCGCCAAAGACGATTGCCCTGGGCGGGCAGGCCTGCGCGCACGCGGGCTGCACCTCGCCGTCGCGCAATTCGCGCCCTTCGGCGATGGCTTTCTGGTCCGCGCGCCGGATGCGCTGGATGCAGAAGGTGCACTTCTCCATCACGCCCGCGCTGCGCACCGTCACGTCGGGGTTGAGTTGTTCCACCAGCGCGCCCTCAAAGCGCGGCTCGTAGAAGTTGAAGTACCTGACCCGGTAGGGGCAGTTGTTGGCGCAATAGCGCGTGCCCACGCACCGGCTGTAGACCATGATGTTGAGGTGCTCTTTCGTGCTGTGATACGTGGCGTAGACCGGGCACACCGGTTCGCACGGCGCTTCGCCGCACTGCTGGCACAAGACCGGCAGGAAGCGCGCTCTCACGTTCGGGTATTCGCCCTCCCAGTAGCGCTCGATGCGAATCCAGTGGCTTGAGCGGCCTTGAATGACCTGGCCCTCGTCCACAATCGGCACGTTGTTCTCGGCGTGGCACGCCACGACGCACGCGCCGCAACCCGTGCACTTATCGCTATCGATGACCATCTTCCAGCGGCGGCCTTCGTTTTCCTTTTCGCTCATGGCATACTCCCCAGATCGTTGTTCCCGTTGACGTAAGGGATCGCGCGTGTCTTGTAGAGACGAACTTCCCTCCGGTCAGGTTCGCCTCTACAGCGGTTTTAGAACGGCGGCTCCTCATACGAACCTTCGATGCTGCCCAGGATCGCCAGCCGCTTGCGCTCCCCGGTGGAGATGACCGTGACGCGCACCGTCGAAAAGGCCAGAGTGTTCCCGGTCTCGTCGATGGCCGGGCCGAGCAGGCGCACCGCGTTTGCGCCGCGCTCCTCCGCGTAGCGACCCAATTCGCTGTGCCCCTGGCCGAGCGGGATGGCGACCGTGTCCGGGCGGATGGCCGGGTAGATAAAGACCGGCGCTTCAATGTCGCTGTACACCGACGCAACTCTCACCACGTCCCCGTTCGTCACGCCGAGTTCTTGGGCGGTCTTGGGGTTCAGTTCCACCCAGGTCTGCCACGAGATCGTGCTCATCGGGTCGGGCGAGCCTTGCAGCCAGGGCTGGTTCGCGCCGCTCCCATCGCTGAGCAGCACCGGCGTGTACAGGTGCAGGTGGTACGGGAAGCTCGCCTCCTCTCCCTGAAACACCGGCGCTTTGACCTCGACCGGGCCGGGGACGGCGACTTCCGGCGCTTCAGGCGTTGGAGCCTCCGCCGGCCACCAGCCGCCGTGCTGCAAAATGCGCGCCCATTGGGTGTCGGGGTCGTCGCCGCCGAATGCGCCGGCGGGCAGTTGAGTCAGCGTTTCTTTCAAAAAAGCGACCTCGTCCGCCCAGGGGAGCGCGTCAGCGGCCTGCGGGATCGACCTGGCGACCTCCAGCACGATGTCGGCAGCGGCGCGCGCGTCGTACATGGGCACAACGACGGGTTGCTGGCTGCCGACGACGGGCGTCCCGAAGCCGGGGGTGACCACTTCGTAGCCCCACGACTCAAGGTAGGTGCGCGTGGGCAAGACCAGGTGCGCCCATACCGCCGTCTCGTCGATGAGCGGGCTGAAGGTCGCCACGAAGGGCACGTTCTTCACGGCATCCACAAAACCGGCGGCTGGGGGCAGGTCGTAGACGGGGTTGGCCCCGTAAACCAGCAGCGCCTTGACCTCGCCGGCAGCCATGCGTTCGATCAAGGCTTTGGCGTCAGCGGGCGAGGAGACCGGGGGCCTCGCCAGCGCCTCGTGCGGCGCGCCCTCTGAGAGGATCATGCGGTCTGCCTCCGCGCCGGCGATAAGGTTCAACGCCTGAACCGCTGCAATCGCGTCAAGGGCGAACTCCTGCCCCGCCAGTGGACTCCCTGGCAGCGCCAGCGGATGTTCGCCGTGGACGAACGCCTGCGCCAGTTTGGCGAATTCCTCTACGGTCAGTTCACACGCGGCGGCGGCGGCTTCCACGTCTACTTCTGGGGCCAGGGCGCGCGCACGCGCGACCCGCTCCGCCGGGCCGAAACCCTCGTCGGCGATGAGGCGGGCGATAGCCCCCGCGACCATCCCCTCATGCCCCGGCTTCACGGGAACCCAGCGGTCGGCCACCGCGCCGGTGATCGACATGCGCGGCTCGAACTGGACCAGCAGGCCGCGCTTGCCCAACCCCTGGCTGCGGAACTGACCGTATTCGACCCCGTAGCGCACCGCCGAAGCGGCCGTGCCGAGAAAGTCCGCGCCGAACGAGAAGACGACATCGGCCTCGCTCAAATGGTAAGCAGGCATTGCGTCGGCGTTGAAGAGGGCGCGGCTGGCGCTGCGCAGCGCGTGGTAACCGTGCATGGCCGTGTACAGGTCGAAGATGACCGGCGCGGGCGCGCCTACCGCCTCGGTGAAGCGGCGGAACAGGTCGTACAGGTGGCCCGACATGGTCGCGCCGCCCCACACGGCGACGCCCTCCCCGGCGTCCTTCACTTTCTCTGCCAGCAAGGGAATGGCGTCCTCCCAATACATCGACGTGTATTCACGGCTGCCGGCGCGCGCCTGCGTCGCCGGGCCTTGCAGGCGGTCGGGGTTGTAGAGCACTTGCAGCCCGGCCTGCCCGCGCGCGCATAACTTGCCCTGGTTGAGCGGGTGTTCCGGGTTGCCCTCGATCTTCACCGCGCGCCCGTTCATGATGCGCACAATGATGCCACACCCGGCAGGGCACTGGCGGCACGTGCTGGCGTACCAGGTGGGCACGCCCGCGACCGCCTCCTCCGGGGGGATGACATACGGCTCCAGTTCGACGTAGCGCCGGCTTTGCTGACAACCGGCGAGCACGACGGTCGCAGCGCCAGCGACGCCGATCCTCATGAAATCACGACGGCTGATCCGGGCAGTTCGCCCGGACGTTCCAGTCCTGGCAGTTCGCCCGGACGTTCCAGTCCGGGCAGTTCGCCCGGACGTATCTGTCCGGGCTGTCCGCCCGGACGTTCCGGTCCCTCGCGTCATAGTGGTCTCCTAGCGGTGGCAGATGGAGCAGTCCATCAGTTCAAGGCCGTTCGGTTGCTGCTGGTGACAGCGGAGGCACCAGCCCATGTTGATCTTCTCGGCCTGGTACACCTCTTCCATTGCGCCGACGTCCCCGTGACAGGTCTCACAACTGACGCCGGCCTTGATGTGGACGTGGTGCGCGAAATAGGCGTAACGCGGCAGATAGGTGATCCGCTCCCAGGGGATGGGTTCGCCTTTGTCGAGGTACGCGCGCAGCGCGGCAAGGTCCGCCGAGCCATTGTCGATGCCGCCGTAGCGCTCGGCGTGGCAACCGGCACACACCTGCATACTGGGGATGCCAGCGGACGGTGAGCGCATCACTCCGCTATGGCAGTATACACAGGAAATGCCGTTCTGTTGCACGTGAATCTGGTGGTTGAAAACGAAAGGTTGCTCATCCTGCGCCTGGGAAGGCGTCGAGCGGAGGAGCAGCGCGCCCGCCAACACGATTAAGGCCACGACGGCGACTCCGCCGATCAACCATATCCGCCTGCGTGGTGGTCTGGTCATCGCACTCACGGGTTCTCCTTTCCTGGGCAGTTCATCCGTTGAAGCGTGGGATAGGGCAAGTCACGACAGATCGCACCGTGTAGACCCTGTTGGCAGCGATCACGATAATGAGGGTGGGTGCGGATCGGTTGCATGGCATAGGTTCGGTTTTAAGGCTGGCTTTGCTGAGAAACACCGCGTCGCAGAGAGATTGTACCCTATTTCTCATGCGAAGGCGAGAGGAAAGTAATAATGAGTTGGGAAAAGCAGAAAGCCTGAATAAAAATGATTAATAAAGTCCACATATCGCCATAAGAACACCCAGACTATCACAAGCATGGCCCCGTCCAGAAAGGCATAAACTCCCCGCGCGCCTGGAGTGTGCGGGGAGCTACCCCGCAAGCTACCTGTCCTGGCGGAAAAAAAGCCCACAGTTGATCTCAACTGAGGGCCTTGCGCTGACGATGCCGCGCGTCAATTGGCTGGCTCTACCTCCGGGAGTTCAAATCCCCGCTGGCGCAACACCTTCTTCACGTCAATGAGGGACTTGTGCCCGAAGCGTGGGATCGCCAGCAACGCTTCGTCGCCCTCGGACAGCTTGGCAAGCAAGCCGCCCGCGTTGAGGATGCCGGCCTCTTTGAGGATGTCCACAATCCGCTTCTCCAGCGCCAGTTCGCCCAGCGGCGTCTCCGGCGCGGT
Organism: Anaerolineae bacterium; assembly: GCA_034435135.1. Classification (GTDB taxonomy): domain Bacteria; phylum Chloroflexota; class Anaerolineae; order Aggregatilineales; family JAFGMM01; genus JAOSJO01. Next base: position 9,015 of record DAOTXU010000189.1, on the reverse strand, counting down.
GAGCGCGGCGAGGCGCGCCTCGGCCTCACTGCGGATAGAGTCGCGCGCCTGGAGGCGCTTCATGAAGCGGTCAACCTGCCCTTCGGTGTCCACGATGCGCATCTCGCCCGTGTAGAAGGGGTGGCAGTTCGAGCACACGTCGGTATGGATTTCGGGCACGGTTGCGCCGGTCGTCCAGGTCGCGCCGCACGCGCAGACGACCTTCGCCTCAGGGTACCACTGGGGGTGAATCTTCTCTTTCATGTCGGGTTCGCTTCTTCTGGGATCACACTCACTCGTTTTAGACCACGTTTGACTTCATACTTCACGAACCCCGCAGCGGTGGCGAAAAGCGTGTAATCGCCGCCAATGCCCACGTTCTCTCCAGGGTGGAACTTGGTGCCCTTCTGGCGCACCAGAATGTTGCCGGGGATGACGTACTCGCCGCCAAAGCACTTGACGCCGAGCCGTTTGGCATTGCTTTCTCGACCGTTGCGGGTGGAGCCGCCGCCTTTTTTGTGAGCCATCGCTTACACTCCTTTACCCTCGATTCGCCCGGAACACGCTCAGGCGGTGACGATCTTGTCGATGTGCAGGCGCGTGTACTGGTGGCGGTGCCCCTGCTTGCGGCGATAGCGCTTCTTGGGGGCGTACTTCCACACGATTACCTTCGGCCCTTTGAAGTGGTCCACCACCGTCGCCTGAACTCTCGCGCCCTGAACCAGTGGCCGCCCGATGCGCGTCTCGCCGTCGCCAGCGAGGAGCAACACCTCGCTAAGTTCAAGGCTTGCGCCGACTTCGTGCGCTGTGCGGTCCACGTCAATAAAGGCGCCTTCCTCGACGCGGTACTGGCGCCCGCTGGTGCGAACAATCGCGTACATTTGCTTTTTCTCCAATCTTCGCTTGCCGCCTCAGCCGGGCGCGCACTCGCTCCGGCCCGAGGGGAAAATTGGGTTGACCAAAACACCGCCCCAGCCACAGCCGGGGCGCAGAGTATATTATAACGATCCGACCGTCGTGTGTCAATCCGATTTTGGCCGGACAATTCAAGATAAGGCCCAATGTGTTTTTCGCTTCTCTTGATACGAAATCCAGCTTCTCGTATCCAGCATCTAGCCTCCCTTATCCGTCGCCCAATAGAGTTCCTCGATCTCCTCGCGCAGCCGGAGATAGCTATCGTAGCGGTCGAACGAAATCCTGTCCTGTTCGACCGCCTCGATGACCGCGCAGCCCGGCTCGTCGATGTGTGTGCAGTCGGAGAACTGGCACTGCTCGAGGTAAGGGCGCATCTCGATAAAGTACCCGTCCAACTCCGCCGGCTCGATGTTCCACAGCGCGAAAGCGCGCAGGCCGGGCGTGTCCGCCACATAGCCGCCGCCGTCCAGTGGGAAAAGCGCGCTGTAGCGGGTGGTGTGGCGGCCTTTGGTGGTGGCGGCGCTCACCTGCTTGACTGCCAGGCCCAGCCCTGGCTGCATGGCGTTGAGCAGGCTGGTCTTGCCCACGCCCGAGGACCCCGCCAACACCGAGATTTTACCGGTCAGCACCTCGCGCAGTTCGTCGATGCTCTTGTTCTTCACCGCGCTGGTGTACAGCACACGGTAGCCGATCTCTTCGTACAGGCCGAAGAACTCGCGCGCCATTTTCCTGCCGACCAAATCGATCTTGTTGACGCAGATCACAATGGACGGGACTTCGGCGGCCTCGGCGGCCACCAGCAGCCGGTCGAGCTTTCGCAGGCTGGGCATCGGGTTGGCGATGCTGAACACGAAAACTGCCTGATCGAGGTTGGCGATGATGACCTGCTCGCGGTCCACTGTGCGACCACCCGGCGAAACCATAGAGCGGGAGAGTACACGTTCGCGCGGGAGCACTTCTTCGATCACGCCCGCGCCGTCGGGCAAAGTCGTGATTTCCACCCGGTCGCCGATCACGCAAATGTCGGTTGAGATTTCCTCAAGCTCCTTGAGCTTGCGATACTCTTCTTTCAAACGACCGCGTATTTCGCACACAAAGGGGCCTTGATCGGTCTGCACCGTGAAGAAACCGCTTTGCGCTTTGATGACCAGACCCTTCAGGTTTTCGCTCAACCGTCTATCCCCCCGGACATCCGGCCCGCTCCCGCTCGCGCTTCGGCGCGCGCCATCTCCTCGACCAGCTTTTCCATCACGAGGCCGTCCTCGCCGTCACGATAGTAGCCGGGCCAGATCGACCGCCTGTGATAGCCGCACTGCTGGTAGAGCGCAATCGCGCCCGCGTTGCTGACGCGCACCGTCAGGCGGATATCGAGCCGGGGCAGGGCCTCCTCGCACGCGAGCAGCAGCCGGCGGCCAACGCCGCGCCGCCGGTGCGCCGGATCTACCGCGATGGTGACGATCCACGCCAGCCCTTCTGATGGGCGCGGGTCGCCGGCGATATGCCCCACCAGCCTGCCGTCAATATCCACCGCTTTCAGATTGACCACGCCTGGGAAGATCAGTAGCCCCAGAATCTCGTACCAGGGGTAAGCATCGAGGGCAAAAGCCGCGCGCTCAAGCCGGCGCACGGCCAGGAGGTCGCGCCAGGAAGCCCGGACGATCGCATATTTCTCTACACCCAGAGCCATACCTCAGAACCTGCCCCGGCCTCCTTCGTTACGTCAGACAGGGGCTTAAGCCCCCTGTCTGAGACTTACCGCCCCTACAATGCCGCAGACTGGCCGTACACCTCGTCCATGGCCTCAATCGTATCCTGCATCTCCAGCACTTGATCGGCCACGTCCTCGCGCAGGCGCTTGGCGCGCGCGCTGTCGAGGTCTTTGGCGTCGATGAGCTGCATCTGTGCATAGAGAGTGCCCATCGCCGCGAGCATGTTGTCGATCTGGATGTCGGCGCGCTTCATGGTGCTCTCCACCTGCTGGAGGTTCGCCAGTTGCGCGCGCTTGGTCTCCAGGGCGCGGGTCAGTTCCTCCTGAACGCGAGGGTCTCGCTCCCGGTTCAGGCGCGTTTCCATCTCCTGGATGGCCCTCGGCACCATCACAAGGTCCCGCTTGATGATCTGGTTATCCAAAAAGACATCGAGCCGGCGGCCCAGGGTGTACATCAACTGGATGCCCTTGTCCATCTCGTCGGCGGCCTGCTTCAGGTTGACGCGCATCGCGCCCTCTTGCGATTGGATCAATTGCTCCATCAGCGAGCGGTATTCCAGCGCTTTGTCGAGGCGCTCGCGGCTGCGCTGGTTTTTGATCTCGCCGGGGTTGATCTTCTCGCGGAAGAGTTGCTCCACCGCCTTGCGCTGGTGCTCCGGGTCGCTGATGCTGACGCCAATATAGACCAACTCGGCCAGGACTCCGAGCACGAGCCAAAGCCACTGCGGCAATGCAGCGATTGGGTTTAGCACGGTCAGGATGATCGTAAGGCCGATAATAACGGCACTCTCCCAACCCCAGAAAGTGGTAGAGACAATCTTTTGCAGCACGTCGCGTCGCATCCGCGACTTGAACTCACCGTCAGCCATTTTGGTCTACCGCCGAGTCAGTCCACAACGGCTCAATGATTTTAGCGCGCGCTTTTCGCTTCTCTTCGGCCAACATATCTTGTACCAGACTGAGCAACTCGTCAAGTTCGGGGTTATCCGGGGCCTGGCGTTGGGCCTCTTGCAATATGGGCAGGGCGCGGTCGTAGCGCTCCAACTGCATGTAGCCGACCGCCAGCCAGCGGAGATACTCCGCCCGTTGCGGCGCGTTCCCCACCGCCATGCGCCAGTTCGCCACCGCCAGCGCCCACAGGCCGGCCTCTTTGTACTGTTTGCCTTTCCTGAAAAAGGCGTCCGCCGTCTTGAGCCTGCGATCTGCTTCCACCGCGACGCGCACTTTAACCACCGAAAAATCATCTGCGCTCGGCCCGATCAGCAAGACCAGCGCCGCGAACGAGAGCACCCCGGCGAAAATCGCCGGCGCACGCCCGGCCAGTTCGGTTGCGCCCAGGGTCACCTGGTAAGCCACGTCGGCCAGCGAGACCGCGCTCCCGGCGAAGTAGCCCCATCGCCAGCGGTGATAAGCTCCAAACCACGCTACGCCGATGGCCGCGATGCGCACAATGCCCAGGATAACGAGCGCCAGCGCGGTCCGATCGTCCAGATAACCTTCCCGCCCGATCGGGCCGAAGAGCAGTTTCACCAGGTTCGTGTCGAGCGCCGCGCCCGCCGCCAGCGCAAGCCCGGAGTGCAACCCGCTGTGGAACCATTGCCACAGCCCCGGCGTGCCGACCTCGAACAAGCCCAAGATGGCCGCCGACCCCGCCAGGATCGTCGCCGTCTTGAGCGACGGGCTGGGGGTCTCGGCCTTCGGCTGCGCAAAGACAATCTCGCGTTTGCACCGGGAGCACCGGCTGTTCGCCATCGGGTTGACGGCCCCGCAGTACGGGCATTGGCGCGGGTCGTCGAGCGGGTCGCCAGCCGGCTCCAGCCTCGACTCGGTGAAGTAGCGGCGCATCGCCTCGGCGTGCACCTCGGCGAGCAGCGGCACGGTCGCCTCGCGTCTGCCAACGGTGGCGGTGAACCGTTGCGCCTCCAGTTCCTCCTGCCGGGCTTGGGCCGTCGCGTGTCCGGGATCAGCAGCGAGGGCATTCTGGATGCACGCGACCTGGTCCTCCCAGCGCTCGACGCTGAAGCTGAGCAGGTACCACGCCTCCGCCGTGTACGGCTCCTCGGCGAGCACCTGCTCGACCATGCGCCGCGCGCTTTCCCGGTTGCCGACCTCCAACGCGGCCTGGGCGGCGGTCAGCAGTAGGCCATAATTCTGGTCCGCCATTCTGTTGGCCTCTATTGTTCAGTAGGGGCACAGCGCGCTGTGCCCCTACTACCGCAATATACGCAGTTCGGCCCGACAGGTTACCGGATCGCGCCTAGAAGTACGTCGAGATGATCCGGTACAGGTTGCGGATCGTCTCCGGCGTGCCTTCCCAGACGCGCCCGCCCGACGCCTGGACGATGGCTTCCAACGTGGGGTAGTCAGCGTCGTCGCCGTAAGCGATTGCGAACACCACCACCGGCACCCGGCTCTCGCGCGCGAGCTTCTCGGTCAACTCGCGCAACGAGGTGGAAGAGGCGTTCTCGATGCCGTCGGTCATGGCGACGATGGCGTTGATATGGTCGCGGTTGCCCTCCTCTTGCAGGCGCTCGAAGGCGGCCCGCACTGCGTCGAGGAGCGCCGTCTCGCCGCCGGCCTGCAACCCGCCGAACGCCCGGCGCAGGCGCTCCCGGTATTCGGGGGTCAACTGTTCCAGCGCCGATAGCACGTGCGGGTCGTCGTAGAACTCGATTACCCCCACGCGGTCGCGGCTGCCGCGCACGCCGTCGAGGAAGGCGTACAGCGCTTCGCGCACGTTGTCCAACTTGACCCCGTCCATGCTGCCGGAGGTATCGACTACCAGGTACACGTCGGTGGGGCGCTTGGTGTACCACCACACATCCTGCACGACCGCCACCACTGACGCGCCGGGGATTTGCAGCCCGGTGGAGGGTTGGGTGGGATCAACGGCGTCGGTGCTGGCGAAAGGCGACCCCACCTGCGCCAGGTCGATGCCCAGATCCGCCGGGCGATAGCCGGCCGCCAGCACGCGCTCCTGCGCCTCCGGTGAGGTGACATAAGTGGCGAAGCGCTGGAAGGTCAACCGCTGCGCGTCGGTGAGCTTGCCGGTCTCCAGCAGCGCCAGCGGGTGATCGACCCACAGCGCGCCCTCCGCCGGATAGACCGCCACCACGTCGTGGCCGAGTTGGTTCAGGTAAAGGACCAATTGCTCCTGGCCCACGAAGGCGTCGAGGTAGCGCGCGCCGCTGGCGCGCATTTGCGCGTCGATCTGCCGCGCCACGTCCCACTCGCCCTGGCCGTAAAAGCGCACCGTGCGCTCGATGGCGGCCACGTAGTCCAGCGTCGCCTGCGCCTGCACGTCCTCAATCGTCAGGTCGCGGGTCTTGCCGGCCCCGGCGTAGAACTCGGCGAGGGTCGCCAGCAGGCCGGAAGCGGTGGAGGTGCTGGCGTGCGACCAGTCAAAGTCCGGGTCGGATTGGGCGCGGCTCATCAGGTCCACCCAACTGATGGCGCGCGCCGGCCAGCCCATGCTCTGCGCCTCGTCGCGCCACATGATGATGACCACCGGCGAGACCGCGTAGCGCACGCTCTGGCCCACCAGCAGCGCGTTTTCTGTGGCGGTGTAGTCGGCCCATGCGCGGTCGAGTTGGGCCAGCCACAGCGACGAGTCGGGCGAGGCCGCGTCAATCTCGCCGGCCAGCGCCGCGTTCACCATCGCGCTGGATTCCATCGGGATGGCGGCCACGCGCAGCGCGGAGCCATCCTGCGCGGTCAAGTTCTGCGCATTGAAGGCGTCGGCCAGCGCACGAAACAGCTCGTCTTTTTCGGGCGAGTAAGCTACCTGGAGGCCTTCAAGCGCCGGGGCCGGCGTCGCCGGCTCCCCGGAGACGTTCAGCCCCAGCGCCGCGGTGAGGCTGTTGAAGCCATACCAGACCAGGTAGCAGCCCGCCGCCGCTGCCACGACCAGGACAACGAGCGTGAGGGCGATGCACCCGGCAGCGCTTGGCTGCTTTTGCTGAGCGCGATAAGACATGGCGCTACTCCGCGATATTCAACTCGAACCAGCGCAGGAGCGTCTGAAGCACGTCGCGGTCGGGGGTGCGCATGGCGGTCGCGGCCTGCACAACGGTCACTACACCCTGATCCTCCCATTCAAGGAAGGGGCTGCCCTCAAAGTCTACGCTCACGTCGCCGACTGGGCGCAGGCCGTAGCCCACCGCTTGCTTTTGCGCGTCGTCGCTGAGCAGGTAGCGCATGAACACGAGCGCGGCGTTCTTCTCGGCGGCGGTGGTCTCCGGGCCGATCCACGTCGTAAACGGGTAGTCGAACCACGTGATGAAGCGCGGATAGAATACTTGCAGCGGCTCGCCCCAACGCAGTTCCGCGCCACTCATGTGCCGGATGATGTCGCTCTCCAGCAGTTGGCCGACCTCGCCGCCGCTGGGGCCAAAGAGCGCCAGGCTCTCGCCGGGGTAGCCGAAGGTGCTGGAAAAGTCCGGCACCGCGCCCAGAAGCTCGCCCAGCCACTTCTGGAAGTTCGGGTTGGTGACATCTTCAACGCTGATGTTAGGCCGCCCGTAGTACTCGCCTGCTGCACTGATGAGCGCGCCGAGGCCGGCGACGTTGCGCTTGGGGCTGGGCAGCAGCAGCTTGAAGAAGCCCCAGTCCGCCTCGCCGCCCAGTTCGGGCCAGCCGCCGGGCGCGAGCGCGGCGTCGTGCAGATTCGGCCAACTGATCTCGCCGAACTTCTCAAGCAACTTGTCGGCGCGGCTCTGGTAGATGCCCCACGCGAACAGCGAGAGCGCGATGGGTCGGGCGCGGTACTCGCCGTCGGTGAGGAACACGTCGCGGCCCAGCGACGCCTTGTAGCTGGCGTTCGCCAGCTCCACCAGCCAGCGGCTATCGGGAATCCAGGCGGTGGGGATGGGGTCCATCGTCTGCGTGTCGAAGCGGTTGAGCGCTACCAGGCCGTCCAGCGGGATGACCTGGACCGTGATGGGTTGCCCATCGAGCGTCTGCCCGGAAGCATTGAAGTCGGCGGCGGCCTGAGACACCCAGTCGGTCACGCCGAACGCCGCCACCACCCGCACGTTCAACGGGCCGGACGGAGTGGGCGTCGCCGGGGTCGCCGGCGCAGGGTTTAGCGCGGTGTTGACCGCCAGGCCGGCGGCGACCAGGATGATCGCCGCGCCGATGATGAGCAGGAAGACGAGTCGCGTTCTGTTCATGTCCATCTCTTCTGTCTGGACAGCAGGTTCATGCCCGCTGTCCGCCACGTGAGTGCCGCCTCACGCCGAATTGTACTGCTTTTATCTTAAAAGCAATCCGGCGCAAAGAATACCCCAGTATATGGTGTCTCTACTGTCCAAACAGGCCGTATACTCGATATATGGGCATCGCCAACATCGGCGTCTGCAAGCCCTTCGCCGCGGCGCACACAAGCCGTAACAGGCGCAGCGAGACAAAATCCTTGCTGGACAGGTCTATAGCCGCTGTCCGCACGGGTTCTGCCGTTAAGCCAGACGCAAACCTCCCGCATCCAAAGCTGCCTGTGTGCGCGCGCCGCGGCAAGACGAGAATAGGCCGGCGCGCGCACCCCGGATTTTCCGCGCTCAGCCTTCCAGGCCCAGGCGGCGGCGGCGCTCGGCGAGCTGGTCTTGCAACAGCTCGTCCCCCACTGCCTCGCCCAGTTCGGCTTCCAGACGGGTCGTTTGCATCTCCAACCGGGCCTCTTCCTCATCCAACCTGGCGCGGATGGCGTCGCCGATGCGCGCGATGTCCTGGTCGCCGACGCCGGCCAGGTCGTCGAGCGACTTGACGGCCTTGACGGTGGCCTTCTTGGCCTCGGCGAGTTCCATGAGCGCCTTGAGTTGCTCGCGCTCATCGCGGATCGTCTGGAGCTTGGTTTGCAGCTTGCGCCGGGCGTCCATCAGGCGATCATATTCTTTTTGCTGCTGCTGCCACTGCTCGTAGTATTCCTGCGCCATCTGCTGCTTGTTGTTCAGGTCCGCTTGCGCGGCGGCGGCGAGTTCGTTCTTGCCCTTGACCAGCAGCGTGTCGATGTCGTGGTCCAATTTCTCGGCGGCGGCGGCGTATTCCTTATACTTGCGCTCCAGCGTCCTGACCGTGCCGCCGACGGTGGCCGCGGCGTCCTCCAGCGCGTCGAGGTTGCGCTCGGCCTGGCGGATGTACTCGTCCATGACCTCGACCGAATTCGCCTGCAACGCCCGGTCTACCATAGCGTGCAGGTTGGCGGAGATCAGCGTCTGCACTTTTTCGAGCAACGAAGCCATGCGATCCTTCCTCCTTCGTTTTTCCCAAGCCTTCGTCGGGCAGTGGGCTACAGCCTGTTGTCCCACTGACTCTGAACTGATTCAAACTTACGTCAACAGCTGGCCGTGCTAAGGCCTTTCTCTACCTCACCCCTGTCTCGCCTGCGGCTCGACACCCCCTCTCCGCAAGCGGAGAGG
>DAOTXU010000188.1:0-8082 GCA_034435135.1 Anaerolineae bacterium | reverse complement strand
GCCGCCCGACTGAGTCTGCGCGCGACCCAGGTCGCCGCCGCCATCGAATTGCTGGACGCCGGCAACACGTTGCCGTTCATCGCGCGGTATCGCAAGGAGATCACCGGCAGCCTGGACGAGGACCAGCTCCGGCAACTGAACGAGTTGCTGGAGAAGTTGCGCAATCTCGACGCGCGCCGCGACACCATCATTACCTCAATTGAAGAACAGGGCAAGCTCACGCCCGAACTGCATCAGGCGTTGCTCGCCGCCGAGACCCTGACGGAGCTGGAGGACCTGTACCAGCCGTACAAACCCAAACGCCGCACGCGCGCCAGCGTCGCGCGGGAGCGGGGCCTGCAAGGGCTGGCGGATATGATCCTGCAACAGATTCACAGCAACCAGACGGCAGGACAACTTGCTAAGCCGTTTGTCAATGATGATGTGCCGACCGCCGAGGACGCGCTCACCGGGGCGCGGGACATCGTGGCCGAGACGATCAGCGATCACGCGGAGGTGCGCCGGCAGGTGCGCGAAAAGGCGCTCCAGTTTGGCGCGCTGCGCTGCGAGAAGATCGAGGGCGCCGAAGACCCGAAGGGCGTCTACGCGACGTATTACGAGTTTGCGCAGCGCGTGGGGCGGGTGCGGCCTCATCAGGTGTTGGCGATCAACCGCGGCGAGGCAGAGAAGACGCTGCGCGTGCGTGTGGAAGTCGAGGAGCGCGACTGGCGCGAGCCGATCCTGTGGCTCTTCCGCCCCGACCGGCGCTCGCCGATGGCGGCGCAGCTTGAACAGGCGATTGCGGACGCCGCCGCGCGCCTGCTGCTCCCCGCCATCGAGCGCGACGTGCGCCGCGCGCTCACCGAGGAGGCGGAAGCGCGCGCCATTGACGTTTTCGCCGCCAACCTGCGCGGGCTGCTCAGCCAGCCGCCGCTGGCCGGGCATACCGTCGTCGGCGTCGATCCGGGGTTCCGCACCGGCTGCAAAGTCGCGGTCGTCGATCCGACCGGCAAGGTGCTCGACACGGCGACGATCTACCCGCACGAGCCGCAAAAGCGCTGGGACGAGGCGCTCAAGACGCTCGGCGCGCTGATCCTTCGGCGCAAGGCGACGTTGATCGCCATCGGCAACGGCACCGCCTCGCGCGAGACCGAGCGCCTGGTCGCCGAACTGACGCGAGAGCTGGACGGCGTGCATTACCTGATCGTCAATGAGGCCGGCGCGAGCGTCTACAGCGCCAGCCCGCTCGCCCGCGCCGAGTTGCCCGACCTGGACGTGAGTATGCGCGGCGCGGTCTCGATTGCGCGGCGCGTGCAGGACCCGCTCGCGGAGCTGGTCAAGATCGATCCCCAGTCAATCGGTGTGGGCATGTATCAACACGACGTGAACCAGAAGCAATTGGCCGAGGCGCTGAACGGCGTGGTGGAGAGCGCCGTGAACCGCGTCGGCGTGGACCTGAACACGGCGTCGGTGGCGCTGCTGACCTACGTCGCGGGCATCGGCCCCAAGCTGGCGGGGCGGATCGTCACGTACCGAGACGAAAACGGCCCGTTCCCGAACCGGAAGGCGCTGCTTAAAGTGCCGGGGCTGGGGCCGAAAGCGTTCGAGCAGGCCGCCGGCTTCCTGCGCATCCGCGGCGGCGAGGACCCACTCGACGCCAGCGCGATCCACCCGGAGAGCTACGCGGTCGCTGAGAAGGTGCTCAAACGCGCCGGCCTGAAGGTCGGCACGCCGCCCGCCGAGCGCGAACCGGCGCTGGCGAAGCTCCGCGCCGCGCAACCGCTGGAAGCGCTCGCCGCCGAACTGGGGACGGGCGTCCCCACGCTGGAGGACATCTTCGAGCAGCTTGTGCGTCCGGGGCGCGACCCGCGCGAGGACCTGCCCGCGCCCATCCTGCGCACCGATGTGCTCTCAATGGACGACCTCAGGCCGGGGATGCAACTTAGCGGCACGGTGCGCAATGTGGTCGATTTCGGCGCGTTTGTGGACATCGGCGTGAAGCAGGACGGTCTGCTACACCGCAGCCAGATTCCGCGCGATGTGACCCTCGGCGTGGGCGACGTGATCGAGGTGGCGATTCTTAACGTGGAGCCGGAGCGCGGGCGGATCAGCCTGGGCTGGCCGGGCGGTGGGCGAGCGGCAGATGTGTAGTACAATACGAGAAAGCTGTTGGCTGTCATCGACCAGAAGGTGAGAGTGCGATGTGCGAGAAGCTGGCGGTTAAACCGGTCTATGAGAAGGGCGTCTTTACTAGCAACCTTGTGACGTAATCTGGTAGAAGGTGACGCAACGTGCATATTCTCGACAAGCATATCAACCTCAAAGGTCAGACCGCCATCGTCACCGGGGGCGGAACCGGCATCGGCGCGGCAGTGGCGCGGGCGCTGGCGCGCGAGGGCGTGCGCGTGGCGATCTGCGGGCGGCGCGCGGAGCCGCTGGAACGCACACTCGCTGCCATTCAGCAGGCCGGCGGCGAGGGGCTGACGATACAGGCCGATGTCGCAGATGCGGGCGATGTGGAGCGGCTGGTCAAAGCCACGACTGACGCCTACGGGACCGTGCACATCCTGGTCAACAACGCCGGGATAGCAGGCTCCGGGCAAATCCACGAGCACGACATCGGGATGTGGGACCAGATCATGGCCGTCAACCTGCGCGGCCCGTTCTTGATGGCCCGCGCGGTGCTCCCGATCATGCGCGCGCAGCGTTGGGGGCACATCGTCAACATCAGCTCCGAGTCGGCGCACAACTACTACCAGGGCGACGGGGCTTACGGCGTCGCCAAGCACGCGCTCAACGCGCTCTCCGAGTACATCCAGCGCGAGAGCCAGGAGTTCAACATCCGTGTGAACATTATCAGCCCCGGCATGGTCGTCACCGAAATGTCGCAAGACTCGCCGGGACTGCATCACGAGAAGTCCCTCACGGGTGAGGACATTGCGGAGCTTGTGCTCTGGTTGGTGAGCCGCCGGCCCAACATCAAGATTGGCACGCCGGTGCTGATTCAGACCATGCTCAACCCCTGGGAGTAGACGCCAGTCGCGCAACTTCCGCCACTTTCGCGCGTAATAGAGAACAGACAGAAGCAGGGAGGACCTTCGGCGGCGGCGCTGAGGGTGACGCAAGATTTCAGGAGGCATCCATCATGCGGAAACAACAATCCGACGGGACGGTCATCCTCGCGGTGATTCTGATCGGGTTGGGCGTGCTGTTCTTCATCGGGCAGTTCGTGCGCTTCTCGATCTGGGACTGGGTGTGGCCCTTCTTCATCATCGTGCCGGGCCTGGCGATGTTCGTGCCGGTGATGAACCGCCGCGAGGCCGGGCTGGCGGTGCCGGCGTCGCTCGTTACTGGCACCGGTTTGATCTTGCTTTACCAGAGCATAACCGATGACTGGGGAAGCTGGGCCTACGTGTGGACGCTTTACGGCGTGTTCCTGGGCTTCGGGATGTGGCTCATGGGTCGAATCCGGGGCGAAACCAGCACCGAGCAGACCGGCAAGAACTTCATGATGATCGGGTTCGCCGGCTTTGTCGTGTTCGGCCTCTTTTTCGGCGGGCTCTTCCGCGGGGGTGTGGTCTGGGCGCTGATCCTGATCGGGCTGGGGGCATGGTTCCTCTTCCGGGCGATGGGTGGCCGCGTGGAAGGCCTCACGCGCGTCATTACCCCGAAGACGTCTGCTCCCGCCAGGCCGACCCCGCCTGCGCCGCCCCAGACCGAAGTCGCCGCACCGCCTGAGCCGCCTGCGCCGGTCGTGGAGACCAAGCCGGTTGGTACGTCACCCAGGGACATCCTGGCCGATGACCCTATTGCCAGAGAGGTTGCTGAGGCGCTGGCCGGAGAGGCCCTCAGGACCGAGGCTGCGCCGTCAGCCGTCAAGATTGCGGTTGAGGGCGAGCCAGAAACTAAACCCGCGAGCGCAGGTGTCCCGCCGGTCAGTGAGGCGGTCGCGCCTGTCCCCGAGGCCGTGACCCCGGTCAGCGGGGCGGTGGAACCGGTCGATACCGCCGCGCAGCTTACTGCCGATATTGAAGCGGAGATTGACGCGGCAGCGGCGGCAGCCAGAGACATGATCGGCGGCGACGGGGACGAAGAGGAGCCGGACGGCAAGGGTGAATAATCAGAGATTCATCTGGAATGAGCGCGGACAGCGGGCTTAAGTCCGCTGTCTGTTTTTTTCGCTTACTCGCCCAATGAGGTTTCGGCGGTTTCGATGGTCGGCATCTCGAACTCCCAGTCTTTCGGGTAGGGGGCGACCGGAACGCCGTAATACTCCTCGATGATGCGGCGCACAATGGGCGCTGCCACATACGATCCTTCGTGAGAGTATTCCACGACGACAACCACAGCGATCTCCGGCTTATCGGCGGGGGCGAAGGCCGCAAACCAGGCGTGCGGGTAGTTGCGCCCTGACTCGGCGGTGCCGGTCTTGCCGCAGGTAGGTATCTGCATCCCCTCGTAGCGCCACGTGGCCGTGCCGGCGGGGTCGGTGGTGACCGCACAGAGCGACGCGCGCACCGCCGCCAGCACGTCGGGGCTGATGTTCATCTGCCGCTGGGCGACAGGCGTCATGGTCCAGCTGGGTTGCTCACCAATCAAGCTGATGTGGTGCACCAGTTGCGGTTGGTACAGCGTGCCGCCGTTGGCGACGCCGGCGACCGTCCGCGCGATCTGGAGCGGCGTCACCTGCACATCGCCCTGGCCGATTGCCATGTTGATGTTGTCGTTGTAGGTCCATTGTTGACCCAGGCCTTGTTTCCAATCCGGTGCAGGGATGAACCCTGCATCTTCGTCAATCCCTTCAACGCCGGTAAGTTCGCCCAGGCCCATCTCGCGCGCGTACTGGCTCAACACGCCGCGTCGTTCCTGATCGAGCGTCAGGCCGATCTGGTAGTTATACGGGTCGCACGAGTAGGTGAGCGACTGGCGCAGGGTAATTACCCCGTGACCGCCGGGCAGCCAGTCGTACCGGGTGAAGCCGTCCGGTTGCCGCCACTCGCCGGTGCAGTTGAACGTCTGGTTGAGGCTGAAGACGCCGCTATCCGCAGCCGCGGTCATCGTGACGATCTTGAACACCGAGCCGGGCGGGTACAGGCCCAGAGCGGCGCGGTTTAACTGGGGGCGGCGCGGGTCATTCTGGATAGCCTGAAGCTCGATCTGGGCGTCGCGCGGCGTGTCGGGGTTGTAAATATTGGGGTCGAACCAGGGGTAGGAAGCCATCGCCAGGATTTCGCCTGTGTTCACGTCCAGCACCACTGCCGCCGCGCCAGTGGAGACCGTAGCGAAGTGCTTGGAAGCGTAGGTGTACGCATCCCAGAGCGCCTGCTGCACCTTGATCTGGAAGTCGCGGTCGATGGTGAGGTAAATGCTTTGGGGCACGGTGGGGCGGCTCTCGGCGATGGTTCGCAGCGTCTCGCCCGCCGGGGTGACGATTCTGAGGCGCCCCCCCCGCTTACCGGCCAGGGTGTCTTCGCCCCATCGTTCAACGCCGACCCGACCGACCAGGTCGTCGCAGGTGTAGCCGCGCAGTTCCCATTCGGCGCACTGTTCGGCAGGGATGTACCCGATATACCCGACGATGTGGCTGGCGACCCCGCCGCCGTAGTAACGTCGGGTGCTCCGCTCTTCAAACCTCGCGTTGCAGGCGTTGGTCAGGTTTTGCGCTTCGATTTCATAGGTCTCGGCGTCAATCTCGTCGATGACTGCCACCCAGTCCGGGGGACGATACTGGTACTTCGCACGAATGCTGTCGGGGTTCGCGCGCAGCACCCGCGCCAGCTCATTGACGCAGCGCTCTTCGTCGGGCACATCTTGTGGAACAACCATGATGGTGATCGCCGTCCCGTTTTGGTCGGCGATCACCTTGCCATTGCGGTCGTAGATATTGGCCCGCCCCGGTATGATGCGTTCGAGCGCGAGATTCGCGCCGCCCACCATTTCAAAGAAAATGTCGCTCGGCGACCAGGTGACGCGCCAGCCCTCAACCGTGGGCAACAGGTAGAGCGTGCGTTCCAGGTCGCTGAACTCGCCGAGGATGTTGGTCTTGAAGTAGGCGTTATAGGCCACGCCTGCGGTGACGCCCTGCAACGCGCCGCTGAGAATCTCGACCCGCACTTCGGTCAGGGTCATTTGTTTGTTGGCCTGATCGTAGGCATTCCTGAAAACCTCATAAGGATAAGCGTCACGGCTATTAGGGGTAATCAGCTCGTACATGCCCTCATAATCAAGTCGGGTCCAGGCGTCCAGAAAAGTGCCGGCCACGCGGAGAGCGTCATCGAGTTTGGGGATCGGCGTCGCTGCCGGGGGTTCTTGACCCACTTCCGGTTCGCCCTGAATCGTCCCCGGATTACAGGCGGTCAGTCCCAGCAAGAGGACTATCGTTCCCAACAGAGCTTGGCGCATACGATCTCTTTCTAGAGAAAAAAACGGGCTATCGAAAGCCCCCCACCGGCGAGAGCGCGCGTCGCCGTGTGCCATTTTAGCATAGCCCGCGCAGGTGTCCAGTTCGCGTTCGAGTGTTGATTGGATTGATCGGGCTTTGCGCGTTCTCAAAATGTGAGGTTGGTGCCATTCGCGAGTTAAAATCACGAGCTTGTTGAACCGCGAAGACGGACTTGAGGCCGACAGTGTTTGCCGAAAATGGGCA
Organism: Anaerolineae bacterium; assembly: GCA_034435135.1. Lineage (GTDB taxonomy): Bacteria > Chloroflexota > Anaerolineae > Aggregatilineales > JAFGMM01 > JAOSJO01. The sequence goes on along the minus strand of DAOTXU010000188.1, from coordinate 1,457 downwards.
CGGAGCACCCATTGTGCTTATAATAGGCGACGTTTGGGGAGGGCGACGCAAACACGATGACCGAACCCATCCGCATGTTGCACTTCGCCGACCTGCACATCGGCGTGGAGAACTACGGCGGCATCGACGCCGGGACGGGCATCAGCACGCGCGTGCTCGACTTTCTGCATCGGCTGGACGAGGTCGTCGATTATGCGCGCAACCACGACGTGGATCTCGTCCTCTTCGCGGGCGACGCCTTCCAGACCCGCAGCCCCTCCCCGACCTACCAGCGCGAGTTCGCCTGGCGCGTCCGCGACCTGGCCGCGCTCGCGCCGGTCGTGCTACTCGTCGGCAACCACGACCAGCCCACGATGCTCAACAAAGCCACAAGCATCGAGATTTACCAGACGCTCGACGTGCCCAACGTCGCGGTCGGGAGCGATTACGAACTCCATTGCATTGAGACCAAACGCGGACCGGCCCAGGTGGCTACAGCGCCGTATCCGCATCGAAACCTGCTGCTCAAGGGCGAGGCGCTGGGCGCGCTGAGCATCGCCGACGTCGATCAACTGCTGCAAGCGGAGGTCAGCCGCCTGCTCGGTGAAATGGCGCAACAGGCGCGCCAGAGCGCCGCGCCGCGCGTGCTGACGGGCCATTTCACGGTGCACGGCGCGGTCGTGGGCAGCGAGCGCTCGATCATGCTGGGCCGCGACGCGGCAGTGCTGCCGAGCGCGCTCAGCGATCCCGCGTGGGATTACGTGGCGCTGGGGCACATCCACAAGCACCAAAACCTCACCGCCGGGCAGACGGGCGCGCCGCCGGTGGTCTACGCCGGGTCGATTGAGCGGATCGACTTCGGCGAGGAGAAGGACCCCAAAGGCTTCTGCTGGGTCGAGCTGGCGCGCGGCGCGACGCGGTGGCAGTTCGTGGAGGTGGGGGCGCGGCCCTTCGTGACGATCCGCGTCGATGTGTGCGCGAGCGACGACCCGACTGGCGACGTTCTGGCGCACCTGACGCCGGAGAAGCTGGAGGATTGCGTCGTTCGGCTGCTCGTGCGCACGACGCCGGAGAACGAGGCGCGCCTGCGCGACGGCGAGATCCGCGCGGCGCTGCGGGCGGCGCACCACCTGGCGTCGTATCAAAAAGAGGTGGAGCGACCTGCACGCGCGCGGCTGGGCGGCGTCTCGCCGGAGACGCTGACGCCGCGCGAGTTGCTGGCGCGTTATCTGTCGGGCAAGGGCGTCTCTGAGGATCGGATCAAGGCGCTCCTGGAATACGCCGAACCGTTGTTCACTGAGGAGTGAGGCTTACGTCGAAGAGAGGCAGCGGGCTTGGGTCTGCTGTGCATAAGTGTACTGTTGAGTTGAGAATGAACTGATTCAAACTTACGCCAACAGCTGGCCGTGCTAAGGCCTTTCTCTACCTCACCCCCGTCTCGCCTGCGGCTCGACACCCCCTCTCCGCAAGCGGAGAGG
>DAOTXU010000187.1:0-20586 GCA_034435135.1 Anaerolineae bacterium | reverse complement strand
CGTCCCCCTCTCCCGGCTACGCCGGACTATAGCCGCAAGCGGAGAGGGGGTGTCGAGCCGCAGGCGAGACGGGGGTGAGGTAGAGAAAGGCCTTAGCACGGCCAGCTGTTGACGTAAGTTTGAATCAGTTCATGGATAGAGGTGATTTTATGGCTGAAGCACCCACCCTGACCGTTGAGACGTTCCGAGAAACCGCCGCCGCCATCGAGCGCGAAGTGGGCAAGGTGATCGTCGGGCAGAAGGACGTGGTGCGCCACGTGCTGATCTGCATCCTCAGCGGGGGGCACGCGCTGCTCGAAGGCGTGCCCGGCCTCGGCAAGACGCTGCTTATCCGCACCCTGTCCGATGTGCTGGACTTGAAGTTCTCCCGCATCCAGTTCACACCCGACCTGATGCCCGCCGACATCGTGGGCACCGACATCCTCGAAGAGACCGAGGATGGCCGCCGCCAGTTCCGCTTCCAGCCGGGGCCGGTGTTCGGCAACCTGATCCTGGCCGATGAGATTAACCGCGCCACGCCCAAGACCCAGTCTGCGCTGCTGGAGGCGATGCAGGAGCGCACGGTCACGGTGGCGACACGCAGCTATACCCTGACTTCGCCCTTCTTCGTGCTCGCCACGCAAAATCCCATTGAAATGGAAGGCACATACCCCCTGGCAGAGGCGCAGGTTGACCGCTTCCTCTTCAAAGTAGAGGTGAACTTCCCCGCGCCGGACGAGCTGATCGAGATTCTGAACCGCACCACCGGCGCCACCATACCGACCGCCGCGAAGGTCGCCGATGGGACGCGCATCAACAAGATGATCGACCTGGCGCGCGGCGTGCCCATCGCCACGCACGTGAGCGAGTACGTGGCGCGGCTCGTGACCTACAGCCACCCCGAAAACCCCGAGGCCCCGGAGATGGTGAAGCGCTATGTGCGCTACGGCGCCAGCCCGCGCGGCGCGCAGGCGCTCATCCTGGGCGCGAAGATCACCGCGCTGCTGGACGGGCGCTATAACGTCGCCTTCGATGACGTGCGGGCGGTTACGGGAGCGGCGCTGCGGCATCGGCTGTTGCTCAACTTTGAAGGCCTGGCGGAGGGCATCACGCCCGATTCGATCATCAAGGGGCTGTTGGAGCACGTGCCGGAGAAGGGCAAATAGCTTTTCAGGGAGGTGGATAACGATGGACGCAACTCGTGTTGCCGATCTGACGAAGGACGACCTGAAGGCGCTGAGTAGAGAGGCGTTGCAGGAGTTGCTTTGGGAGCTTGAGCAGGAGATGCCTGATCCCGACGAAGGCTTGGAGTTTCGCCCTGAAGTGGCTGAGTATCTCCATACCGCGTTGCACGAAAAGAAGCGGGGCACACCGCTGACGAGGGAGTAGGCGAACGTGAACGCTCTCCTTGAAGCGATCCGTCGCATCTGGGCACAGCCCACGCCTGCCGACCTGTGGGCGCTGCAAGCGCCGCTGTTGGCCCTTGACTCCCCCCAGGCGCGCGCGGCGCACGCGCTGGCCGGCCAGTTCTACGCTTACCTGAGCGCGCTCGAAAGCAAACTCTCGTCGCAACGGTATAGCCGATTGGCCGCCATGCTGCAAGCCAGCGCCGTCGCAGTCGTCGGCCTGGAGGACGCGCTTACCGGCGGGCGGGTTAATCTGCGCGAGTTATTGACTGCCGGGCTGGGCGGCGCGCTGGAGGTGATGGCTGCGATTCAGGAAGTGCATGCCTGGCAGATGGAGACGCGCACGGTGGACGCGGAAGTTGCCTGGGATTTACACCGCGCGTTGTGGGAGCTTTCCGCCGAGATGCAGCCAGAACTCGCCCATGAGGAGCGCGCCGCGCACCTGGACCGGCTGCTCGCTCCGCTCCATGCGCCGGCCACGCCCGACGCCGCCCGCGCGCTGCTCATCATCCGGCTGTTTCAGTTAACACTGACGATCCGCCTGCTGCCGCTGGTGGAGGTCATCGGATTGGCCGAGCAATGACCGAGATGGCGATTGAGACGCGGAGCCTGACCCGCCGCTTCGGCAGGGTGCTCGCGGTCGATGACCTGAATCTGACAGTGGAAACCGGTCAGGTTTACGGCTTCCTCGGACCCAATGGCGCGGGCAAGACGACGACCATCCGTTTATTGCTTGACCTGGTGCGCCCCACGCGCGGCGAAGTGTTCATCTACGGTCGCTCCGTGGCCCGCGACCACAGCGTATTGCAACGGGTCGGCGCGCAGGTCGAGGACGCGACCTTCTACCCCTTTCTCAGCGGGCGGCGCAACCTGGAAGTGCTCGCGCAGATCGCCGGCATCGAGCCGGACCGACGGATCGATACGTTGCTGGAGCAGGCCGGCCTGACCGAGCGCGCCCGTGACCGCGTGAGAACCTACTCGACCGGGATGAGGCAACGGCTCGGCCTGGCGGCGGCGCTGCTCTCCGACCCTTCCCTGCTGCTGCTCGACGAGCCGACGAGCGGCATGGACCCCGCCGGCATGGCGTCGGTGCGCGAGTTCATCAAGAGCCTGCCGACCCAGGGCAAGACGGTCTTTCTTTCCAGCCACCTGCTCAGCGAGGTCGAGCAGGTTTGCAACCGGGTAGCGATTATCAATCGCGGGCAGGTAGTGGCCGAGGGGTCAGTGCGCGCGTTGCTTGAGCAGTCCAAGCGCGCCAACCTGCTTGTGGAAGCGGCGCCCATCGAAGCGGCGCGCGCGGCCCTGGCGGACTGGTCGCCGGTTCAAGACGAGGGGCGACCCGGCTGGCTGCGCCTGGCAGGGGTCGCGGACGACGCCCCGGCGGTTACACGGCGGCTGGTCGAAGCCGGCGTGGAGGTGCTTCAAATCGTGCGGCAGCGTCAGACGTTGGAAGAGTTCTTCCTGGCGGTAACCGGGAATGAAGAGCGACAAGAAACAGTCGTGGAGGGTCAGCCATGGCTATCGAAGCGCTTCTGAGGGCAAGGCGGGAAGAAATCCTGCAAATCGCCGCCCGCTACGGCGCATCGAACGTGCGCGTGTTCGGCTCGGTGGCGCGCGGCGAGGCCGGTCCAGAGAGCGACATTGACCTGCTGGTGGATTTTGCGCCGGAAGCGAGCCTGTTCGATCTTGTTGGTCTGAAACAAGACCTGGAAGAATTGCTCGGTTGTGAGGTTGATTTGGCAACTGAGAGTGGGCTTCACCGGCGGATAAAGGCCCGCGTGCTGCAAGAAGCGGTATCCCTATGAAAAGAGACGACCGGGTTTACCTGGATGACATCCTGGAGGCAATTGAGAGTATCGAGATATATACTCGCGATGGTCGAGCCGCTTTCATGGATTCCAGGATGATACGGGATGCTGTCATCCGCAATTTTCAGGTCATCGGTGAGGCCGCTAAACTCATTTCGCAAGGCCTGTGCCAGCAATATCCTGATGTACCCTGGCGAAGAATGGCAGGTTTCCGCGATGTGCTTGTCCACGATTACCGGCGTTTGGATTTGTACTTGATTTGGAATGTGGTCGAAAACGAACTGCCGACGCTAAAACCCCGAATCGCGGAAATCCTGCGAATCCTGGACGCAGCCGACCAGCCGGAGACGGACGCCGATGCTCCGCGCACTTGATCTCTTCAGCGCCGAGTGGCGCAAGGTGTGGGGCAACCGCCGCGTGGCGGGCTGCGCGCTGGTGATCTGGCCGGTAGTGGCGCTGGGCGGCGCGGCGGGCTACCTGGCGCTCAACCTCTTGATCGAGGAATTGCGCACCCAGCAATACTTGAGTTGGGACGATGTCGCGCTAGGGGTCTGGGACGTGACCACAAACCTGTTTGGCCGGGTGGCGGTGATGGGCGTGGCGGCGACCATCTTCGCGGGCGAGTACCAGTGGCGCACGTGGAAGAATATCGTCCCGCGCCGGCCACGCCTGCAACTGATGGCGGCGAAGTTCCTGGTGCTGGGCGTGGTGATCCTGCTGACGTTCACCGTGATGGCGCTGGTCATGACAGTCGGTTTTGGCGCGGTCAATTGGCTCGTCGGCGCACCTTACGGCCCTGCGCCGACCCTCAACGTGATCGGCGACTTTCTAGCGCGCTACGGCATCCGCGCGAGTCTGGCGTTTGTGGACACGCTCATCGTCGGGGCGCTGGTCGCGCTGCTGGCGATGCGCGCGCGCTCGGTGCTGACCGGCGTGCTCGGCGGGTTGATGGTGCTGTTCATCGACGAATTGCTCCCGCTGGGTCTAAGCGCGCTGGCGATCCTTTTCAAAAGCGACGCCTGGGCAGAGCTTTTGCGCCTGCGTTTCACGTACAATCTGAGTAACATCAACACGATCTTGCAGGGCGGCGCGCCGACCTCGCCGCTTCCCTTTGTGACCAGCGGGAGCACGACGCCCGGCGTCGGCTTGATGAGTTTATCGGTAGGGGCCAACTCGTTGGCGCTGTCGCTTGTGATTGTAGCAATCTGGTTGGCCGGTTTGGTAGGCTTGACGCTGTGGCTCTTCCAACGCCAGGATTTGACGGACTGATAGCATGGTCGAAAAGCTGTTCGATGAAGTCACGCTCCGCAAGCTGGAGCAACTGCGCCTGGTCGCCAAGCGGGTGAGGGCCGGCGCGATCAAGGGCGAGCGCCGCTCCACGCGGCGCGGCACGTCGATTGAGTTCGCTGATTACCGCAACTACGCGCGCGGCGACGACCTCCGGCGCCTGGACTGGAACATCTACGCCCGCCTGGAACGCCCCTTCATTAAGCTATTGGAGGAAGAAGAGGACCTGGCGGTGTACATCTTGCTGGACTCCTCCGCCAGCATGGACTGGCCCGAAGGCAAGGCCGGCGGGGACGCACACAAGTTCACCTTTGGGCTGCGCCTGGCCGCCGGGTTGGGGCATATCGCATTAAGCACGGGCGACCACCTGACAGCGGTCGCGCTGCGCAACGAGGGGGATCTCGTTTGGGGGCCGATGCGTGGACGTGGGCGGAGCCTGGCGCTGCTGAAATTTCTGGAAGGGGTGCACCCGTCCGGGCTGACCGACCTGGACGGCGCGCTGCACAACTGGGCGTTGCGGGGCGTGCGGCCCGGCCTGGTCATTCTGATCTCCGACCTGCTCTCGCCGACCGGTTTTCAGAACGGCCTGAACGAACTACTGGGCCGGGGGAACGAGGTCGTCGTGATCCAGGCGCTCACGCCCGATGAGGTAAATCCGCCCCTCACCGGCGACCTGAGCCTGATCGACGTGGAAACGCGCAAGCCGCAGGACGTGACCATCGACGGGCCAATGCGCGACTTTTACCTCAGCCGGCTGACGGCGTGGCGCGACGAGGTCGCCGCGCTTTGTGTCGGGCGCGGCGTGCATTATCTCATGGTCGAAACGTCTGTGCCCTGGGAAGAGTTGATCCTGTACGATTTACGGCGCTTGCAGGTGGTGCGGTGAACTGGATACTGGAAGCTGGATGCTCGATGCTGGTTCATCTGAAATCTGAATTCTGGGTTCTGGGTTCCGTTGGAGCCGTGCGGTGTCGTTCTTGACACCTCTCGCGCTCGCACTGGCTGCGCTGGCGATCCCGATCATCTTGCTCTATATGCTGCGCTTGCGCCGGCGCGAAGTCTCGGTGAGCAGCACGCTGCTCTGGGAGCGGCTGATGCGCGACCGCGAGGCCAACGCGCCCTGGCAGCGCCTCCGCCGCAACCTGCTGCTCTTTTTGCAGTTGCTCATCCTGGCGGCGCTGGTGCTGGCGCTGGCACGGCCCTATCGTGAAGTGCCGGCGGTGAGCACGGGCAACGTGACCGTGCTGCTCGACGCCTCGGCGAGCATGAACGCCACCGACATTGCGGGCGTGGCAAACCGGTTCGAGCGCGCCCGCCAGCTGGCCGCCGACATCATCCAGCAGTTGGGCGAGGGCAACACCATGACGCTGATCGAGGTCGGCCCGGTGCCGCGCGTGTTAATCGCCGGCGCGGACGACGAGGGCGCGCTGCTCAGCGCGCTCGCCGACGCCCGGCCCTCACAGACGGAAGCCGACTGGAACGCCGCGCTGGCGCTGAGCGCAGTCGGCGCGCAGGGCAGTGAGGCGTTCTCGGTCATCGTCATCAGTGACGGCGGCCTGCCGCCGAACCTGCCCTCCGTGCCGGGGACGTTGAGCTACATCCCCGTAGGCGAGCGCGACGGCAACCTGGCGATCACAGCGCTCTCGGCGCGCGCGGTGCCCGGTGAAGGCCCGGAACTCTTCGCGCAGATCGCGAGTTTCAGCGCGCAGGACATAGACGTGATTTTCAGCCTCGAACTGGACGGCAAACTCTACGACGCGGCAACGTACACCGTGCCGGCCAGCCAGTCGATTGACGTGAGTTTCAGCGATCTGCCTGACCCGACGTTGATCCGCGCCTCGCTCACGCGGCCCGCCGCCTCGACACAGGCCGATTATCTGGCCCTGGACGACACCGCCTGGGCGGCCTATCAGCCGCCGGGCAGAGGGCGCGTACTCCTGATCTCGCCGGGCAATGTGTACATCGAGCAATTGCTCCTGGCGCTGCCGGGGGTGCAGCCCTATCGCCTCGGCGAGGATCAGCCCCTGCCCACCGAGCCATACGACCTCTACATTTTCGATACGGTCCTGCCTGATGAGTTGCCGCCGGGCGATCTGCTCATCATCGGACCGACGAAGAGCACCGAGTTCTTCCAGTTTTTAGGGTTCACCGAGCAGACGCGGCTGATCAGCGTGGCCGAGGACGACCCGCGCATGACTTTCGTCACGCTCAACAACCTGAACCTGGCCGATTTCGCCGTGCTGGACGGCGTGGATTGGGCCAAGCCGCTGGCCGAGGCTGAAGGCGGCCCGATCATCCTGGCCGGCGAGACGCGCGGCCGGCAGATCGCCATCATCGCGTTTGACCTACACCGCTCCGATCTGCCGCTGCAAATCGCCTGGCCGATCCTGCTGGCAAACCTGCTGGAATGGTTCTCCCCCTCTCACGCCGTTGATGCGCCCGACGGGTTGCGTCCCGCCGAAAGCCTGCTCATCCGGCCCCCGCTCACCGCCGACGAAGTGATCGTCGTCCGGCCCGACGGCTCGGAGCGGACATATCCGGTCGAGGAGGAGGCGATCAACTTCAGCGAGACGGAACTGCCCGGCGTCTACACGGTGACGGTGCGCGCCGACGGCGAGACGATGCTCACAGAATGGTTCGCGGTCAATCTGTTCAGCAAAGCCGAGAGCGACATCGCCCCGCGCGAGGCCATCACCATCGGCGCGGCAACCCTGAGCGAGGCGGAGCGCGAGGCGGTTGGGCAGCAGGAGTTCTGGCCGCTGGCGGCGCTGGCGGGACTGGCGATCCTGGCGCTGGAATGGTACGTCTACCACCGGGGGATGCGCCTGCCGACGGGGTTGCCCTCGCCGCTCCGGCGCGCGCGGCGGTGATTGGCGTCAGGGCTGGTGATTCACCACCGGAGACATTGCCAGCGGGCGCGGCGTGCGCGCCCTAACATTTCGGGAGAGTAGTGCGGTGAGCGAGCTTTCTGTACACGCAAAGCGCATCCTGGACTATTTGAGTGAGACGCCAGACCCGGTGAAACGCAACCTGTCGGCTCTCCGTGACCGACTGCAACTCAGCAAGCACGATCTCCTGCGCGGGCTGGACGAACTCACGCTACAAGGGCTGGCTACCCAAGAGGACGACTGGTATGACCTGACGTCCGCCGGCTGGGAGCAGGCGAAGCAGTCCGCGCCGAGAGATGAAAGCGCCCCTGGAGGCATCAACATCCACGCGGGCCGCGACGTCCGCGACAGCCGGGTTATCCAGGCCGGCGGCGATTACATGGAGGGCGACAAAGTAGGCGGCGACAAAGTGGAGGGCGACAAATACGACGTGCAGGGCGACGTGTTGCGCGACCACGCGCGCAAGATCAACACCGGGGGCGGCCCCTATGTTGAGGGCGGCGGCATCGCCGCCGGGCGCGATTTGAACATCAGCGGGGGCGAAGTCGCCGGACGCGACACCATTCACATCGCCGGGGATGTCGGCCCCGGCGCGGCGATTGGCTCCGGCGCGTCGGTGCGCGCGCAGAACATCGCGGGCCGGGACATCATCACTGGACGGGCGGTGGGCGGGCCGAACCTGGAGAGCCTCGCCAGCGCGGAGGAGGTTGAAGCCTTGCGTGACGCGCTGGATGATGTCCGCGCGGACCTCGAAGACCTAGCCGATGACAGGTTAATCCGGCAGGCGGGACGACGCATCGACAGGCTGGCGGAGGCGCTCAGCCTGGATGACCCAACCCGCCCGGTCAACCCGGCGCAACTCAAGAGCGCGGCGGACTGGCTGACCGCAAACGCGCCTGACCTGGCCGGCTCGGTGCGAAGTCTGCTCAGCATGGACGTGGTGAAGCGGATTTTGAAGTAGAGGGCTGGTGACCAGCGCCCGTGCGCTTGCCTCCCCGGAAACACAAGGGGCCGTATCTCTACGGCCCCTTTGCTTATCTTAGCCGGCTCACGGCGCGTCAAGGATGCAGCCGTTGGTGCCGTCGTAGGGGGTGTCGCGCCCGGTCGTGATGGTGACGATGAAGTCGAACTGGTTCGTGTTGGCCCAGGTGCTGAGGTTGGGCAACGAGCTGGGGCTGAAGACAGCGGTTACGGTGCGCATCTGCCCCGCCGGGATGTAGCGGCGGTTCAGCCCGTCAGTATCAGGATGCAGCCCAGAACCCAGCCCGGCGGTCAGGCTCGTGGTGCCGGGGGTGTTGATGTTGCTGGCCCAACCCCAGAACGGGTTTAGCGACGTGCTACCGTTGCGAAGCCGGATGAGGTCGAAGTACTGGTTGGTGCCAACCGGAACGCCGGGGTTCCAGGCCCAGTTGAACGTGATGCCGGTGATCCACATATCGAAAGTCGAGTTGTTCGTGATGTCGGCGCGCACCGAGCGACCGCTGAAGTAGTCGGCGGAGATCTCGAAGGAGGCGCACGCGATCGAGCAGTCCAGGATGAGCGAGTAGTTGCCCTGCGTCGTGGCGCTTGGATAGTTAAAGTCATAGCGCGTGGCGCGGATGTAATACGTGCCGGCGGTAGCCAGCGCGAAGTCGTTGATGTAGGCGTTCTGGTTGCCGCCGCTGTCATCGTCCGAAGTGAGCAAGGTGCCGCTGGCGTTGTACAGTTGCAGGTACGAGTCGAGGTCGCCGGACGTGCGCAACATCGTGATGGTGACGTGCTGCCCGGCAGAAGCGGTGAAGCTGTACATGTCGAACCACTCGGCGTTGGTGATGTCGCCGTTGGTCGTGCTGTCGCAGGCGATGGGAGTCGCGGTCGCGGGGCAGTCGCCGTTGGTTGGGGGTGCCCAGGTCGGGCAGGTGTACGCGGTCTCGCCAGCGACGGCAGTGCACGTCCCGTCGCCGCACACGGCGCAGTCTTGCGGGCAGGTCGCCAGGGTCTCCGAGCCTTCGCAGCGCGCGTCGCCGCAGAGGACCGGACAGTCGCTGGGGCAGGTGGCGTTGGTCTCGCCCCCGTTGCACCACCCGTCGCCGCACGCCACGCACTCTAAGGTGAGGGTGTAGGCTCCATAAGTACTGCCGCTCTGCTGCTGGTAGCGCGTGGCGCGGATGTAATACGTGCCGGCGCCGGGCAGGGCGTAGTTGTTGATAAGCGCGTTCTGGTTGCCGGCGCTGTCGTCGTCGTAGGTGAGGCGTGTCGTCATGTCGGAAGCATACAGGTCGAGCCACGCATCCAGGTTGTCCGAGGTGCGCGTCATCCTGATGGTGACCCGCTGCCCGGCGATGGCGTTGAAGCGATACCAGTCATACCACTCGACGTTGGTAATATTCTGGTTCGCCGTGCCCCCGCACGCGATGGACGTCGTAACCGGTGGGCAGTCGTTGGAGCAGGTGTACTGGCTCTCCGAGCCGGTGCACAGCCCGTCGCCGCACACAGCCGGGCAGTCGCTTGCACAAGTCTGCGCGTTCTCCCCGCCGGTGCACAGCCCGTCGCCGCACTGCGCCGGGCAGTCGGCGGGGCAGTTGAGCGGATCCTCGCCGGTCTGGCACGTCCCGTTGCCGCACGTGACCGGCGTCACGCTGGTGTCGAGCGTGCAGCCATTGCTGAACGTCAGCACAAAGCGGTACTGGCTGATGCTGGAACCGCCCCGGATGTCCGGGTTGCTGTCGAAGTCGTTGAAGATGTAAGTGGTCGTGCCGGTCGTCAGTCGCCTGGCGTTCAGGTCAGTTGTCATGTAGGGCGAATCGGTGAATGTGTCGGTAGGCGGGGTCAGGTCGGCGCTGGCGCCGCTGCCGTCTGCGCCCCAGATGTCATAACCCAGCAGACCGAAGCGCAGGTAGTCGTTATACATGGTCCCTGGCAGCAACTGCGGCCAGAAGAACTGCACGCGGTCGAGCTGTACGTCGAACGGCCCGGTGTTGGCGACGCGCGCGCGCACGCTGTTCGCCGGGTCGATCGGGTTCCATTCCGGCGCGGCGATGCTGAGGTTGGTGGCGCACATTTGCGGCGTCCAACTCCAATCGCAGTTCAGGGTCAGGCTGTAGGTGCCGGTCGTGGCGGCGTCGGAGGGTTCGTCGCGGCCACTGGCGCTGTAGCGACTGGCCCAAATCTCCCAGGGGTTGGTGGTCCGGTCCAGCGTGGCGTTGAGAGTGGCGTTCTGCGTCGCATCCGACGATTGCGGCTGATGGTCAAAGAAGTCGTAGGTGCTATGGGCGTAGCCGGGGCGCAGCAGGTAAATCTTGCTGTCCAGGTCGCCGGTCATGGTGGTCATCTGGATCTGCACCCTGCCGTTGTTCTGGCCGGTGAAGGTGTAGCGGTCGATGAAGTCCTGGTTCGTGATGGCCCCGGTCACGGTTTCGCCGCAGGCGATAGTCTGAGGCGTGTTGCACGCCACGTTAAGCGTGTAGCGGCCTTCGGCCTGGTTGCGGTCGGAGGTGTTGTAGCGCGTGGCGCGGATGGTATAGGTCCCGTTGGCGGGCACCAGGTAATGGCGTAACGCCGCGTTGTTGCCGTCGCCGTGGTCTTCGTCCTGCCCCCACTCCACTGGCGTGACCTGCGCGCCGGTGGGGCCGTACAGGTTCAGGGAGGGGTTGAGGGCGGCGTCGTCCTTGTACATCGTGACGCTGAGCAGTTGCCCGGCGGTGGCGTTGAAGGTGTAGTAGTCGTACCAGTTGTGATCGGTGATCTCCCCGTGAACCGGCGTGTTGCAGGCGACGGTGTTCTCCGGCGGCACATACCAGCCGCAGCGCACCGACAGCGCGTACTCGCCGGTAATGCCGGTGTCGGAGGAGCGGTTGCCCTCGCCCTGCCGCCCGGCGCGGATGTAGTAGGTGGTGCCGGCGGTCACCGACCGGTTGATGAAGAGCCAGTTGACCCCATCGTCGATGTCGCCGTAGACGCGGTTGGTGTCATCGCTGTTGTCGTGCGGCGGCAGGCTGTTCTGGTAGAGCGTGGCCCTCACGCCGTTGCCGCCCGCCAGCGTGCCGCTGGTGGGGAACTGCCCGATGTCGAGGAACAGGTTCGACACGCCGGTCGGCACAGTGATGGTGTAGATGTCGTAGTAGTCCGTGTTGTCCAGCGTGCCGGTGGCGACCTCCTCGCAGGTGATCGGCTGCGGCGTGTGACATGTGAGCGAGACCTGATACTCGCCCTGCGTGGTGCCATCCGCGCCGCCGCTGCTGCCATAGCGCCGCGCGCGGACGGTATAGGAGCCGCTCTGGGTAATCAGGTAGCTGAACGCGGCGGCGTCGCCGTTGCCGTCGTCGTCGTCGCTGATGAGCGCAGTGGTGAGGTCGCTGGAGCGATAGAGTTCCAGGTAGGGGTCGAGGTCAGGCGTGGAGGGGTCGGGATACATGGTGACGCTGATATAGGTGCCGGCGTCGGCGGTGAACTCCCAGTAGTCGTAATAGTCCGCGTTGGTGATGCGCCCGCGCTGGGTCTTGCCGCAGGCGAGGCCGCTCGTCATCTGGCAGGCCAGGCGCAGGCGGTAGTCGCCGCGCGTCGTACCCCACGCCTGGCCGCTGCGCGTCGCAATGATGGTGTAGATGCCCGACTCCGGCAGGGTGAAGTTAGCGATCAGCGCGTTGTCGCCCGGCCCGGCGTCGTTGTCTTCGGCGACGGTATTCCCGTCCGGGTCGAGCAGGATCAGGTACTCATTCAGGCTGCTCCCGCTCGCGCTGTCCATGGCGATGGTGACCTGCGCGCCCTCCTGGCCGCCGAACGACCACAGGTCCAGCCAGTCCTCTTCTTCGATGCTGTCCTGGAATTCGTCGCCGCAGGCGATGGGCTGGGGCGTGAGCGGGCGGCACTGCATTTCCAGGTTGTAGCCGCCGATGGTGCTGCCGCTCTGCAGCTGGTAGCGCGTGGCGCGCAGCGTGTAGAGACCGGTGCCGGGCAGGACGTAGGCCAGTTGCGCATCCTGGTTGGTCGTGCTGTCGCCGGGGATGGCGCCGTGATCGTCGTCAGAGACGAGGATGGAGCCGTCCGTCGGGTTATACAGGTCGAGCCAGGCGTCCAGGTTGCCGGAGGTGCGCCGCATGGTGAGGGTCACCAGCGTGTTTTCGTTGCCGATGAACTGCCAGTTGTCGTACCAGTTCGCGTTGGTGATGTTGTCGGTCACGGTTGAGCCGCAGGTCAGCATCGGCTGCGGGGTTGGCGTGGACACGTCCGCACAGGTGACCTCGCTGGGCGGCGTATAGCCACCCCGTAGGGCCACGACAATGGCGTCCAGCTTGGAACCGTCCTCGCGCGTGCGGAAGCGGATGGTGTGCTGGCCGGCGGTCAAGTTGAAGATCACCGGGTCCATACTGGGGTAGGTGCTATCCTCCCAGTTGTTGTGGCGCACGCGCGCCCAATAAGGGGTGCTCGGCATCGTGGTGTGCAGCGCGTAGAGATACTCGTAGCCGCCATCGACCGAGACGTAGAAGCTGTCACTGCTGCCGTTCTCCCCGATAGCGCGCGACCAGATCACGTAATCGGCGGTGATCGGCGCGTTGAAGTCAAACTCGATGGTGCCCTGGCCGTCGTAGGTGCCGCCGCTGTCCGCCGACCCCACGTAGTTGCAACCCGAATAGGTGCTATCGTAAGTGGTCTGCATCATCGTGCCTGTAATGCGCGCGTCCTCAGCCTCCATGATCTGGGGGTTGGCGGCGGCGCATTCCGCCGGCGGCGGGGTATAGGCCAGGTCATTGGTAATGACAAAAGCATCGATGCCGGTGTCGATCTCGCGCTCGCGGATGCGCAGCGTGTGCTGGCCGGCGGTCAGGTTGAGAAACGTCTGGGTACTCGGGTCTTCCCCGTGGCGGACCCGCACCCAAGACCAGGAAGTCGGCAAGCCGTTGAAGTTCAGGTAGCCGTTGGTTGCACCGGAGCTGTAGACAGTTCCGTCGTCCACTTGTACCCAGAAGGAGTCATAGGAGGTAGGGCTGCCGGAGTTCATCAGGTTGCCCCTGACGTGCGCCCAAATCACATACGTGCCCGGATCCGTGACGTTGAAGTTATAGGTCATGATGTCGGAGCAGGTGGGGCTGGAGCGACACTCGCTGTTGGCCCAGTACATGTAACAGCGCGAGGCCCCGATATCGTTGGCACCGTTAAAGGACCCGGTGACGGTGAAGTCGCTCTCTTCCAGGTTGATGTAGGTGTAAGCGGGCAACGGGGTGTCGGTTTCCAGTTCGCAGCCGTTGCTCAGGAACACGTGATAGCTGTACTGGCTGGGGTACGATTGCAGGCGGATGTCCGGGGCGCTGTCGAACTCGTTGAACAGGGCCTGCGAGTCGCTGGCCGCCAGAGTCGGGCTTGCGCCGCCCACGACCAGCCATTGGCCGACATCGGCCACCATGCTGTCGGTCGGCGGCGTGTCGTCCTTGACGCCTTCGCTGCCGCTCCAGATGTAATTGCCGGTGGTGCCGTCAGGGCGTTCCAACTGAATCCAGTCGTTGACCATCGTGCTGGAGAGCTTCGGCCAGGTGAAGATCAGGCCGACGATGGCGACCGGCTGCGCGGAGTTGTTGGTGATGGTGGCGCGCGCCTGGTTGGCGCCGTTGAGGGTAACCGCGCTGATCTGGAACGGCGAGCAGTCGGGCGTGCCGCCGGTGTCGGGGGTCATCGTGGCCGGGGCCGACAGGTTGGAGATCACGCAGCCGTTGGTGAAGCTGACCGTGTAGTTGAACGCCGACGCCTCGCCGCTGGTGATGGATGGCCCGTTGCGGAAGTTGCTCACCAGGTCAACCGTGATGCCGGCAAGAATCGTCGGGCTGCCGCCCGTCACCAGCCAGCCGGCGGCGTCCGCGCCGCCGGTGTCGGTGGGCGCAGTGGTGTCATCGGGGGTGGTGTTGGCGCGGCCCCAGATGTGGTTGCTGCTGCTGCCGAGCCACATATAGTCCATCAGCCGGGCGCCGTTCTGCGCCCAGTTGTGCACAATGCGCGAAATGGTGATCGGCTGGCCCAGGCCGTTGGTGATCGACACGCGCGCCTGGTCGGTGGTCAACTGGACCGCGCCGATAGAAAGCTCGTTGCAGTCGGGGATGGGCGTAGGCCCGCCGGGCGTGGGCGTGGGCGCGGTGCCGCCGCAGTCGGCGTAACAATTGGTCGCGTTCTCGCCGATGGCGGGGTTGCAGATGCCGTCGCCGCAGATGCCCAGGCCGCCGCCGGAGCAGTCGAGCGGGCAGGTGATCGAGTTCTCACCCTGGGCCGGTTCGCAGTTCCCGTCGCCGCACCGCCCGCCGCCGCCGGGGGCGCTACAGTCCGCCGGGCAGTTGTCGTAGTTCTCCGACCGGAAGTCGCACCAGCCGTCGCCGCAGACCGACTCGACGCCGGCGGGAGGCACATACGACGAGTCGTCGCCGCCGCGCCAGCCGACGCCGCCGGTAGCGCTGCCGTAGTTGATCTGGTAGACGACGTTCGAGAACACGTTGCTGACCGTTGGGCCGACCAGCGCTAAAATCGCAATAATAGCCAGACTGACCATCGCCAGAATAAGCGCGTATTCGAGCAGGCCTTGTCCGCGCTGGCGGCTCTGGTTGGGGAGGATTGATTTCGGCATCACACACCCTCCTGCAAGTGGGCTGTCCTCGCGCCCTGCGCCTTCTCAGAGAAAAGGCAATAAACCATGCAAATAGCACAAAGGCATTAATCCTTCACTTCTATTATACGAGCGAACCCGTTGGTGAATGTTGTAATCTTGTCCCGATCCTGTTAGAGCCTTCTTTGTGTTTCGCAGTACTTCGTTCACCCAAGCGCGCCGTTTCCCCTTTGGAGAAATCTGTTCGGACAGCGGGCTTAAGCCCACTGTTCGTGCTGATTTCACCGTTAAGTCAACCTATGTGCGTGACCCGCCGCAAGAGCGGCGCGATCAGCTCAACCCCGGTCGCCGCTACCCCGAATCGCACACCCAAGTATAATCTAGGTGGTCGTTCTGCGAGAGTGATGATCTTCAGTGTTCCTCAACGCATTTCTCCCTGGATTGGCCCTCTCCGATGCGTCGCCGTTTGACGGATCGCGCGCGCGGCTGTACGCTTGGCTTACGTCCAGAACTGACGTAGACAGCGGGCGTAAGCCCACTGTCCACCTGCGAATGAGAATGCATGATGACGCCAGCGAAAGGATAATCGACGATGCATGTGTTTAAACGCGCTGGCCTGTCTCTCCAGGTCCTGGCATTGACACTGGCGCTGACCGCCTGCGCGGGGTCGGCTAACCCCACCCCGACCGAGACGCTCCCACCCACGTTCACCCCCGCGCCGACATTCACCCTTCCCCCCACATGGACTCCGGTCGGGAAGATCGTCGTCACCGCCCGCAATGAACTGACGCTGCGCGCCGGCCCCAGCGCCTTCTACGCCGCCGTCGGCGTCATGCCGGCGGGGCACGAAGCGACGGTGTTCGGGCGCGACCAGCACAACCACTGGGCGCGGGTGCAATATGGGACGCTGACCGGCTGGGTCTCCCTGGAACAGCCGGACAGCGCGGAGGTGGCCGGCGACTTGAACACCCTGCCCATCGTCCCCGCGCCGCCGATCACGGACACGCCGCCGCCGCCCACCACGACCAACACGCCCTACCCGACCTTCACCCCGCGCCCGACCCGCACGCGCGCGCCCACCGAGACGCCGGCGCCCACACCCGACGACCGCGATAGCCGCGCCATGCCTGTGTATACCTTCGGCGTGCTGGGGATAACCTTTGAGGAAACCGGCGGCGGCATTCTCGCGCTGCCGGAGGACGAGTACGATTACATCGCGCTCCAGTTCGACCCGGCCATTTCGGGGCAGATTACTGTCGAGATGGAATTCACTTGTGACAATCCTGACGCGGAACTGTTGCTCACCCTGTTCAGCGCCCAGCGCCGCCGCGAGGAGTTGCAACACATCTACCCGGTCTGCAACCAGGGGCCGGTGTATTTCCGCGCGCTGGAGTCAGGCGCGTTCTACCAGGTTCAGGTCTGGCTGCGTCGCGTCGATATGCCGTTTGTCGTGTTCACGCCGACGCCCATCACGCCGGAGGCTGAGGCCGCGACCGAAGCGACGCCTGAAGCGACCGCAACGCCGACTGAGGAAAGCTCCACACTCGAACCCCCGCCCGACCGCCTGGAGTTGCGTTACAGCTTTACGATCCGCAACCCACGACCCCGGTAAGGCAAAAAGGCCCCGCGCGCGGGGCCTTCTCTTGAGTCCACAGTTTGTGCAGCTCCCCGCGAGCTTGAAGCTCGCGGGGAGCTAAGCGTCGAGAGGAGTGTGCTAAACCTTTCGGGCCGAACGGCTGTGTCGCGCCGGCAGGCCGAACAGGAGCCGGGTCTGCGCCTCCAGCACGGGCAATGCGAGCGCAATCACCGTCATCGCCGGGAGGAGCGCGATGCTCGCCAGGAGCGCCGCCCGCTCGCGCCACGTCCAGGGGCGGGCGCGCGCCGGCCGCGTGGACCAATCCATCACCCAGAAGGCGACGCCCATCAGCGTGACGATGAACATGGCGACCGTCAGCGTCACAATTTCCGGCGAGTCGAACACCAACAGTTTAGGGTGGAACAGAAACGGCAACTGCGCCCCCAAGGTCATAATCACCCAGCCGGCTCCCGCCATGATCTGGTCGTGCGCGACCTGCAACAGCAGCCGCGCTCCGCCCAGGCCAGGAACGCCGGTCCGCCTGATGAGCTGATCCAGCGTGTACCCAATCTCCTTGACGCCCCACCAGGCATGGCGGGTGGTCTGTTCGTAGCGCGCCTGAAATGCGCCGATCAGGTTGGGGCCGGTCGTCGCGTCGCACGAGAAGGGCAGGTACAGGGGCCGCACCCTCACGTTTCCGCCCTGGTGAAAATAGCTCTGGCTGAAGATGTGCTGGTCCTCCGGCTCGGAGTTCCAGTAACCGACCTCATGCAGCAGCCGCAGGCTGATGGAGTAGGTCGAGTACGGCAGCGCAAACCACCACGGCGCGGCCAGGTATGCCGTCTCCCACGCCGATGAATACACATGCAGCAGGCTGATCGGCGTGGGCACGTCCCACACGTTGTTGTGATAGCGCACCGGCGCCTGCCAGATGGCGTGCGCGCGGCCTGAGTCAGTGGCAAAGAGACAGGTCAGCGCTTCCAGGTAGCGCAGATGCAGCAAGGAGTCCGCGTCCAGGATGGTGGCCACAATCGTTTCAAGCGGATAGCCTAACTCATCGACCAGGTGACGCTTCGCCAGACGCGCGGCCCACTTTTCGTTGGCGGCTTTTCCGGGCGTCTCTTCCGGCAGGCCCGCCGGGTGCGACGAGAAGATCATCCGCGCGAACCGCCCGGCAAACTCCGCCTGGAGCCGGTCAAAGCGGGAGCGCGCACCCAACTCGTCGGCCTCCATCGCCAGCACAACCGTGAGCGCCTTCGACGCACCGGGGAACATCGCCAGGCGTTGCAGCGTGATCCGCAGCTTCTCGACCGTCTCATTGTAGTTGGGGATGATCGCCACGTGCTGCACGGCGTCCCACGCCAGGCTGAGCGGCGAACGACGGCGCGCATACTCCGCCCGCCAGTCGATCCCCTCCCAGCGCGCGATTTGTCGCATGGCGATGACGTTCCCCACCCCGCCAAGCACGAACCGCGCCGCCATGTACAACCCCAGGGCGGTGACGACCGCCAGCACCCAACGCGGCTCACGGATCGCGCCGACGACGATCAGGATCAACGACAGCCACGCCAGAAAGCCAGGTATGCCGTCTAAGACGCGCGGCGGCAGATATCCGACCGCCTTCGGCCTGTCGGCCCGGCTGCGATCACGGCCCCTGTGCAACGCCACGCAACCCCTCCCAAAGTCCTGGCAGATCATTGCTTGAGCCGAAGCCCACGCAAGCATAGCGCAACTTTGAGTCCGACGCCAAAACCGTATTTTGTATCTAGTACCTCATCAGAAAAACTTCGATAGTTAAAATTCGCCAAAAGCCAGGAAGGAGTCGGCGATGGCGAAGAAATACGTCGTAGATTTGGAGGAAGACGAAAAGGCAGAATTGGTCGCACTGACCCAAAAGGGTCGCCCAGGCGCCAGAAAAATCACACGACACAACCCATTCGTCGGCAGCGTTTTTGAGGCTTTTCCGCCTGAGCAAGCGCGGCTGTTGACGAGAAAACTGGAGTTTCATTACACGCCCGAGCATAGCAGTTGGTTGAACATGGCTGAGGTCGAAATCTCGGTCTTGACCGAACAATGTCTGGATCGCAGATTGGGCAGCGAAAAATCGTGAAAAGCGAGGTTGGCGCTTGGGAAGCGGAACGGAACGCCGCCCGAGCAACGATTGACTGGCGTTTCACGATCCCGAATGCCAGGGATAAGCTGAAGAAACTATATCCAGTGAGGGAAGTGCACTGATTGACCAAAGCTCCCTCAACGGCCTGCGTTACCTGCTGGCGGGCGTGGATTCGCTTTGGGAACAGGAAAAGCCCGAAAATGCCGCAGAATCCCGCCAGTCAGGTGCACGCTTTGTTGGGCGGGTGAATGTTTCTGGTAAATTGCCTGCGCGACCGCACTAGCTACCGGACATCGGACAGTTGTTCGATGGTTTTACCTCACCCCGGCTTCGCCGGACTATAGCCCCCGTCCCCCTCTCCGCACGAGGAGAGGGGGAGTCGGTCCTGTTCAGCGTCTGAAGTCCCCCTCTCCATGGTATCTGTTCACCTTGTCTGCCCTGTGCGGCGCTGCACTGTGTTTTTCGCAACACGCCGACTAAAGTCGGCGGCTAATCGCAAAATAGCGCCGTCAGAATTGCGAATTCACCCGCGACTTTAGTCGCAGGAGCCATAAGATGAACAAATACTCTCCATGCAATGGA
Source organism: Anaerolineae bacterium (assembly GCA_034435135.1). GTDB lineage: Bacteria > Chloroflexota > Anaerolineae > Aggregatilineales > JAFGMM01 > JAOSJO01. Next base: position 1,386 of record DAOTXU010000187.1, on the reverse strand, counting down.
GAGGGGGACTTAGGGGGTGAGGTAAGAGAATACAAGAGCCTTTTTCTCGAACATGCGTTCAGTGTCCGGTAGCTGGCGACCGCACAGTGCGCGCGAGCGAAACATAGATTTGTCGCTGGCGCGCTCACGGCTACTGAATAAGCCCGATGATGTTACCGTCGGGGTCTCTTACACGTGCGATCAGCTCTCAGCTCACCGCTTTCTTCACGAGCGCGGCGATCCTTGCCTCTTCGGCGGCGGTCAACTCCTTCAACGCGAAGGACGTCGGCCACATGGCGCCTTCGTCGAGGTTCGCATCGTCGTTGAAGCCGAACGTCGCGTACCTTGAGTTGAACTTCGACGCAGCCGTGAAGTAGCAGACGACCTTGCCGTCCATGTTAGCATACGCGGGCATCCCGTACCAGGTTTTCGGCGAAAGGGCCGGCGCGCTGGACTTGATGATCGCATGGAGCCGCTCGGCCATGCTGCGATCCGGTTCCGGCATCTCGGCGATTTTTGCCAGCACGGCTCTTTCCCCCTCCGCCTTGTCCTTGCTCGCGCGCGCTTCCGCCTTCAGCTCTTGGGCGCGCTCCTTCATCGCGGCTCGTTCCTCGTCCGTGAATCCCTTGGACTTCTTGTTGATCGCAGTGGTGCTCCTGGCGGACTTTTGCGTGCCTTTCTTTGGGCTCATAGAAACCTCCTTAATAGTGAAATAGTGATTGATGTCGTTGAAGCAAAGTTTTCACCCACCCAAGATGGGTGGTTGCTATATTTTAGAACATTTATTCTAGACAGTCAAGAGGGAAATTGTCCGAATTAGCCGTCGTATGCCTTCTGCAGGTCGGCGACGATGATCTCTTGCATCTTGAGCATGGCGTCTGTCACTCGTTTGGATTTTTCAGGGTCAGGGTCACCCATCAACTCGCCCAACTATTAATTATACAGATTATTACTATACTGCATATTCGCAATATAAGATAACGGTATTGGTATACTTTACTACATAGAACCTAATTATTGCATTTATTTCGACAGATTTTGTACCTGTCGTTACTACATTATAGCACCATATCAGGCGAAACTCGATAAGCCAGTCAGCCCGCACACCTTCCGCCATTGCTTTGCCACTCACCTGCTTGAGGCTGGATACGATATCAGGACCGTCCAGGAGCTGCTCGGGCACAAAGCTGTAAAACGACCATGATCTACACCCATGTATTGAACCGTAGCCCCAAAGCGGTGCGCAGTCCGTTGGATGAGTGATGCTTTTTATTCGGTCGTGCTCCTGGCCTCGCCAAGCATTGAACTGATTCAAACTTACGCCAACCGGCGGCCGTGCTAAGGCCTTTCTCTACCTCACCCCCGTCTCGCCTGCGGCTCGACACCCCCTCTCCGCAAGCGGAGAGG
>DAOTXU010000186.1:0-1695 GCA_034435135.1 Anaerolineae bacterium | reverse complement strand
CCTCTCCGCTTGCGGCTATAGTCCGGCGTAGCCGGGAGAGGGGGACGGGGGGTGAGGTGTCCGCAAACACGACAAGCACCACACGCACCGCGGTCGTTGGCTGAAAAGCTTGAATCACTTCAATATATACCCCTTTTCACCCCGCGCCGGTCGGCCTGTCTCCCTGGTTCCATCAGACAGGGGCTTAAGCCCTCTGTCTGTCCTCCAGGCAGCCTTAAGGCAACGTGCACACGCCGCCGGGGAACCGGTCGGCGTAGGTGTTCGGGTCGATGGTAAACGATTGTATCTTATCGTTCTCCGGCAGGCCGCTTTCGTCGTGGACGCGCAGCTCGAAGAAGGCGATGTCGCACCGCCGCCAGCGGACCTGAATCTCAATCGGCGTGTGCCCTTGGTAGCGCTGCCCGTTATACCATAGCGTGTAAGGCGGCACCCCGCCATAGATATTCACGAAAACCAGGCAGTCATAATCGTCGCCAGCGTAGGCGCAGGTCCCCACGTCCGGGTAGAACCCCAGCGGTTCCGTTGGCTGACCGCCGCCGGCCGGTTGGGTCGCCCCCGGCTGCGTGGCCCCCGGTTGGGTCGCCGCCGGTTGCGGTTGCACGGCAGGCGGCGCAGGGACGGTCGCCGCTGGCGCGATCTCCGCGCCGGGTGGATCGAGGTCCACAATCCACGACGCGATCCACGCGCGCCCGCCTTCGGGCCGCTCAATGAGATACCATGCCCTGCCGGTGCTGTCGTTCGCCTGCGCGATGATGGGCAGCCGCATACCACCGGACGCGCCCCCGGCAATGGGATAGTTCGTGCCTGGTCCCGTGCGCAGGTTCGCGGTGCCGGCAACGTTGACAATTCCCGCGGGGCCGCCCGCGACCCCGCCGGGCGGCGTCGCATCGAGCGGCGAGGGCAGGGCCGCGCGAGGCGTCGCCGAGGGCTGCGCGCTGCTTTGCAGATCGTAGGCGTGGATGGCAAAGCTGACCAGCGGCCCAACCCGTTGTCCATTGGGCAGCACCAGCGCCCACCGGCTCCAGAAATCGCCGATCTCCGCGTCAGTATGCAGGGGCAACACCACGCGCCCCGCCTTGCCGGGCGGCACGCTCACGGGTTTGGCGCGCGCCCAGTCGCCGTCAGGTTCTCGCAAGGCGACCTCGGCGGGGCCGTCCAACCGCGCGCCCGAAATGTAGACCAGGCGGGTTCCTTCAGGCCATGCGCAGGTGCCGGTGTTCTCAAACACAAAGCTCTGTGTGAAGCCCCACTCGGTCGGTATCCAGACGTAGTTCTTGTGCTCGCGCGCGATCATGACCCACAGCCAACGACAGGTGAAATACGTGGCGGTCAGGTTGGGGGTCGCCGTCGGTTCAGGCGTGGCGGTGGGCGCGGCCAGCGTGGCGAGCGCGGCCAGGGTCCCTTGCTGGATCGTCGCCAGCGCGTTGAGCGTAAGCTCGATACTGGTCGCGGCCAGGTTCGGCGTCTCGGTCGGCGTGACCGTCGGCGTCGGGGTGTCGGAGGGCGTTGGCGTCGCCGAAGGCGTGTCGGTCGCGGTCGGGGTGGGGGTTTCAGAGGGTGTGTCGGTCGCTGTGGGTGTGGCAGTGGGTGTGAGCGTGGGGGTCGGCGTCGCCGTCGGCGTATCGGTCGGCGTGTCGGTCGGGCTGGGCGTAATGGTGGGCGTGGGCGTATCGGTCGCCGTTGGGGTGTCGGTTG
>DAOTXU010000185.1:0-1693 GCA_034435135.1 Anaerolineae bacterium | reverse complement strand
AACTTAGCCCCGGCCTCGTCATACTGGCCCTGCTGCGCGAGGGCCAGGCCCCAATAGTAGTAAGTCTCTTCGACTTCTTTGGTGTTGTTGTCGTTGACGCGGGCCAGCGCGATCACGTCTTCGAGGCGGTTGGTGTTGAGGTACGCCTCAAAAGGGCCGAACTGGTACCACAGCATCCGCCAGGGCAGGCCGGGGTCGGTGTTGCGCGCCTGGTCATAGGCCTTGGCGGCCTCTTCATACTGGCCGTTGAGCACAAACGCCGTCCCCAGGTTGAACCACGCGAAGGGGTTCCCCCGGTCCATCTGCGCGTCGAGTTGGGCGGTGCGCAGCGCGTGCTGCGCGTTGAGCGTCGGGTCCCAATCCTCGCCGAGCACGCCCGCGACGTGCGCTTCCTGCGCTTCGGGATAGATCACCACGTACACGCGGTTGAACTGTTGCCACAACTTATCGACGACATCGTAGCTTTGCCGGATGCCTTGCCCGTCGCCGTCGCCCAGGAAGGAGTCGAAGAGGTAAAAGCTCGCCTCCTGGTCAGAGTAGCCCACCACCAGCCGGTAGTGGCCCATCCAGTCGTAGCCGTCGGGCGCGAAGCCGGTCTCGATCACCACCGGGTAGCCGGCCACGACCAGGCGCTTGAGCAGGGCGAGGTCGCCGGCGTGGCGCGCGACGGCCCTCAGGCCGGGAAGCTCCTCGCTGACGAACTCGGCCATTTGCTCCGGGGTGACGTTTTTATCGTTGGGGTCCGGCTTGAGCGACCTGGCGGCGTCGGCCTGGGTGCCGCCCCAGCCCCAGTAATTCAGGCCCATCGTGAGCGTGGCCGGCCCGCAGTTGTTCCATGTTTGATTGATATGCTTGAAGCCGAGCAGGTGCGACGACGGCGGCAAAGCGCTGTCCGGCTGCGAGAGCGACGCATCCGCGACGGCGACGGGGGTGGGGGAGGGAATCGTCGTTGGGGTCGGTGTGAGCGGGATCACGGCGGTCGGGGCGCCGAAGTCGAGTGTGGCGGCAGTGGGCGAGGGTTGCAGGGCTGGCGGGTCGGTCAGCGCTTGCGTGGGCATCAGCGTAGGGGTGGGTTGCGCCGTGGTGACCGTCCACGAAGGCGTTTCGGTGGCGGTGGGCGCGAGCGCCGCCGCCTCAGCGGTGTTGCCATCGCCGCCCGGCGCGACCGCAAAGAGCGATTCGACATCCGCCGGCGCGGCGGCGGTGGGCAATGTCTCAGAGCGGCAGAAGTTGGGGTGCATACACTTCAACACAGGCGGGAGGCGGTCGATCCACGTCACAGGCAGGACATAGCGGATCGTCACCGGCGTGATGATGGCGACGAAGATCAGCGCGCTGACCATGCCCAGCACAAACCAGCCGAGCAGCGCCCGGAAAGTGCCGTTGCGATGGCGGCGGGCTTGGTAGCGACGGCGCGCGCTGCCGCGCCGTTTCAGGCTGATGTTAGGGCTAAAACTTTGCGGAGGGGGTGAAAGCCTGCGGGTTCTGAGCTGACTGTTCCTGTAATCTCTCATAATTGGTCACCTGTTGGTCACCCGGCGATGACTTCTGCGCTCCTTTCCGTTCGGTCCGCCCCCCTCGTTCGAGCCAGTAGCAGTAGCCGACGTTCGTAATGTACGCGAATCCGCGCCTTTGGTCAAATTCTCGCCCATGTCCAGAACCGGTGCGGACAGGGGACTTAAGCCCCCTGTCC
>DAOTXU010000184.1:0-10064 GCA_034435135.1 Anaerolineae bacterium | reverse complement strand
GAGCGGCTGGGCGCGATCAAGGCGGAGAGCGGCCCGGACGCCATCGGCTTCCTGTGCTCGGCGAAATGCACCAACGAAGACAACTACCTGATGCAGAAGTTCGCGCGGCAGGTCATCGGCACGAACAACGTCGATCACTGCGCTCGCCTCTGCCACAGCAGCACCGTGACAGGCCTCGGGCAGGCCTTCGGCAGCGGCGCAATGACCAACTCGATTGAGAGCCTCGGCCACGCGCAAGCGATTCTTGTCATCGGCAGCAACACCACCGAGCAACACCCCATCATCGGCCTGAAGGTCAAGAAGACCGTGATGCAGGGCGGCGCGAAGCTGGTCGTCGCCGACCCGCGCAAGATCGAACTGACGGCGTTCGCCGCGCTGCACCTGCAACTCCGCCCCGGCACGAACCTGGCGCTGCTCAACGGGCTGGCTTACGTGATCCTGGAAGAGGGGCTGCAAGACGATGTCTTCATCGCCGAGCGCACCGAGAACTTCGACGAGTGGCGCGCGGTGGTGGAGCACTACCCGCCCGAAGTGGCGAGCCAGATCGCCGGCGTGCCGGCGGAAGACATCGTGCAGGCGGCGCGCATCCTGGGCGAGCACAAGCCCGGCGCGGTCCTCTACGCGATGGGCATCACGCAGCACACCACCGGCCACCAGAACGTGCTCGCGGTGGCGAACCTGCAAATGCTCCTCGGCAACATCGGGATGCCCGGCGGCGGCGTGAACCCCTTGCGCGGACAGAACAACGTCCAGGGCGCGTGCGACATGGGCGGGTTGCCCAACGTCTACCCCGGCTACCAGCCGGTGGCGAACGACGAGGTGCGCGCCAAGTTCGAGGGGGCGTGGGGCGCGCTGCTGAATCCCAGGCCTGGCCTGACCCTGGTCGAGATGATGAACGCGGCCCACGACGGCAAAATCCGCGCATTCTACTTCATGGGCGAGAACCCGGTCATGTCCGACCCCGACTCGAACCATGTGCGCGAATGCCTGGCAGCGGTCGAGTTCCTGGTGTGCCAGGACATTTTCCTCAACGAGACCGGCGCGTTCGCCGACGTGGTGTTGCCAGCGGTGTCCTTCGCCGAGAAGGAAGGCACCTTCACCAACACCGAGCGGCGCGTGCAGCGCGTGCGCAAGGCGCTCAACCCGCCCGGCCAGGCCCGCGAGGACACCAGGATCGTCGCCGAGATCGCGCGGCGCATGGGCGCGCACGGCTGGGATGACGCCGCGCCCGCCGAGATCATGAAAGAGATCGCCTCGGTCACGCCGAGCTATGGGGGCGTCAGTTACGAGCGCATCGAGAAGGTAGGGCTGCACTGGCCCTGCCCCGCACCCGACCACCCCGGCACGCCGATCCTGCATGTGGGCAAGTTTTCGCGCGGCAAAGGGCGCTTCTATCCGGTGCACCATCAGGAAGCGGTGGAACTGCCCGACACGGAGTACCCGCTCATGCTCACCACCGGGCGACGCCTGGAGCACTGGCACGGCGGCACCATGACGCGGCGCGTCGGCGGGCTGGATTTTCTGGAACCGGAGGAGCGCGTCGAACTGAACCCGGCGGACGCCGCCGCGCTCGGCGTCGCCGACGGCGACTGGATTCTGGTCACGTCGCGGCGGGGCCAGGTGCGGGCGCGCGCGAACGTGATGGACAGCACGCGCAAGGGGCTGATCTTCATGACGTTCCACTTCGTCGAGGCGCTTTCCAACGAGCTAACCATCGCCGCGCTCGACCCGGTTGCGAAGATACCGGAGTACAAGGTGTGCGCCGTGCGCGTGGAGCGCGATCCGCATCAGAGCAGGGACGGCAAGGGGGCGTAAGCTCTGCGCCACCGCCCAGAAAGCTCCCTGGGAGCTTGAAGCTCCCAGGGAGCTGCTTCTCCGTGCCCCTCCCCTGCCGCTATCTTTGAAGTGGACAGTTAATCTCGATCAGGTTGCCGTCGGGGTCGCGGAAATGGGCCGTTCGGAGCACCCAGTCCGGTCGATCCGTCGGCTCGGCGACGAACACAACGCCCTTCGCCTGCAACTGCCGGTACGCTGCGTCCACGTCATCGACCGCGAAGATCAAAGCGGCGCGGTCCTGGCTCTCCGCGTGAGCGGGCTTACCGGCGGTTCCCACGATCCCGGCCATGAGTTCTCGCTTGTAGATGCCGAGCACAGTGCCCCTGGACTTGAACTCGGCGTAAACACCGGCGTCGATCCTGAGTTCCAGCCCAAGGAGGTCGCGGTAAAAGCGCACGCACGCTTCGTAGTCCGCGACCAGAAGCCGGACATGCACAGCGCCCATCGTCGTCATCAGGCGCGACCTCCAGGCGGGCGCTTACATCTGCCCGGCGGACTGCCACAACCCGATCTGGTTCCCGCTGGGATCGATGAAAACCCCAAAGGTGCCCATACCGGGGACTTCCTGGCTGGGCAGGATGATCTTCGCGCCGAGCTTCTCGGCTTTGGCGATGGAGGCTTTCAGATCGTCAGTAGAGACGAATACCAACACGGTGCCGGCCGGGGTATTCTCGGTGATCGGGGCGAACCCGCCGCCGACTTCCTCTTCCCCAGGGCCGGGGGCAAAGGTGACGTAGTTCATTTCGGGCATGTCTTGCGTCTGCCAGCCGAAAAGCTGGGTGTAGAACTTCTTCATCTCGGCGTGGCTCCGGGACGAGAGTTCGATGTGAACGAACTTATGCTTCGTCATGAAAGTCCTCCTTATGGGTGAATTGAGTAACTTCTCTCAACATATATTGACTGTAGCACATTTGTTCTATTTCGTCAAGTACCAATGTGGTGAAAATTATCCATAATGGCGGCGACGCGCACCGCCCGTCGCCGCCAGCAGAAACCTCCCCCACGACTGTGACACCGCTGTTTGCCAGGGTAGCACCCCAAACGGCGTGGAACCCAATCGGCGCGGACGGTGTATTATTGGTGGACACACGATGAAGGCGCCTGCATGGAGTCCGACCTGATCGCCCAAGCGCTTCGGCGCGACGAAGCCGCCTGCCAGGCCATCGTCGAGACGCACCGCGAAGCGGTGTTTCGAGGTTGTCGATCACTGGTATGAAGACCTGGCGTTTGCGCAGGTGGTTCGCGGCGGCGACTACCTCTACGGGCTGAAAGCGCCACAAGACGGCAGCGGCGCGCAACTGTTCGCGCTGGACCTCGCCAGCGGGGAAATCCGCGCGTCCAAAGAACTGCCGCCGGGGACGTGGACGCTGGCCTATGCCCACCTGGGCAGCGACCTGCTCCCGGCGGAGGGCGTCGCGCTGGCGCTAGAGGGCTGCCCGCAATCCAGCGCGGCGCTCGCCCCGGTGATCGAGGTCACGCCGCCGCCGACTGCTACGCCGTCACCGTAGGGCGCGCGAACCCGTTGTCGGCCCCTCGCGGCTCCCCTCACCCGCAGAGCGGTTCAGGGACAGGCAGGGCTGAGCAGTGGTTCAATCTGGTGAGCAGCGTGCTGTGTCCTGCTGGCACGGCTGAGATCGTCCTCAGGTTGAAACAAACGAGGGCGGGGAAACCCGCCCTCAATTCCAGGTTCTTGGTCGGGTTCAGAACCCGCCCGACATCATCTCCTCAGGCGAGATTTCCGTGAAGGTCTCCGGCGCGGTGAAGGTGAACTCGCTGTTGTGGTTGGTCAGTTCGACCATGAAGTTGAGGACGATGGTCACCGGTTCCGCTTCCGCGTCAACCTCGCCGCCCATCATGCCCGCCATCATCGTGGGATCGAGGGTCATGTTCAGGTCGAAGCCAAACCCGTACATGTAGCCGTCGTTGACCCCGACATGCTCGGTCAGGGTGAAGGTGGTGTTGGCGAAGAACATGCCCAGCATCGGGAGCATGGCGCCGGTCATTTGCAGGCTCTGCAAGTCTTCTTCGGTCATCTGGTCGCCCGCCATCTCACCAACCATGGTGGTCCACTGGTTCACGGCTTCGGTGAGACCGGGGTCAGCGAACACGCCGGCCAGGTCGAGGTTCATCGTGAAGACGGCCACCGCGTTGCCGGCCACGTCGATGTCCGCGCCGCGCGTGACGGTGATGTACTTGTTGAACAGGTCCTCGAACGCGGACATGTCCATTTCGCCCATGTCGGCCATCCCGGCGGCTTCACCGCTCATCAGGCTTTCCAGGTCCATCGGGACGCCCATTGCGCTGAACTGTTCCATCATAGCGGTGAGGAAGGGTTCGAGCATGAAACCGATCCAGCCCTTCATGCTCTCTTCCACATCAGGGATGCCGGCCAGGTTCAGGTAGAACATGCCGTCGATGATGCGGAATTCGATAGAGCCTGCCCCGGACTCGCCCGACGTCAGGTCGTTCATCGAGCCGTTGACGACCATGTCCATGTTGAACGCCTTGAACGGATCCTCGACGCCGGCCACTTCGCTGAGGTTGCCGCCGCCGTCGGAGCTGAGATCAAACGTTTCAGGCACGTTCAGGTTGAAGGTATATTGCATCGTGAACGACTTGACGTCGCCCATCGTGGTGTTGGGTTGGTAAAACAGCTCGCAGTCCCCGGAAGAGAGGCCATAGCAAGGCATTTCCTGCGCGGAGGCGGTCATCGGGACCAGCAGCGCGATCACGAGTGCCAGCATAAACGCAACGCGGGTAAACAGTTTCATGGTTTGTGTCTCCTCTCAAAAACTAAGTGAAATGACCGGACAAGGGTGCAGTATCGTCTACAACAGACCTCAACTCATGCTGCGGTCCATATGCCTCAGAAACGGATGTCCCCTCCTTTCGGGCTGCTGACACAAGCGACTCCAGGCCTCGCTGAGCCTATACGGGGTGGAGCGGAAATGGTTGCGCGCGGACCACCCTTGGGTGTACCCGCTGCTGAGAAGTATTATCTAATCGTCACGGTTTGTCAAGTCACATGAAGGTTGTCGCGTCCTCAATTTATTCAAAATTGTTAGTTTATTCTTTAAAACGGAGGCGGACGGTGTATGTAGCCTGCCGTCCGCCGGAATCGCTTGGTTTCCGCGCTGGCGTCTTTACGGGACGGCGCGCTCCATCTCCGCCAGCGCCCGCGCCGCCTCGATGATCGCCACGCGCTGCTTGCGGTAGAAGTCCGACTCGCTCATCGCCAGGCGCCGCGCCACCTCGCGCACCTTGCGCCCCTGGATGAAACGCATCTCCAGGATGTTGTACAGAGTCCACTCGGCGGCGGTCATGCTGCGCTCGCCCTCTGGGCGCAGGCTCTCGACCGCGCGCAGAAGGACCGTGCGCAACGCCTGGGCGGCGTTGACATCGTGCTCGGCCTGCTCCTCTTTCACAACGCGCAGGTTAAGCAGGGCGCTTTCCGTGAGCCGGGGACCGCCCCAGTAATGGCTGAGCGCGTCTTTCACCATGTCGGTAAAGTCGGGGGTGATCGTGATGGCCGCAGAGGCGATCCTGGGTTCCTGGCGGTAGCGCGACGCCCAGCGCAATTGATCGATCTCGTCCATCTGCGGCATCAGGCCTTCCAGGTAACCGGTCAACTCGGCTTGCAGGCGCATGTCGCGCAGCGCGCGCGCCGCGCGCTCGGCCAGCAGGCGCAGCGCCAACTGCTCGTCCTGCGTCAGCTGGGGCTGCGCCTCGCGCGCCCGGACACCCATGACGCCGAAAAGCGCCTTGCCGTTGTCGCCGCCGTTCGCGTCGCGCCACAGAGGGATGAGCCAGAAGTCCTCCCATGTCAGCAGGTCGGTTTCGTCATCCGCCATTTTCGCCCCGTTGACGGCCAGTTGATTGACGACGGCAGCGAAGGCGTCAGCCTCCAGCAAGTCGCCGGGCGTGGGGCCGACCGCTTGCTCCAGCATCGGCCCGTCGGCGGTGGTAGCAACCACGTATGCAGACGAGACGCGCAGATAATCGCATACCGAGGTGAGGACGCCCTCAAGCAGTTGTTCCAGGTCGGAGCGGGTCAGCAGGCGCTCGTTCAACTCGCGGAGGCGCCGGAACTCTTCCTTATCCTCCTGGTAAATCAGCCAGTCTTTGAGCGTGGGTAGGACCCGATCCACGACCCATTCCAGGAAGATAAGGCTGGCGACCGCCGCCAGGGGCATGAACTCGCGCCCCGGCAGGCCGAACACCTCGCCGGCGCGCGGCAGGCCGATCATGACCGACAGCGTCGCCACGCCCACGAACGGCCCGCGCAGGAAGAACTCCAACAGTTCGGACTTGATGCGCCGGTCCGGCACCTCGCTGCCGAAGAAGGACAGCGGGTAGGCCATGAAGCTGAGCATCAGGATGATCGCCACGTTGCTCAGGTTGACCAGCAGCCAGAACCCTGGGCCGTCGCTGGCGACGCCGCCGGCCAGCGACGTGTAGGGAAAGACGCCCACCAGCGGCGTGAGGATGGAATAAAGCATATAGGTCATGCGCCGGCGGGTGAGGAACGTCAGGCAGCGCTTCCGTGCGCGGTACACGTTGAACAACGCCAGCGCCGAGGCCGAGATTGCGTAAAACACGTAAACCGGAAACAGCCGCCCCGCCTTAAGCTGCGGCGCCGGCGTCAGCATCAGGGTGCGGACCACCTGATCGGTGAAGGCGGCGGAGACCATAAACGCCGTCGCCAGCCCATAGAGCAGGCGCACACCCAACCGCCGCCGCCAGCGCGAGATTTGCCCGGTGGTGGCCAGGAGCGCGTCGGAGAGGTGGAACGTCGCCGCCGGCACGAAGGCGATGCCGATCCACTGGAAGCGCAGCCACGCCTCCACCGAGGGGCGCGAGGCCGGGCCGAGCGAGACCAACACGTCCCCCAAGAACGCCATCGTCACTGCGCCCAGCACCACGCTGGAGGTGCGGGTGACCCGGTTCTGCGACCGGCGCGACAGGTTGTACAGCAGCATCGAGGCGGCAATGACCAGGATGCCGGCGGTGAGGATTTGGTTAGCCAGTTGGAGCAGTTGGACAAAGAGCAGTTCAGACCACATAAGTCGGTTACAGATGCGCTGATTCTATTGCTATATACACGTAAACCCCGCCCTCGCCTTATCGCCTCTCTGGGGAAAGCGCCTGAGCGCGTCAGGCAGGGGGCTTAAGCCCCCTGCCTGGGCCTTCTGAGATAGGCGCTCCTCATTACACCCGCTGCGCGAAAAACAGCGCGATGTCTTGATTGGGGTAGTACTGGTCGTTGAAGCCGCAGAAGCTCAGCCCATGCTTCTCACAAAAGCAGATGGCGGGGTAGTTCTTCGTCTGCGTCTCAACCGTCAGGCGGCTGAGACCTTGCTCGCGCGCCCACTGGCGCGCCGCTTTCAGCAGCGCCCCGCCCACTCCGCGCCGACGCCACCCCTCTTCGACGACAAGGTCGCGCACCCAGCCGGTGCCGCGCTCGATGTCGGCCTGCATTTGCAGGTAGCCGCGCACCTTGCCGCCTACCGTAGCCACGAGCAGGCAGCCGCCCGCCTGCCAGCTCAGGCGAAACGCTTCGGGGGCGCGTGTGGAGACAACGCGCATCGGACGCGGCAGCCGCACGACCCTGAAGCTGACTCCCGTCCGTCCAGGTTCGTTCTGCACCTCCATCTGCCACACCTGGTCAGTGGAGAAGGTGTGATCCAGTTGCAGGCAGGCCTCAAGGTCCGATTCGAGCGCGTCGCGGATGACGAGCGAGGGACGGCCTGCGCCAGTGTGGATCATTGTGTTCATGAGCCGGGATTCTACCACAGAGGCAGGCGGAGGACGAAGACAGCGCCTCTCCTCATTGAAGCCTCAAGGCGTCCCGAAAGATAACGGGTGTATAATAGCGCGCAGCGTCCAGTAGTGATTGCAGGAGCGTGATATGGGCGCATTCGGGTGCTTGAAACGGTCGGCCGGCGTTTTGCTGGTGGCGGCGTTTGTGGCCGTGATGCCCCTGACGATCTGGTTCGCCACTTTCAACATGGTGGTTCTGGATCGCAACACATACCTGAACGCGCTGAGCGGCGAGGGCGTCTACACGGTCCTCATTCCACACTTATTGCCCGATCTGGTGAAAGAATCGGGCCACGAGCCTGCCGGCGACGCCGACGTGACGGTCGCCGATCTGTTCGGTAACCTGACGGCGGAAGACTGGGAAGCGATCACCCAGCTACTCATCCCGCCGGATTGGTTGCGCGGGCAGTTTGAGGGCAACATCAACGCGCTGTTCGATTGGCTGGAGGGCGACCAGCCGTTGCCGGACTTGACCATTGATACCGCGTCGCTGCGGGAACGGCTCACCGGCCCGGAGGGGCGCGAGGCGGCGAACCGGTTAATCACTTCCTGGGAGCCGTGCACACCGGAGCAGGTGACCGCGCTGGAGCGCTTCCTGGATGGGCAGGGCGCGTTCGTGGTCTGCGAGCCGCCGGGCCGGATGCTGGCGCCGGTCAGCGCGGCGGCGGCGGAGCCGGCGCTGGAGACGGTGGCGTCAGCGTTGCCGGAGAGTTTCACCCTGCGCCAGTACGTCGCCGGTCAACCCGACGCTGGGAAGTTCCTGCACGAGATGAACCAGTTCAAGTACGGGATGAACGTATTCCGGCGGCTCGCACCGTTGTGGTACCTGATCCCGGCGGCCATCCTGTCGCTGGTCGTGATTGTGGTGGTGCGCAACGCGCAGAGCTGCTTAACGTGGATGGGCGCGGCGTTGATCGCCGGCGGATTGGCGACGCTGGCCTGGCCGGTGTTTCTGCTGCTGTCGGGGCTGCGCGTGGACCCGTTGCGCGATCCGGCGAACGCCGCGCTCAGCCAGGCCGGGCCGATGGTGGTCGGCGCGGTGCAGGGATTGGTCAACTCCCTGATCGGCTCGTACACGTTGCCGATGCTGGCGCAAGCGGCGCTGGCGGCTCTGCTGGGGTTGGCAGGGCTGGCGGCGGCGCTCGCGCTGCGTCCCAGGTACGCCTTGCCTCCGGCAGCGGCAACCGCAAACGCGACCGCTGCGCGCGCCGGGCCGGCGGCGCGCCCACCGGAACCGCCCAAGTCCGAAGCGCCGGTGGAGTGATGGGAGGGTGCAACCATGACCGAGCGACCCCGGCGGCCCTGGGGCCTTTCGTTGATGCTGCTGATGTGCTTTGCGCTCTACGTGGCGCTGCCGCTGCTGGGGATACTGTTCCCCTGGTTTGTGGCGCTGCGCTACCGCCCCCCCGGCGGCGATTCTGGGGCGGAGGTCGGCGGGTGGGGCGTGTTGCAGGTCGCCGTCAGCGTGGTCTTCGCGGTGGCGTTAGCGCTCGCCTGGTTTCGACGCCCGCCCCAGATTCGATGGGCCGTCGCAGGGCTGGCGCTGGCGCAGGCGGCGCTGGTCATTGCCCGCGCCCTCTGGCTGCTGGGCCAGCCGCCGCCCATGGACTCGATGGCCGAGATGGACCGCAATGCGCAGCCGTTCCTGGTCGTCAGCGCTCTCGCATTGGGGTTGTTTGTCAGCTGGTACGTCAACCGCGCGCCGGCGGTGGCCTTCTTCAGCGGGGCGCCGATTGCCTACGTAGACGACGCGACTTGACACGGAGAGCAGAGAGCAGTATGGTTTGTGCCATTGTCGGCGCAGCCTGGCCTGACAAATGGTATGACCGAAGATGTAAGGAGCAACTGACAGCGCATGAGCCGCACATTCAAGATTGATAGTCCCGGCAAGGTTCGCAGCCAACTCATGCGCACGTGTGCGGAAGTGATCCGGCACTTGAGCCAGAAGAATACGCTGGACGATGAGGCGAAAGATATGGCTGCGCTATTGGTGTATTGTTTGCGCCAGATCGACGCGGGCATTGAAGAATCGTCGAAGGCGTGGGAGAAGCGCGACTATTGGATGAAGGCGGAGCGCTTCCGCGAGAAGTGGCTATGGGCAGGGCGCGCCGCCAGCGACCTGGAGGCGGTGATCCGGCGCGGCGCGTGGGAGCAGTTGCCGGCGCTGCTGGCGCAACTGTACCGGCACTTTGCCGACATCAAAGTGAATAAGCTCACCCGCAAGTCGAGTCTGTGGGAAGGCGCGTACCAGCGTCTCATGACCGAAACAGCTTTGTGAGCGTAAGGCACAGCGACTACCCGGCGGTGGCGCCGATTTCATGCTGCGGGCTGCATGTGGCGGCGAGCTGCGGCTGGGTCGTCAACTCAGACTTAAGCCCTTGTCTCGACTTCTTCAGTAGGGATACAAC
>DAOTXU010000183.1:0-22339 GCA_034435135.1 Anaerolineae bacterium | reverse complement strand
CGGCCGGCTGGCGCGCGCGCGCGTCTTCCCGCCGGAGCGCGACGTCAGCGGCGAGCCGCCGCGCGTGGGCGTGTTCGTGTGCCACTGCGGGTCGAACATCGGCGGCTTTCTGGATGTGCCCGAAGTCACTGAGCACGCCGCTGCGTTGCCGAACGTCGTCCATGCCGAGAACAACCTGTACACCTGCTCGCAGGACTCGATCAAGCGCATTACTGAGCAGATCGAAGCGCATGGCCTGAACCGCGTGGTGATTTCGTCGTGCACGCCGCTCACGCACCTGCCCCTGTTCCAAGACAGCGCGCGCGCCGCCGGCCTCAATCCGTACCTGGTGGAGATGGCGAACATTCGCAACCAGTGTTCTTGGGTCCATTCGCACGACCGCGCCGCCGCCACCCAGAAGGCAAAGGACTTGGTGCGCATGGCGGTCGCGCGCGCGAGCCGACTCCAGCCGCAGTATCAGGTCGAGGTACCTGTCGAGCGCGCGGCGCTGGTCGTCGGCGGCGGGCCGGCGGGCATGACCGCCGCGCTCGCGCTGGCGGAGCAGGGCTACCCCGCATATGTGGTCGAGCGCGAGGCGGCGCTGGGTGGGAACCTGCGCCGGCTGTACTTCGCGCACGACGGGAGCGATCCGCAGGCAACCCTGGCCCGGCTGGTTGAGCAGGTGACGCGCAACCCGAAGATCACCGTTTACCTGGAAAGCGAACTGATCCGCACTGGCGGCTTTCTGGGGAACTTCACCAGCGTCCTTCGCACGCCCGACGGCGAGCGCGAGGTCAGGCACGGCGTGACGATTGTCGCCACCGGCGCGCAGGAGTATCGCGGCGACGACTACGGCTACGGGACCGACCCGCGCATCATCACGCAGCAGGACTTCGAGCGCCGCCTCGCCGACGGCCATGCCGACGGGCGCGACCTGCCTGACTCCGTAGTGATGATCCAGTGTGTCGGCCCGGCGGAGCAGTATTGCAGCCGCATCTGCTGCACGGTCGCGCTCAAGAACGCGCTCAAGCTCAAGGAAATCAGGCCGGAGGCGGAGGTTGTCGTCCTCTACAAAGACATCCGTACCTACGGGTTCAAGGAGCGGCTGTATACCGAGGCGCGGCGGCGGGGCGTGCTCTTCATCCGCTATGACGACGCGCACCGGCCCAGGGTTGCCCCGGCTCACGGGGCCGCCGACGGCGCGTTGACTGTCCGTGCGTGGGACCCGGCGCTGCGGCGCGAGATCGGGCTGCACCCCGACCTGCTGGTATTGAGTATGCCGGTGGTCCCCCATTCCGATGTGGGTCGCCTCGCCTCAACTTTGCGCGTGTCGGTGGGCGCCAACGGCTTTTTCCTTGAGGCACACGTGAAGTTGCGCCCGGTGGATTTCGCCTCCGAGGGGTTGTTTATGGCCGGGATGGCGCATTACCCCAAGCTGCTCGACGAGGCGATCATCCAGGCGAAGGCGGCGGCCTCGCGCGCGGCGACGATCCTCGCGCGCGAAACGCTATCGGCGGGCGGCGGGGTGGCCGTGGTGGACCCGGCGATGTGCACCGGCTGCCTGACCTGCGTGCGCATCTGCCCGTATGGCGTGCCGCGCATCGCGCCCGACCAGATCGGCGCGGGGGGCGTCGTCGGTGCGGCGTACATCGAGCCGGCCATCTGCCAGGGGTGCGGCATATGCGCCTCTGAATGTCCTGCGCGGGCCATCCAGGTGGGGCATTATCAGGACGATCAGGTGTTGGCGAAAGTGGACGCACTGTTTGGGATGGAGTTGATACAGATTGGGTAGGGGCACAGTAGCTCCCTGTGAGCTTCAAGCTCGCGGGGAGCTGGAAACATGGAGGCGATCTTGACCGAGCAGCCGACGTTCCAGCCACAAATCGTAGCCTTCTGCTGCCATTATTGCGCCTACGCCGCCGCCGATCTTGCCGGCGGGTTGAGGGTGCAATACCCGCCCAGCGTCAAGGTGATTGAACTGCCCTGCGCCGGCAAGGTGGACGTGATCCATCTGCTGCGCGCGTTCGAGGACGGCGCGGATGGGGTCATGGTAGCGGGTTGACTGGAAGGCGATTGTCATTACCTGGAAGGTAATCTCAACGCCCGAAGGCGAGTGGAATACGCGAAGAAGCTGCTGGCGCAGGTTGGCCTGGAGGCCGAACGCCTCCAGATGCTTAACCTGTCGGCGGCGATGGGGCAGCGTTTTGCCGAAGCCGCGACCGCGATGCACGTGAAAATCGTTGCCCTGGGTCCCAGCCCGCTGCGCAGGGCCGTGACCGAAGTCGTTGAGGAGAAGAACTTATGATCGTTGCAGAAGCCAAGCCTTTTGAAGAAGTTAAGGCCCTGGTCGCCGGCGCGGAGCGCATCCTGGTGGTGGGGTGCGGCACCTGCGTGACCGTGTGTTTCGCCGGCGGCGCGCGCGAGGCCGCCGTCACCGCATCGATGCTGCGCATGGCGAGCAAGATGGACGGCCAAGAGCGGCAGGTGACCGACGTCACCGTGCAACGCCAGTGCGAGTGGGAGTACCTGGACCCCATCGCCGACGCGGTGGGCAAGGTGGACTTGGTGCTCTCGCTGGGCTGCGGCGTGGGCGTGCAGGCCATCGCCGAGCACTTCCCGAACACGTGGGTGGTGCCGGGCCTGAACACCAAGTTCATGGGGCTGCCGCTTGAACAGGGCGTGTGGGCCGAGCGCTGCGCCGGGTGCGGCAACTGCATCCTCGGCCTGACCGGGGGCATCTGCCCCATCGCGCGCTGTTCCAAGTCGTTGCTCAACGGCCCGTGCGGCGGCTCGGTGGACGGGCACTGCGAAATCTCCGCCGACACGCCCTGCGCCTGGCAGTTGATCTACGACCGGCTGGCGGAGAAGGGCAAGCTTGAGGTGCTGATGGACATCCAGCCGCCGAAGGACTGGCGCACCGACCGGCACGGCGGCCCGCGCAAGATCGTGCGCGAGGACCTGCGCCTGCCGCAGGAAGAAGCCGGCCAGCCGGAGAAGCAGGAGGCGTGACATGGGCGAGAACGGCTATCTTTCGGGCAGCAATCTGGAACGGGTTCTCCGGGCGGGGCACTTTGCGGTCACGGGGGAACTGGGGCCGCCCCAGAACGCCGACGCGAACGTCATCCGCGAGAAGGCGGCGCTGCTGCGCGGCTGCTGTGACGCGGTGAACATCACCGACAACCAGACCGCCATCGTGCGCATGTCCAGCATCGGCGCGGGCACGATTGTGGTCCAGGAAGGGCTGGAGCCGGTGATCCAGATGACGTGCCGCGACCGCAACCGGCTGGCGATCCAGAGCGACCTTCTGGGCGCTTACGCGCTGGGGATGCGCAACGTGCTGGCGCTCAGCGGCGATCACCAGCAATTCGGCAACCATCCCTTTGCCAAGAACGTGTTCGACCTGGATTCGATCCAACTGGTCCAGATGATCGCCGAGATGCGCGACAAGCGCGTCTTCCAGTGCGGCGACGCCTTCAAGGGGCAGGAGCCGCGCTTCTTCGTGGGGGCGGCGGCGGCCCCGTTCGCGCACCCCATCGACTTCAGGCCGTACCGCCTGGCGAAGAAGGTCAAGGCCGGGGCGAGTTTCATCCAGACGCAATTGATCTACGACGTTGAGGCGTTCAAGCGCTTCATGGAGAAGGTGCGCCAACTGGGTTTGCACGAGAAGGTCTACATCCTGGCCGGCGTGGGGCCGCTGAAAAGCCCGGCGATGGCGCGCTACATGCGCGACAGCGTGCCCGGCCTGCTCGTCCCTGACGGGATCGTCAAGCGGATGGAGGCGGCGGGCGCGCCCTGGGCCGGCAAGAAGAAAGAAGAGATGACCAAAGAAGAGACGCGCGCGCGCAGCCAGGCATGGCGCGAGGAGGGCATCAAGATCACAATAGAGTTGATTCAGCAGTTGCGCGAGATCGAGGGCGTGGCCGGCGTGCACATCATGGCAATCGAATGGGAGGAGGCCGTGCGCCCCATCGTGGAAGGCGCGGGCCTGCTGCCGAGGCCGGCCATCGAGCCAGCAGCGGCGTAAGGGATGCGACATGAGCGAGACCGTCACCCACATCAGTTCTAAGCTGGCCCGGCAGGTCCGCGACCGGCTGGACCAGAATGTCTATCTCTGCTACCAGTGCGGCAAGTGCACGAGCGGCTGCCCGGTGGGCGAGTTCTTCGACTGGCAGCCACACCAGATCATGCGCGCGGTCCAACTGGGGCAGGAAGACATCGCCCTGGAGTCGCAGACGCCGTGGCTGTGCGCCTCGTGCCAGACGTGCACCACGCGCTGCCCGCAGGGGTTAGACATCGCCGCCATCATGGAGAACCTGACGCAAATCGCGGTCGAGCGCGGCATTGCGCCGAAGGTCCCGGAGGTGCGCCTGTTCAGCCAGGCGTTTCTGCGCGAGGTGTCGATCTGGGGGCGGGCGTATGAACCCGGCCTGATCGCCGAGTTCAACCTGCGCAGCGGCAAGCTGCTCAACAACATGGACCTGGGCGTGCGCATGATCCGCAAGGGCAAGATTAAGTACCTGCCCAGCCTGGGCCGCCCGCCGCGCAAGGCCAGCCGCATCGACGGCGCGGAGAACGCGGTTGCTTACTACCCCGGCTGTTCGCTGCACTCGACCGCAGTGGAGTACAACGAGTCGGCCAAGGCTGTCGCCGAGGCGCTGGGCCTGCGCCTGATCGAGCCGAAGGGGTGGGCCTGTTGCGGCGCGACCGCCGCCCACCGCACCGACGCGGACCTGGCGCTGCGCCTGCCCATGCGCAACCTCGCCTTGATCGAGCAGGCCGGGTTCACGCAGGTAGTCATGCCCTGCGCGGCGTGCTTCAACCGGCACAAGGCGGCGCTCTACGAGATTCGCCAGCACCCGGAGCGCCACGAGTGGGCTAACGAGGACCTGAGGTACGAGTACCAGGACCGCGTGCAGGTCGTCTCGATGAACGACCTCATTTTTTCCAGGTTTGACGCGGAGGCGCTGGCCGGGAAAGTCAAGCGCCGGCTGGAGGGGTTGCGCGTGGTGTGCTATTACGGCTGCCTGCTCACACGCCCCCCGGCGGTGACTGAGGCGCGCCACCCGGAGAACCCGACCGACATGGATACGATTCTGCGCGCGCTCGGCGCGGAGGTGCTCGACTGGTCGAGCAAGACCCGCTGCTGCGGCGCAGCGCACGCGCTGGGCAAGCTCGACATCGTGCTCGACCTGAGCCGGCGACTGGTCGAGGACGCGCGCGCCGCCGGCGCGGACGCGATTGCGCTTGCCTGCCCGATGTGCCACGCCAACCTGGACGGGCGCCAGTTCCAGATGGAAGGATTGGAGCAGCCGACCCCGGTGCTTTACTTCACGCAGTTGATGGCCCTGGCGCTGGGTCTGGGCGCGCGCGCGGCGGCGCTGCACAAGAATCTGGTAGACCCCCGGCCTCTGTTGCAGGAGAAAGGCCTGGTTTAGTCAACCTATTTGTTGAGAATACGACGAGCGCAGCGCACGTCGCGGCTGACGTGACGCTATTCCGGGGCTTTCCACGTCACCTCGAACGGCACAACCTGTCTGGCGGAAAAACGCAAGGTCAGCGCAACCTCTCGCTCGCTGCGGATCAGGTCCTCCACTTGCCGCCCACCGACGCGCGCCTGAATGTCGTCCGCCCCGTCCGGCGTCCTCACGTAAAGCGTGCGAATCCCCTCGACGGCGGCGCGATATTCCCCCGCGATGCGCCCCGGCCCAACCTCCAGACATAGCAGCGGCAGGTCGAGCACGAAGCGCCCGCCGGGCACGTGCGGCGCGATCACCAGGCCGTCGCCTTTCGGCGCAGGCTCCACGCCGCAGACGCGCAGCAGCCCCAGCAGGGCCATCGCGTGCTGGTTCATATTCATCGCCGGGAAATCGGTCATCGGCGTGACCGGGCTGGCCCACGCGCCGCCGGGGTTGGGCGCATCCTTCGCGTTCACGCCGTCCGGCCCGGACCACTTGTTGATCCACGTGTTCGGGAAGGCGCGCGCGTTCGCCGCGAACGTGTGGTTCTTCAGCGAACGCCACGCCAGGTCCGGGCGGCTGCGGGTATAACCCCACGTCAGCAGTTGCGAGACCGCCGGCCACACCGCGCGGTCTTTGGGGCTGAGCATCGCCCCGATAGGCGACGGGTCATCGAGGTAGGCCTTGATCGCCTCGATCAGCGGCTTCTCTCTTTGCGTCTCGGCGGCCCGTCCGGAGATCAACGCCCAGGGTTGCGATTCCAGGTAAATCTCCTCGCGCCCCAGCGTCACCGGCTGGTCCGACTCGTCGCGCAGGATGGCGCGGGTGTACCAGCGGCCTGTCCACTGCGCGTCCACCGCGTCGCGCAGCCCTGGCAGCCAGTCACGGATGCGCTTTGCAAGGGCGGGATCGCGCGGCTCGATCAGGTTGGCGATCAGCGGCAGGACGTAGAGCGCCATCTGCGTGTTCGGCACGGACTCGCCGTGTTCCTTCGAGTTCTCGAACCACCCCAAGAACCCCAACACGCCGCCGCGGTCCATAGCGGTGGTGACGACGATTGCGTCTGACCAGTCGCCGTCGCTGATGCGGATGAGACCGTTGTCGCCCGTGTTGATGCTTTCCATCAAGTGTTTGACCGCGACGCGCACGTGGTCGATCACCTTTTTGCTGAAGGGGGCGGGCGGCTGCGCGTCGCGCGGATAGAAAGGCACGTCAAGATCGAGAAAGGTCATGTCCCCTGTCGCCGCCAGGTATTCGCCGAGCGCCAGGAGTAGAAACAGGTCCAGGTCGGACGGAGCCTCGTGGATCATTGCGCCTTCCTGCACCCCGTACCCGGCGTAAGCGTAGCTAATCTGGCCGCTCTTGGCGTCCGCCATGCTCATGACCAGGCGGAGGTTGTCGCGGGTCAGCGCCGGGTTCAGATACGCCAGTGGCAGGCTGAAGAGCGCCTGGTCGCGCGGCACGCCGTCTGCGCCGTGCAGGTACAGATAGGCCGCGCCTTGCGGCGTGACGTGGGCGTCGTAGTAGACATTGTAAACGGTAGACGCGAGCAGGTTGTAGGCGTGCCAGGCCATCTCGCGCTGGAGCGCCAGGTCGCGCCCGGTCGTGAAATAGGCGAGTTGTTCCTTCCAGCAGTCGCTCATGCGCGCGAAGGGGTCGCCGGTCCGGTAGGCGTCAAGCCAATCCAGCGGTTGGCACGGTCGGACCGCGCCGTAAGCGTAGCGCAGCGCGACGGTCTCGCGCGGGGTCAGGTGCAAATCGCGCCGCAAAGCCATACAGAAAGGCATCGGAACGTCGGAGGACGCGCCGACCTCGCCGGCCCGACGCGCGCGCACGGCGTCGGGGTGCGTTGGGCCGCCTGCGCCGAAGAACTTCGCCTTGTCGGTGTACTTCTCGTTGGCTGCGCCGGTCAAGTCAGCCAGGAACACATCCGCCGGTACCCAATCGATGACGTTGATCTGGTCTGGCGGTGGCGCGTCCGGCGGCGGCTCCTGGTGAAAGCGCAGAGCTTGCGCCTGTGGGTCCCACGTGATGCTCGGCGCAAAACGGTTGTTGATCCCGCGCCGTTCCTCGTCGCCGACAAAACCCGCCAGGCCGGTGCGAACCCATTGCAGCCTCAATTGGTGAATGTTGACATCCCAATACTCGTAGTACCACAGGTCGGCGGGTTGCGTGCACAGGTTCTCGATTTGCACGTCAATCAGCAGTACGGGGTCATCGCCATGCGGGGCGTAGACGCGCCGGGTCAGCCGGACGCCCCGATAAGTCATCTCCGTCTCAGAGTAGCCGGTCCCGAACACGCGGCGCGTTTCGGCTCCGGCGGGCCGGTAGCGATAGGCGCTTGCCCAGACCTCTTCGCCATCTTCAAGGTAAGCGAAGCCCCCCGCGAAGGCGTAACGAGTCTCTTCGTGTAGTTGTGCCCTATCCGGCGGGTGAGGCTGCGCTTCGGCGATCACGGCATAGCGTGGCGCGGCGGACTGCGGCCAGGCCGTTAGCATCCGGCGGAGGAGCAAGCGGCGGTACAGGCCGATCACGAAGCCCAGCGCGCGCCGGAGCAGACGCATTGCCCACGTGCCGGGCAAGGTCTTGTCGCTGTCATGCGCCTCGAAACGGTTGAGAAACACGCCGCCCCGGTCGGCCAGGTAAAGCTGCACGGTGCCGTCGTTCGAGGCGAGCGCGGTCACGCGCGTGTTGCCGACCTGGTGCCAGTGATCGCGCCGGTCGATGCCCTCGGTGTTGGGATAGCCGGCGCGCGGGTCTTTGTACTGGTCCAGTTCATAGCTGAAGGCCGGCAGCCCGGCCTCGTCGATGATCCAGCGCCCGAAGATGCCGCCATCTTTCGCGGCGGTTTCCTGAAAGGCGCGTGGTTGCAGGTCGCCAGGGGCAGCCAGCTCAAACTCCGGGAGGGGCGGCGGCTGCTTACGTACACGGCGGAACAGCCGTTGCGCGGCGAGAATCCCATCGATAACGACTGTTTCCATTAACTCCATTAAGATGTGGCGGCGCGGCGTTTTTTTCTGGGTCATGAGCGCTCTCTTCCAGGTGCACAAGCCAGACAGGAATGCGCGGCTGAAACAGGTTCTATTATTCGGGTTTTAAGCCATTCAGCAAAGCGAGAAGGAAACCCGCCGAATCAAAATGGTTTGGACCCCACCCGCCGACGGCCTCGATATGGTCGCACGTCACTGTCCCCATGAAACGGCCCCACTGCGCTGATTCCAGCGTCACGATCCCGTCGTTCGGCGCAGCGGTATAGGCGGACAGCAGCAGGTGTGGAATCTTCAGCGGGGGACTGGCCTGCTCGGCGACGCAGGCGTAAGAGAGGTAGGACACGCCGTCGGCGTCGGGGTATCTTTCATTGAACCGCTGCATTCCGGAAGGGGCGAGTTGTAACAATGCTTCCTCGTCGGCTCCCAGCGCAGCCGCGATGGATTTGTACATGCGGCGAAACATCCACGCAAGGCACCATGGCCCCAGACGGTCACGGCTCGACTTGACATAGACCTCTGCATGGGGCGAGCCGCGATGCAACCCGGCGACGGTGACTATGTAGCGCGGTCGGAGCAGACCCACGCTGGCGATGTAGCGGGCGATGATCGCGCCGAACGAGTATCCGACGATGATCAGCCGGTCCTCAGGCTTGATGTGACCCCCAACCTCGGCGAGAATTTCCTGCGCGCGCTGCTCATACGAACCGAGCGGGTTCCCGCCGGTCAACAACACCTCGTCGATCCACTCCGCCCGCTCTGCTACATATCGCGCTTCGTCGGCCCAGACGCGCTTCGGCAGGCCAAAGCCGGGGACGAGCAGCACCTTCGTCGCCATCGACCGGTTTGCCGGGCTATGGGGTGGCGGGCGCAGACAGGCGATAGGAAACCAGGTAGAGAATGCCCAGGACAAACTCCCCGATCATGGCGAGGACCATGAACACGTTGGGCAGGCCGTCGATGAGAATCCCCAGCGCGCGCACCGCCGCGCCGGCGATCATCCCGACCGCCAGGATGAGCAAGAACTGTCGATACTTCGCCCCGCCCACAAATAGCATAAAGAGCATAACCGCGTAGGACAGGAACAGCGCGTTGAGGTAGCGGAAATGGCTGTTGACGCTGGGGCTGGTCTGGGAGAAGGTGAGCAGCGTGTTCAGATACGTGGTCGGCAGGAACATCCCGAAAAGACTGAGCAGGCTGAAGCCGATGCCTGACGCAATCGTAAGCAGACGAAAGAACGGCTCGCCGGGTTTCATGGTCGCACCTCAGTTTGTCCGGCCTTTGCGGCCATCTGGCGCATCTGTTTTTGCATGGTGCACTCGTGCTGGATCGTCGCATCCAGTACTTGCCGCTCCTGCCGGTTCAGGAAGTTGCCGTGCAGAAGCATGAAGAGCCAGTTCAAGAACAAGTAGTACCAGCGCATGATGGACACGCGCGGCGGAAACTCGTTCACATCCAGGTTGAGGATGCCGGTCATTGCGCCGACGTTGGAGAGCAGGTAGATCGCCTGCGCCACCTCGACCATGTTTTGGATCGGCGAGGGGACGTTCTCCCAGCCCTGGATCGGCGCGTCATCCCCGATGAGTGTGATCTCCGGCTCGCCGCAATACTGCATGGCGAAGCGCGCGAGCGGCGACTCCCAGGCGTCGATGCCCATCAACCGCGCGCCGACCACGTCCAGCGCGATGATGTCGTCGCCGGCCAGCATCATCTTGAGCAGTTTGGGGTTGTATTGCACCGCAAAACCGACCGTGCCGTCGGAGGCGGTGTAGGCGTCGATGAAGCCGAAGTGCACCGGGAAGTTCGTGATCCCGTACAGCGTGGCGACCCAATAGGGGATGCGCGTGTGATAATGCCAGTACTTGTTGGCGAGCGGCAGCGCGCCGAACTCGTTTTTCAGGCAGAGCGTGAAATAGTTGTCAAGCTGGGTCTTGAACTTGGCGAAGTCGATGCGATAATCCGCGTCGCGCCACGTCCGCCCGACCCAGTTCTTCCAGCGCGGCAACCCACGCATATGATAGGTGTGCGGCGCTTTGTCCAGCGTGAGATCGACGATCTCGTAGCCGTCCCCGCTGAAGCCGGCCACCCGCGCGACGTTCTTCACCGACCGGTTCTTGACCCAGCTGCCCATCGTGTTTTGCGACTCCACCACCTTGAGGTTGGTGAAGCCGCGCGCGCGCAGCAGGCTGACCAGGTGCTCGACCAGTTCAGGGTCGGTCGCCACTTCGGGGACCTCCCGGTTCATGAAGATCATCAGGTTCGGCTTGATGGCGATGAGGAACTGGTCTTTCGTTTTCCCGGAGCTTTGAAACGCGGCATCCAGGTTCTCCCAGAACTTTGCCTGCTCTGCCGCTTCTTCGAGCAGCGCGCGCTTATCCTCGCCGCGCACAATCACCACGGTTGCTTTGGATTTGGTCATGGTTCACCTGTATCTCTGGTTAGGGACAGTGGGCTTAAGCCCACTGCCCCCCGCGAAGGCTACTTGCCTACATCCCGGCGATGATGGACGACGCATAATCGGCCATTGCCATGATGGTCAGTTGCGGGTTGACCTTCACCGAGCTTGGGAAGACGCTCGCGTCGCACACGAACAGGTTGTCGAGGCCGTGCACCTGAAACCGCGTGTTCACCGCGCCCAGCGTCCGGTCGTCGCTCATCGGGTTGCCGCCCTGCGGGTGCGCCGAGCCGAAATGCACGTCCTCCGGCTCGACAATGTACTCGTCCAACCCATAGACCTGGGAGACGTGGGTCAGCGCCAGCGGGCGGAACGTCGCCGGCATGACGCGCGACGCCCCGGCCTTGAGCCACACGCGCGCCGTCTGCCCGATGCCGTCCTTGAGCTTGCGCAGGTCGCCGACGGGCAGCGTAAATCGCACCGGCGGGAGCAGGTCGCGGAGCACCGGCAACCGCGACGGCCTGACGCGGCCCACCGCTTGCGTCCCGACCAGCACGCCGGCGATGGCGAAGTGGCGGTAGCGCTGCATGTTGTAGAAGTGATCCTGGAACCACCCCGGCATCGACGCGGCGAACACGCCCGGCGGCATTGCCATCGTCTCCAGCGTGTAGCCGGGCCGCTCGGCGTAGGCGCACATTTGCACGCCGTCGAACGAGTCAATCGGCTCCGGGAACTCGGCGAAGACCCAGCTTCCCACGTTGAAGCTCAGCCGCGTCCCGACGTTGTGCGTGATCCCCGACCGGAGCAGCAGCCGGCTGGAGCCGATGGCCCCGCACGCGACGACGATCTGCTTCGCCTTCACGGTCAGGGGTGAGCCGTCGGCGCGCTGGCAATAGACCGCCTTCGCCCTGCCGCCTTCCACGCCGACCGTGAGCGCCTTGCACTCGCTCACCAACAGCGCGCCGGCGTCCAGCGCGCGGGGGATGTACGAGCGGTCCATCGACATCTTCTTGTCATAAGCGCAGCCGGTGGTGCAATACCCACAGCCGATGCAGCCGTCCAGGTTGACCTCGAACCAGCCGGCGGGGAGGCCCAGCGCGCGGCACCCCTCCATGAACTTGAAACTGCCCTTTTCGGGGAGATTCGGGTGCTCTGCCAGGTCGATGATGCCGATCTCGCCGCGCACGCGCTGAAAGGATTGGTTCAGCTTGTCGCGGTCGAGCGGCGCGCCCAACTCCGCCCACTCTTTCAGGACGGCTGGCGGCGCATCGAAACAGATGCCGTTGTTCAAGAAGGTGCTGCCGCCCACACACCGCCCTTGAAGAATGTACATGTCCAGATCGAGCGATGTCTCCACGCCGCCTTCACGATAAGCCTGGACCGACATGTCAAGCTCGTCCTGGTTGACCCGGTCGCGCTTGAGGAACGGACCCTCTTCGATGATAACGACGCGCTTCCCCGCCTCGGCCAGCCGCGCCGCGACCACGCTCCCGCCTGCGCCCGATCCGATCACGCACACGTCGGTTTCCAGGGTCGAGTCGGTCACTGGCGAAGGATAGACGACCGGGCCGGCGGGGAGTTTGCCCTCGTCTTTGGCCTTCTTGAAACGCTCGCGGTCCTCAATATCGACAAAGCCGATTGATTCATAGGCGTCTGGGTTGCTGTAGTAGACCAGGAAGACGATCTGCTTGACCCGGATCAGGTCGCGGATCGGGCCGCGCGCTTCATGAAAAACCGACGTGAGATACTCTTCGCGTTCGAGCCGGCCCATGCGCGAGAACGTCGTGCGGAATTGCAGCAGCCCGCCGAGTTCGATCAGCGCCAGCGCCAACTTGAAGCCGCCCTTGCGCGTCGAGGGCGTTTTCGCCAACAGGTCGTCGGCTCTGTCTGTGACCTGGCGCGGCGTCAACACTTCCACCCCGCCCTTGATGACGACCTGTGCGAAGCTCTCGAAGACGCGGTGCAGCCAGGGGCCGAAGTACCGGCTTGGCCGCTGGTCGCGCCCCGCATACAGGCCGAGCGCGATCAGTGCAATGCCGATGGTGAGGTGCACGACCGCGCCGATGATGCTTACCCCCGCTGCCGTCGAGGACAGGGGCACGCGAATCGTCCACATCAGCAAAGCAAACGTCGCAAAGAACGAGCCGAGAATCACCAGGTCGCGGGTGTAGATGCGGCGCTCCGGCGTCTCGGCGGCGAGCACAGTCAGGAACGCCAGCGCCGCGTACACCGCAACCGCGTTGCCGGCGGTAATCTTGAAGTACGCGCTCTCGGCGGGGGAGGAGGTCAGGCTGAGCGCCAGCAACGCCAGGAACGTGACCGTAAACAGCGCCGCCGCAGCCCCCAAGCCGAGACGCAGCGCATCTGCCCCCCGACCTCCCGGCTCCTGATCCATCGTCGGGTCGATGTCGAAGTAGAGCGGCATCCGCAACGTGCGGCTGCGGCGCGCGCCCAGCCAGAACGAGAAAGTGAGAAAGCCCATTACGTAGTCGAGCAGGCCGCCGCCCAGCACCGCGAGCGCGTTGTCGGCGGCGGTGTTGCGGAGGAAGAGGATCACCATCACCGTGCCGGAAACGAGCTTGTACCACGCAAGCACCGGCGCGCACAGCTCGTTGTCTCGAAGGCCGCTAAAAAAGTAGAACGAGCACAGGAACAACAACGCCTGCCCGATCCAGGCGAGCACGAACGTCGGGGTGTCCGTGAAGAGTTGCAGGCCGCTGGAAGTCCAGGTCAGTGCGCCCAGGACGATCACCCCGCCGCCGAACAGCGCGAGCCAGAGCATCAGTAAGATGCGCAATCTGCCTTCCGCATAGGTCCTTTGCATGAAAAACCTCCAACAAGGCGGTGCACGGCGAGGTTGGTGCTGAAGCGCAGGGGAATAAGCTCGCCGGTAATGCCAGGGGAACCAGATATTATAGATGGGTTACATCGGCATGAGTGTATGACAAAACCTGGCTTCTGTCAAGCCTTCTTGACTTTGATACGCGGTTATAACGACGCGCTTTACTACCGGGGGTGTCTCGCCGCGCTAGCCGCCTGGGCACAGCACAGGCGCGGCGAAGATGCGGCTCAGGAAGTCGCGGCGTTCGTCGGCGGTCATGGGGCGGGGGCGGGCGAAGTCCTCCAGAATGCCGGTGAACAACGCCGTGCTGATATGCCGCCCCTCGTAGATGGCGTGCCAGTCGATGAATAACTCGCGCAGGGAGAGGGATTGCATCTGGTCAAAGAACAGGTTGCCCAGCCCGTAATGCACGAACGCGCCATCCACAAAGGCGAAGCCCTGCGGCGTGTGCGCCTGGCTCCCGCTCACGATGTCCGCGCCGGCGCGCGCCAGGCTGGCAAAGTCGGCGACCTGCTTCGCCGTGGGCGCGGCGTGGTCGAACTCCCAGTACTGTTGTGTCACAACCACCACATCGACCTGCCCCGCCAGTTCACCGATTTGTGCGCGCAACGCCTCGTAATCGCACGGAGCTGCGCCGGGGCTGTCTCCGGTCGCATAAGCTTTCGGCGGGCCGACCGGGTTGCAGCCCACAAACGCAAACGTGTTGCCGTTGTGCTCGGCGATATACGGCGCGCGCGCCGCTTCCAGATTGCGCCCGCCGCCGAAGACGCCCATACCGGCGGACTCGAACAGGTCCAGCGAGTGGCTCAGCGCCGTCGTCCCCCAGTCGTTAACGTGGTTGCCGGTCAGCTCGATCACGTCCGCGCCGATATGCTTGAGCAGGTCAAAGTACGCATCGCGCGAACAAAAGATCATGCTGGTCCAACGGTAGTCGGGCTGGCACTCAGGCGCGAAGGCGACCTCGTTGCTGACATGCAGGATGTCCGCCGCTTGCAGCGCGGGCAGGATGTCGCGCGCGGGGTAGAGCACGTCGACCGTGTCCATGCGCTGCGCGGTGACGCGCGTCAGCGCGGTCACGCCGGTCATTGCCAATGTCGTCATGCGCGCGGGGTCGCGGTTGGTGGGCCGCCACGCGCTCAGCGCCGCGAGTTCGCGCCCCGCTGCGTCGATGGCGTCCGCCGGCCCGTGCAGACCCACATTGACAGCGAGCGGGTAGCCAGCGAGGTCGGCGTCAGGGTCGAGGACGTTGAGGCCGTCCACGGTCAGGACCTTCCACTCCGGGCGCAACTCGTCGAAGGGCAGGATCGACCACGACGCGGCGCACCGCTCCCACGCCGTTGAGAGCACAGCGTCGCGCGACACAACCTGAACCGGCGCGGCGGGGTCTGGCGGGCCGAACAGCGCGGTCAGGGTCGTCAGCGTGTCCTCGGACACAATCAGCGTCGGGATGACGCCATTATTGGTCAGATACACCAACGCGCCCGGCTCGCCGGCCCAGAAGCGGAGTACGTCGGCCCAGGCGACAGCATCGGCCAACGTCGGGAAGGGAACGGCCACCGCATACACCCACTGCGCCCCGATGGGCGCGCCCTCGCGCTCCAGGTCGAGGCGAAGGCCGGCGGCCTTCGGGTGCTCCACCAGGCGATAGCCGCCGCCAAGCAACGGATTAAACGCGGCGCGCGCGGCTTCCGGCACGCCGGGCGCGATCCACAGGCCGACGGGAACCGGAGTCGGTGTGGCCGGCGGCGTGGGCGTTAAGGTGGCGGTCGGCGTGAGCGTGGGGGAGGGGGTGACGCTCGGCGTCGCGGAGGGGCCGGGCGTTGATGTGGGTGTGGCGGTCACGACGATCACCGCCGGCCCGCAGCCGGATGCCAGCAGCGCTAGAAAGAGAACCGAGATGAACAAGAGCGCAGTAGCTCCCAGGGAGCTTGAAGCTCCCTGGGAGCTAAGAGGCGATTTGAGCAGTCCGGCCACGGAAGTTTTTTCAGGCTCCGCCGACTGAAGTCGGCGGTGAATCGCTGGAAAGGCCCTGCCTGGTGGCGATTCACCCCCGGCTTTAGCCGGGGGAATCCTCAAACGGCCTCTAGGAGACGATGCGCCGCGCGCTGCGCCCTCCATCCCATCACCACCCGCTCGCGGCGAAGGCCAGCCACAGCAGAGTCCGGCGCTCGTCGGGCGTCGCCGGGCGCGGGCGGGCGGCGTCGTCGCGCATCCCGGTGAGCAGCTCCGTGCTGATGTGCCGCCCGTTGTAAAGAATGTGCCTGTCGATGAACAGGCGGCGCACATCGAGGTTCATAAGCTGGTCAAAGAACAGGTTGCCCAGCCCATAATGGATGAAGCCTCCGTGCTGGAAGGTGAACCCCTGCGGCGTGTGCGCCTGGCTCCCGCTCACGATGTCCGCGCCGGCGCGCGCCAGCCGCTCGAAGTCGTTCGCCTGCGCGGAACTGGGGTACATGCTCTCGATTTCCCAGTACTGCTGCGTGACCACCACCACATCAACCTGGCGCGTCAGTTCCGTGATCGCGCGCGTGAAGGCGTCGTAATCGCAGCGCAGCGCGCCCCCTTGCGTCTCGGTCGCCCACGCCTTCTCCGCGCCGACGGGGTTACATCCCAGGAAGCCGATCCGGTTGCTGTTGTGCTCTACGATGAGCGGCTGCGCGGCGTCACGCGCGTTCGCCCCGCCGCCGAACGTGCCCATCCCGGCGGCTTCGTACATCTGCAATGTGCTGAGGAACGCCGCCGGCCCCCAATCGTTGGCGTGGTTGCCGGTTAACTCGATGATGTCCGCGCCGACGTGCTTCAGCAGGTCAAAGTACGTCGGCCTGGAGCAGAAGGTTAACTCCGCGCCGTAGAAGCCGGGATCAGGACAGTCTTCGGCGAAGGCGACCTCATTATTGATGTGCAGCAGATCGGCGCTTTGCAGCAGCGGCGCGAGGTCGCCCGCCGGGTAGAGGACGCCCTGCGCTTCCATTTCCGCCGCCGTCCCCCGCGTCAGCGCCGTGACGCCGGTCATCATAAGCGCCGTCATGCGCGCGGGGTCGCGGTTGGTGTGCGCGCTGCCCCAGCCGCCGACGAGCGCCAGGTCCGCAAACAGCGCATCGGCCAGCGCCAGGTTGCCCTCCACTGTCACTGTGACTGCATATGGGTACCCGCTCAGGTCAGCATCCGCGTCGAGCAGGTTCACGCCGTCCACCGCCAGCGCTTTCCAGCGCGGCTCCAGGCGGTGAAACGGCACCATCGACCAGCTTCCTGCTGCGCGGTTTTCCCACGCTGCGTCGAGCACGCGGTCTTCGGGCACGATGTCCAGAAAGTCGGCGTCCGCGGGCGTGCCCAAAGCCATGCGCAAGGTATCATAGGCGCCCACGCCGAGCACGAGCCGGGGCGGCGCGCCGAGTTCGCTCAGGAAAGCGAGCGCGCCCGTCTCGCCGGCCCAGTAGCGCTCGATGTCAGCCTGAGTCACCTCATCCGCGATGGTAGGGAAGGGCGCGACCACCGCGTACACCCAGCGCAGCCCTTCTGCGTCCGGCGCGGTGGCGATGTTCAGGCGCAGGTCGGCGCTGTCCGGGCCAGGCGCGAGCGTGTAGCGCCCGGCGTCGGCGAGCCGCTCGGCGGCGGCCTGCACATCGGACGGCACAACGGGGGAGAGCCAGAGGCTTAATCTGTTCTCAGCCTCAGTTGGTGTGAGGGGCAGAAAAAGCACGATAACCAGCAAAATCGGAGAAACGTTCTTCAATATCATGCCAACCTTATTTCTGCGGGCCATGTAGGGGCGGGTCTCAGACCCCCCCCTACTACAAACCTTCGCCGCTCGGATGGGTTCAACCTCAGCTAGTATCGCCCATCTTCCGCTCCAGCCGCGCCAACCGGTGACGGATGTCCGCGCGCATGACCTCTTTGCTCAGGCCCGCCGGCCAGCGCTCGACCGCCGCCAGCGCGGCGGTCGCCCAGCGATGCGCGCCGGGGATGTCCTTCGCGTGCCATTCCAGGTGCTTGGCGATCTCGATGCACGGCTCCGGGTCGTAGGGTAAGCACACCGACCACATCGCCCACTGCTCGACCGCCTCGGCGCGGCGACCCTGGCGGCGCAGCAGGGTTGTCAGGTCGCGGTAAGCCTGGCGCACGTCCTCCTCCGGCAGGTCGGAGTCGAGCGCGGCGCGGTAGGCGGCCTCGGCAGCGGTGGGCATGTCCAGCGCGGCGTACCAGCGCGCCAGACTGAGTTGGTCCTGCGGCGGGAGCGCGGCCTGCGCGCCTTCGCGCGTGTCGAAGGCGCGGCACACCTGCGCGGTGAGCGTCACCATCGAGAGCACGTCCATCAGGTTGTGGTAGGTCACACGCGCCATCTCGGTCGCGTCGCCGGTGCGGAGGTAATCCTGATAAAGCTGCGGGATCAGCCAGCCGGGCACGTCTTGCGCGGTGCGCTGCACGCCGAGCACCGTGCGCTCCAGGTTGCTGAGCGCGCACGACCCCACGCGGCGTCTCCACAGCCGGCGCGCGGGCGGCAGCAGGTCCAGGTTGGGCAGCGACTCCAGCCGGGGGCGCATCCGGTTCATCAGATAGCGCCCGGAGAGCATCGGCACGTCGAAACTGCGCCCGTTGAACGTGATTAACGCGGCCTTGTCCGCCAGGGTTTCCTCCACCGCCGCAAGCATGGCCGGCTCCTCGTTCGGGTCGCGCAGGAAGAACTGCCGCACCTCCACGCTGTCGTCGGTGAGCACGCCGACGCCCACGAGAAAGACCAAAGTCCCCGCGCCGAGCGAGAGGCCGGTCGTCTCCGTGTCAAGGAAGGCGCAATCCGCCGCCGTAAGATCCGCCAGGCGCGGCTCGTAAACGAAGCGCGCCGCCGCTCCAAGCGAGCGACCTGCCAGGCTGCTGAGCGCCTCGTTGCCGTGCTGGTGCGCGCCGCCGAAGCGCTCGCTGACGAGGTAGCACGCGCCGTGTGGAGTTGTCATCTCTACACCGGGCAGCAGTTGGTCTAGCGGGCGCGCGGGCCGGGAGGGGACAGGCTCCAACTCAGCCGGCGCGCGCTCAAAGCGCGCGAGGCGGCGGGGCATGGCCGCGCGCAGGCGTTGCATCCGCGCCAGGCGCTCGCGGAGGTCGCCCCCCGTCATGTCAACCTCTCAAGGACGTTCTGGGCCAGAATGGACATCGCCAGCCCGACGAAGTTATACG
Source organism: Anaerolineae bacterium (assembly GCA_034435135.1). Taxonomy (GTDB): domain Bacteria; phylum Chloroflexota; class Anaerolineae; order Aggregatilineales; family JAFGMM01; genus JAOSJO01. The sequence goes on along the minus strand of DAOTXU010000183.1, from coordinate 3,511 downwards.
TGAAGTGGCACACGAACGCTGTCGTCGTGTTGAAGCGCTGGCGCAAGAGACCCAGCACGACCGCCAGCGCCAGGATCACCAGCGTGGCGGGCGTGAGCGCGTATTGGATGTGGATCATCGCAAACACGATGGAAGTCATGCCGATGCCGAGCACCGGTTGGAGCGCCCCGCGAAAGGCGATCTCCTCGCTGGCGGCGGTCAGCAACGCGACCACGAAGGCGCTCCCCAGGTCGTTGAAGCTGCCGCTGAGCGCTTCGGCGGCTTTGGTCTGCTCGGCGAAGACCTCCTCGCCGACCGCCAGCGCCCAAACGGCAATCGCCAGGTATTGAAACGCCAGCATCACCAAACCCACGCCGACGCCGATGGCCGTCTGCACCCACGTAGGCCGCACCAATCCCAGACGCTTGAGCGCATCCTGCCATGTCCGCCGTTGCGGAAACCCTACGCCCACCGCCGAGACCGCGAGCAACAAAACCGCCTGCAACGCCAGCGACCCCACCAGCGGCGACGAGGTGAAGCTGTCGCCGATCTGTTCGCCCAGCGCGTTCAGATCCCCACCAATCAGCGCGAACTGCAAGCCGGTCATCCCCACGAGATAGACGGAGAAAACCAGCGCCACCATGTGCATCGCTGAATCGGGATTGAAAGCCGGCGACAGGATTTGCGCACGGGCGATGGCCTGCCGCACCTGCGGGATCAGCAACACCGACGCCGCTGCGACCATCAACACTGAGATGACCATTGCACCGCCTGCCTCCGCCGCGCTGGGCATGGCGAAGCCGGCTTGTTCGCCGAACTCCTCCAGGAGCGCCGCTGGCATAGAAGCGGTCACTATGTAAGAGAAGCCGTTGCACAGGAGCAGGCCGTTAAGCCCTACTAACAGCCAGGGGGTGATCTGGCGCGCCCAATTCTGGCGCGGCACGTCAGGGTCGTAGAGCGCCTCGCCTGAGTCAGCCGCGCGCGCCTGGCGCGGCGCGCGGTCGGCGATGTTCGCCACCGCCATGACGGCAAACAGCGCGGCAGACGCGATGATTAAACTCAGGACATCTAACATAGGATTGCTCTTCGGTTCAACCGGTTCAGACAGGGGGCTTAGGCCCTCTGTCTGCGTTTTTCATGTGCTCGAACGGGCGTTCCGATTATAGCAGGTCGGACCGCGCAGGGGCTATCCACTGCACCGTTCCTGGTGATAGTCGCGCGCTTCCGGCGCGATGTAATAGCTGCACTGCGCCTGCTGGCCGTCGCTGGAGCGCACTGTGATGGTATGCACGAACGCCGCGCCCTCGGTGCCGAAGACCGAAAAGATTGGGCCAGGCTGCGCTTCGCCCTCGTGGAGGTAGGTGTAGTCGCCGTTGCCGCCGGAGGCGTGCACGGTCGCCGTCCACGCGACGCGCCCTTGCTGGTCAACTACGCGTCGGTTGGTGAATTCAACAAGCGTGATCTTGAGTGGGCCGGTGCTGGGGCCGGGCGTGGGCGTCTCGGTCTGTGGGGTCGCGCTGGGCGGGACGACGGTGGGCAGCGGAATCTGGGTGGGCGTGGGTTGAAGCGTGGCGGTGGGGGCGAACTGGCCGCCCAACGGCGTCTCGGTGGGGCCGCGCGTGGCCGTAGGGAGGATGAGTTGTGTCACCCCCGGCGACGGCGAACCAGGGATTAAGGTGACACTGGGCGTGAGGCGCGGCTGGTTGACAAGGTTACAGCCCAGACATCCAACCAGCAGCGCCGCAACCGCGAGCCAGCGTCGGATCAAGGCACCCACTCGTTGCACTCTGTTGCAGCGGGGTTGCAGCCGAACGGCGTGGGGCAGAAGGAGTTGAAGCCGACGACCTGTTCGACGGACTGCCCGTCGCTGCTGTCCACGCGGATGGTGGTCACCACCTGGCCGCCGCAGGTTACCCACGCCAGCACGAACTGGCTGCTGGAAAGCTGTTGGCCGTCGCGGTAGTAGGTGTACACGCCGCTGCCGCCCTGCGCGGTGATGACGATAGTGTGAAACGAGGTGTTGGTGTTCGGGTCGTCCCTGGGGATGCCCAAGATGGTCCAGGAGAACTGCAACGGCCCGCCGGGCGTCCCCGCCGGCGCGCCGCCGCCCGCAGTCTGCCCACCGCCGGCGGGCGGAGGGGGAGCTTCTGCAACGGGCACGGAGGCAGCATCAATGCTCAGGGTGATGAGACTGCCCCATATCCACGCCTGCTGGCCGGCGGCGGTCTCGATGCGGAACCAGCTTGAATCGGCGTTGCGGCCCAGCACAGTCAGCTCCGCGCCGGGGCTGACTGTCCCCACGACCGGGTAATTCGTGCCGGGACCCTGGCGCAGGTTGACATTGGAGTCGGCATTGACGACCGCGTCCGCCTGAGCGCCTGCCTCAAGCGTGGTGGTCGTCAAGACTTGCGGCTGCGGGATGCCGGGCGTCGCCGTGACAATCAGCGGGGGCACGGGCAGCGTAGGTGTGGGGGTCAGTGCGCCCCCTCTGCGCAGCAGGTTAAACAAAGAGAAGGGGCTGTCGCGCCCCACGCAAGCGCTCACCAACACGAGAACTAAGGTCAACGTTAAGGCTGTCGTCAGGCGCGTTTTTCTGGACATCGGTTAACCCTCTCCCAAGTGCTAAAAAGCGTGTCTAGAAAACCGCTTCAACCGTTCAGACGCGAGACTTAAGCCTCTGCCGGTTCGGATCGGCGCTACGGCGACCACGGATGGCAGTCTGACGCCTCAGGGTTGCAGCCGTAGGGCGTGGGGCAGAAGGCGTTGAAGCCGACCACCTGGCTGGTGGACTGACCGTCGCCGCTATCGACCCGGACGGAGGTCGTCACCTGGCCGCCGCAAGTGACCCACTCCAGCACGAACTGGTTGCTGGAGAGTTGCTGGCCGTCGCGGTAGTACGTGTATATGCCGTTCCCGCCCTCAGCATAGATGGCGATGGTGTGATACGATGTATTGGTGTTCGGGTCTTCTCTCGGAATGCCCACGATGCTCCACTTGAACGAGAGTGGCCCGCTCGACGGGGGGGAGGTGGGCACGGCGGTTGCCGCCGGCGCAGCCGGCGCGCGCGCAGGCGGTATCGGAGTGGGCGGGGGCGTGTTGCTGGCCGAGGGGGTGTCGGAGGGTGGGGGCGTGTTGGTCAGCCGGACAGGGGTGTGAGTGGGTGTGTTGGAGGGTGTGGCCGTCGCCGGGACGAGCGTGGGGACGCGCGTATTGTACAGGGTGCCTAGCGTGGGAACGGCGTCTTCAGGTTGCGCCTCTGGACTCTGCGACAGATTACAGGCCAACAGCGCGGCGAGCAAACACAGCGCCGCCAGGCCGATGCCGATCGATCGTTTCACGCGCACTCCTTCTCCTCAGCTTGGTGAAGCCAGGAACCACGCTCATTATAGCCAAATGAGAGCGAATCGCCACCGACGGGCGATACTTTGACGCAGCCCGCGTGGCGCAAGGGGTGCATTCGGGATTTGGGGAAAAAGCAGTGGGTTGTTGGAGACTGGCCCGCCGACTGAAGTCGGCGGCTAATAGTTTTACC
>DAOTXU010000182.1:0-5105 GCA_034435135.1 Anaerolineae bacterium | reverse complement strand
ACCTACGACTGGCAGACGAGCGCGGTCCTCGGCCTGTACACCGTCCCGCACGGCGAGCGCAACGAGCCGGACAACGTGGGGATGTCGCCGCTGGGCATGTATGCCCTGGCGCAGTTCGAGTTCTGCGAAGGGGACGCGCTGGGCACTTACGCAGAGCCGTGCGGCGCGATGGTCTACACCCGCGATCTGACCGACGGCTGGGGCATCGCGCGGTCCATCGGCCACAATGACCTGGCGCTGGACGCGGCAGGCCGGGAGGTGGTCGTCTATCAGGCGTCGGAGACCGACCAGATCGTTATGACCGACCTCGAAACCGGCGCGACCACGCCGCTGCTGGACCTGGACTTCTCTGGTGGCGTCTACGGGCTGCACCTCTCCGGGCGCGCGTTTGACCGCCCCGGCTGGGTCGCGGTATCGGTGCACCCGGAAGCGCCCTCTCTCGATTTCGACAACCCGTTCTGGATGGTCGGGACGGTGTTCGCGCTCGAACTCAAAGCGGACCCGCGCGTGATCCAACTGGCGCACCACCACTCGATTCGCAGCGAGACGGATGAAGATTACTTCGCCGAGCCGCAGGTCACGGTCAACCGCGACTTCACGCGGCTGTTGTTCGCGTCCAACTGGGAGCGCTACGGCACGGGCGAGGTGGAGATGTACATGATCGTGCTGCCGGAGGGCTGGCTCGACCGCCTGCCTTGAGGGCGGCCACTTCACGGCAGACTCCGGTATCGCCGCGCCGGAGCGTAGCAGACCCATCGACCAACAAAACCCTGGCGCGATTCGTCGTTTTGTCTTGATTTGCTCCTGAGGGAGGTGGAACGATGAGCGCGCATCGCGCCGCTTATTGCTGGCTTCGTTTGGTCGCTGCATGCATCCTGTGCACCATCCCGGTGGGTTTCGGCCATGCCCAGGAGGGCGGCCTGCGCGAGACCTTCGACGACCCGGCGTTGCCCGGCTGGGAACACCCACCTGAGGTGGCAGCCATTGACGGCATCCTGCGCGTGCCTGCGCCGGGCTTTGCGTTTTGGATGGTCAACTGGGGCGACCTGACGCTCTCGCTGCGCGCGCGCTTGAGCGGCGAGGGCGAGCTGGTGATCGGCTATTCCGCGACCGATGCGGGGATGTATCAGATTGTGTTGCGCCCTGACGGCGCGTCCCTGGTGCGCGAAGCGGGCGGCGTAGCTCAGGAGATGATGGTCGCGCCGTCCGGCGTCCCCCTGGGCGAATGGTTCCAGCTTGAGATCAGCGCCATCGGCGGCGAGCACGCGATCACCCTCAACGGGCAGGCGCTCCTGGAAGCCCGTGACCCTGAGCCGCTGCCGCCGGGCGGGGTCTTCCTGCACGCCAGGGGCGCGGCGACCGGCGAGTTCGACGAGCTGATCGTGACCGCCACCTCCGGCCAAACCGGCCAGCAGCTTCCTGCCGGGGGAACGCCGCAGGCAGCCGGAGTCCCGGCGTATCAGGCTGGGGCGTGGGTGAAGCTGGGCGGCCCAGCCGGTGGGATCGGCTACGACATTCGGATGCGCGCGGACAACCCCGACATAATGTATGTCACCGAGCTTTCCGCCGGAGTCCATAGGAGCGTGGATGACGGCCAGACGTGGATCCCGATCAACCAGGGAATCCTTGTTGACACGATAGGGGCCACGAATATCTTCTGCCTGACCATCGATCCCCATGACGACAACACGATATGGGCAGGCACGCAGATCACCGGCCACATCTATCGCAGCACCGACGGCGGCCAGACCTGGGAGCAGCGCGATAACGGGATTCCCCACGACGACATCAGCGTGCGGGGTATCACCATTGACCCCCATAATCAAAACGTGATCTACGCCGGCGTTGAAGCCGGTCCCATGGCCTGGGGAGGCCCTGGCACGAAAGGGCATGTGTACAGGTCCACCGATGCGGGGTTGAACTGGACGCGCATCTGGGAAGGGAACAACATGGCCCGCTATGTCTGGATTGACCCGCGCGACTCCAACCGCCTGTACGTTTCCACCGGCATTTTTGACCGGGAAGCAGCCAACGGTGACCGATTGCGCGGAATCTACAATGGCGTTGGCCTGGTGCGGAGCATGGACGGTGGGGAAACCTGGACTGTACCAGCAGACCTCGCCGGCGCTTTCATCCCCAGTGTGTTCATGCACCCTGAAAACCCCGACATTCTCCTGGCGGCAGTCACCGATCCCCCCGAAATGGGAGGCGTCTACATGACGCGGGATGGCGGCGCTCACTGGGAGCGTATTCTGGGCAACCCAGGGGTTGGGGCTGACGCGGTGGAGATTGCGGCTGGTGATACAAACGTGTGGTACGCGGCGACAGAAGACTACATCTGGCGCAGCGACGACGCCGGTCAGACGTGGCAGGGCTTCCCGATGGAAACCCCCGACCGTAAGGCCGGTCTTCCCATTGACCTGCAAGTGGACCCGCGCGATCCCTATCGTATCTTCGTGAACAACTATTCCGGCGGCAACATGCTGAGCACCAACGGCGGGCAGACCTGGGTGGATGCCAGCCGGGGGTATACCGGTGCTCATATCGGGGGATTGGCGGTGATGCCCGCCAACTCGGCGACGGTATTCGCCGGCAGCAATACCGCCTCCTTCAGTAGCGGCGACGGCGGACAAACGTGGATCAGCCGCCTGCTGTACCGCCTGGAGTCGGTAGTCTTCGACCCATCCGCGTCACTGAGTGACACCCCCCACATCCTGGCGGGCGACAACGGGGGGCGGGTGTGGCACAGCACCGATGGTGGGCAAACCTGGGACTCCGTCCGTGTCGTCGATCTTATGGCTGAGGTCCAGGCGGGTCGTCTCGACGAGGACAATCATATCCTTCGCGCTCTGGCCGTCGCCCCCTCCGACGGACAAATCGTGTACGCCGGGTTCGCGTATTACCAGGGCGTGCGCGGACACTGGTCCTACGCGACACAGAAATCCGCCGGGTTTCACCGTTCACACGATGGCGGCTACACCTGGGAGCGTGTGGACGGTGTTCCATTTGAGGATACTGGAATTCTGGCGATTGCCGTGCATCCAAATGACAGCCAGACCCTGTACACGGCTACCGCGATGGGGCTGTACATCAGTCACGATGGCGGCGACATCTGGCAGCCTTCAGATGCGCTCAACGCTGTTGTCTTCCCGCTCGTGAACGATCCTGACTTCTACCCAACCAGACAGGCCATGGTCTACGACGTGGTGATCGATCCGTTTGATCCCCAGGTGATCTACGCCGCGACCATCCAGGCTGGCGTGTTCCGTAGCGCGGATGGGGGAGCCACCTGGACACAGGCTGCCGCCGGGATGGACCCCAACGAGCCGATCCACGACCTTGAGCCAGACCAGAACCGGCCCGGTGTGCTTTACGCCAGTTCGTGGTTTTCGGGCGTATTGGTCTCCACCGACGGCGCACAGTCCTGGCAGCCACTCACCACCGGTCTCGATTTCAAGGGGATGCGCCAACTCGCGCTTTCGTTTGATGGTTCCGTGCTATACGCTGCCACAATCTCGCGCGGCATCTACCGCCTGGGCACGCCATGACAGGGGAAATAACCATGAAACGCTCGTGGCCCATGCTCTTGGCCGTTCTGTGCGGGGTAGGGATGATGATATGGGCAGCATGGGCTGGTGCCTCTCCCGCACCACGGCTGGCAGCCCAACTGCCCGACGGTGCATCTGGTGTCGTCAGGGATGAGGTGGGCCCGGTCGCCGGGGCCACCGTTCGTGTTCAGGCGACGACGAACGCCACCCTTACCGATGCGGAGGGGCGGTTCACACTCACCGGCCTGCGAGGAGGCGTCCCCGTCACCATCAGCGCCTGGAAGCACCGCTACTACTGCGCCAAAGTGGAGGGCGTCACGCCGCCGGCGGATGATGTGGTGCTCACGCTGCGCCTCTACCAGACCACCGACAATCCAGATTACGCATGGATCCCGCCGGTCGGCGACAACTCGTGCGCGAGCTGCAAGCCGGGTGTGACCCAAATCTGGCTGTTGAACGATGCGCACGCCGGGGCCAGCGCCAACCCGCGCTTCCTGACGATGTACAACGGCACGGACGTGAACGGCAATCAAAGCCCGCCGACGCACTACGGCTATAGCCGCGACTATGGCCGTTTCCCACTCCGCCCCGATCTCACCCAGCCGTACTATGGCCCCGGCTACAAGCTCGATTTCCCCGATACTGCCGGGAACTGCGCCGCCTGCCACACACCGGGGGCGGCGGTGAACGCTCCCTACGGCACCGACCCGAACACGATGACCGGCGCGGACACGTTTGGGGTGCACTGCGACTTCTGCCACAAGATCGCCGATGTGAGGCTGAACCCGGCGACGGGACTGCCCTACCCGAACATGCCCGGCGTGCTCTCGATGGACCTCCGCCGCCCGTTTCCTGATGACTCCGAACGCTACCAGCTCTTCTTCGGCACGTTCGACGACGACAACGTGCCCGAAGAAGACACGTTTCTCCCCCTGATGCTGGAGAGTCAATTCTGTGCCCCGTGCCACTTCGGGGTGTTCTGGGATACGGTCATCTACAACTCGTTTGGCGAATGGCTCGACAGCCCGTACAGCCAGCCGGAAACGGGCAAGACCTGCCAGCAGTGCCACATGCCGGCGCCGTCGGTCCTTGATGGCGCGGTGATGACGAACGTCGCGCCGGGCAACGGCGGCGTCGAGCGCGACCCGCTGACGCTCTATGCGCACACGCAGCCCGGCGCGGCCAGCGAGGCGCTGCTGCAAGCCACCGCCGCGCTTCACCTTGCCGCTGAACGCGAAGGCGATCAGGTTGTGGTCACGGCAAGTGTCGCCAACACCGGGGCGGGGCACCACATCCCGACCGACTCGCCGTTGCGCCAGATTCTCCTGGTCGTCGCAGCGACCGATGCGCAGGGGAACCCGCTCACGTTGCAGTCAGGCCCGATGCTGCCGGACTGGGCAGGAGACTTGAAAAGCTTGCCGGGGGTGTACTTCGCCAAGATTCTCCAGGAGGTGTGGACCGAGATCATGCCGAGCGGAGCCTACTGGAACCCGACGCGCATCGTGGAAGACACGCGGCTGGCCGCGCTGGCGACACACACCTCATCCTATGTCTTCA
>DAOTXU010000181.1:0-2501 GCA_034435135.1 Anaerolineae bacterium | reverse complement strand
TGCGGAAGAAGCGGTGGCGCTGGCGCATCCCGCGCGTGGCGCGGAAGTTGTGCCCGCCCGCCACGAGCGCGAACTCGTCAAGCTGGCACGAGTCCCACACGCGCACCCGTTTGCCGTTGTTGAGCGCCAGGTCCACCTCGTCGGACACGTTGAAGCAGTAACACGTGGGGCAGACTTTGGTGCACATGCCGCACGCCAGGCACCGTTCGCCCAGTTCCTCCCAGTGCGCGCTCTTGTAGCTCAACCCCAGCAGCGTGGGCAATTCGGTCACGTCGAAATCCAGCCGGTAGGCGAAGCGCGGCCACTTTTCGGCCATGACCTGTTGCACGCGCTTGTAGTCGGCGGGCGTCGGGTCCCACACCGACGCGAAGCCTTGGAGCAGGGTCTCCCCTTTCTCTGAACCGACGTCCACCGCGTAGTCAGCGCCCAGGTCGGTCAGGTGAATGTCGTAACCCTCGGTCACGGTGAGAGTGCCCATGCTCTTGCAGAACGAGTGCTCCATGCACGGCTTCAGGCATTCGACGCTGACCAGGACCGTGTTCTCGCGCCGCGCCTGGTAATGTTGGTCAGCGTGACCGGTGGCCATGACGCGGTCCAGCAGTTGGATGGCGTGCATGTCGCAGGTGTGGACGCCCATCACCACCGTCGGCTCATGCTCGATGTTGACCTGAACCTGCGTGCCGCTGACCTTGAAATGAAACAATTCCTCGCGCGGGGGGAGCAGGTACTTCTTAGGTGGGAGGACGGAGGTCGGGTAGTCGAGCGCAAACTCGTCGGCGTGGGCGACCTCGCCGAACACGTATTGGCCGTGCAGCGGCTTGGGGCCGACCACACGGTAACTCGCGCACAGCCGGTCTACCCACTCCGGCAGCGCGGCTTTGGGCATGATCTTGAAACTCATGGTCGTTCTGGCTCCCTTTGTTAGCGCCGATGGTCGGGATTCGCCGCTCGAACGCCCAACTTCTGTCCTGACAACGCAGGGCGAGGTTGAAACGGCATCATTTGTGAAATGTGGCACTTCACAGGCTAATTATAGTTCAGAACTCCCCAATGCCTGTGGGACACATATCACTTTCTGTTTAGAGGTAAATCACACCCTTTCTGCGTCTTTGTCGGGATCGTTGAGCCGGCATACAGGATCGGGCGCGAGGTAAAACGCAGGGGCACGGCGCGCCGTGCCCCTGTTGATCATCGCAGATTGCCGACATCCGTGAAGCGCGCTACGGCGCGGCGACGGTGAAGTCCCTCTGCGCGCTCCAGGGACCGTACCCCCCCGGTCCCCACGTCTGCACCCACCACGAGTGCGCCCCCGCGCTCAGCGTCACCCCCGGCTCGTAGGTGCACGTCGCCCCGCTGCACCGCTCCGCCCCACGCACCCACTCGTCCACCACCGCGCTCCCTGACGGCCCCTGCACGTACAGCCGGTACCACGTCGCGTTCGCCACCGCGCTCCACGTGTAGAGCGGCGTCGGGTCGCTCACCGCCCCCTGCGGCGTCTGCGGCGCGGTCGCCGTCGGCGGGGGGGCGTTCAGGGTGAAGTTCATCTGCGCGCTCCACGCGCCCGGCGCGCCGTCGCGGAGGCCCTGCACCCACCAGTTGTGCGCGCCGTTGAGCCACTCCACCCCGGCAGGGGTGAGGGTGCACTGCCCGGTCCCGCCGGGGCAGCCCACCTGGCTGGCGGGGTAGGCGGCGTCGTGGACGGGCGTGCCGTCGGCGCGCTGCACGTACAGGCGGTAGTGGGTGGCGGTGGCGACCGCGTTCCAGGTGAAGGGGACGGGCACGCTGGCGACGGCGCCGCCCGGCGCGACGAGGGTGGGGGCGGCAGGCGGAGGCGTGCCGACGGTGAAGTCGAGCGCGGCGCTCCAGGGGCCGTAGCCGCCCGGCCCCCAGGTCTGCACCCACCACCGATAGGCGCCGTCGTCGAGGGTCGTCCCCGGTGCGAGGCTGCACACGCCGCCGGAGCAGCGCGCCGCGCCCTCGACCCACTGGTCCACGACGGCGACGCCGTTCTTGGCGACGTAGACCCAGTACCAGGTGGCATTCGCGCCGCTGGACCATTGATATGTCGGGGTCGCCCCGCTGGCGAGGGCGCCGCTGGGGCTGGTGAGCGTGGCCGCCCCCGGCGCAGGCGCGTTGAGGGTGAAGTCGGCCTGCGCGCTCCACAGCCCGTTGCCCTGCGCGTTGCTGGGCAGCACCCACCAGTTGTACATGCCGTTGAGCCACGTCACCGGCGGGGTGACGCGGCACACGTCGCCGGAGCAGACCGAGGCGGCGTAGGTGGCGTCGTGCACCAGCGTGCCGTCGGCGCGCTGGAGGTAGAGCCGGTAGGTGGTCGCGCCGCTGAGCGCGTGCCACTGGAACTCGACCGGCGCGGCGGTGGTGAGGGTGGTTCCCACCGGGGCAAGCAGGACGGGCGCGCCCAGCCCCGACGGGTTGAGGAGGAAGTCCATCGGCGCGCTCCACGCCCCGGCGAGGCCGCCGTTGAAGGACTGCACCCACCA
>DAOTXU010000180.1:0-5823 GCA_034435135.1 Anaerolineae bacterium | reverse complement strand
GAGGGGGAGTCGGTCCTGTTCCGCGTCTGCAGTCTCCCTCTCCATGCAATGGAGAGGGGGACTGCCCGAAGGGCGAGGGGGTGAGGTAAGAGAATACAGAGCCTTTTTCTCGAACATGCGTTCAGTGTGGTAGCTCCTCATAAAACGGTGGATGGGGAATGAAGGGGTTGAACCCGGAACCAGAGCAATTCGGAGACCGACCATACGTGGTTGGTCAGGCCGGCAGCCATCGCCGGGGTCTTGCCAGCCAGCGAGTCGTGCTGCCAACAGAAATTGTACAGGCTGCCCATCAGGAAGAGGCCTGCCTGAAGGGTGCGCGGCTGACGCGCCAAGCAGCGGGTGCGGCGGGTGAGGGGGGCAAAGCAAGCGCGGAAGGGCGACGAGGTTGCCTTGTCCTACCCTCTTGTTGTCGGGACAATCCCTATAGGGGCAAAATACCTGGCTGAGGTCCACCTTGGCTCTCTTTCCACTCGTTTTGGAGCGAAAGAGTATGTCCCAAGCTGGGCTTTTTCCCTTCAACTTCTTGTCCGTCCACCGCTTTTTGCACAGCTACCACATAACCTGATATCGTCCGTAAGGCTGTCCCCCGCTTGGGCGTTGATACGGATCGGTCAGGCTGTGCGAGACCTGAAAATGTTGGCGCTTGTCTTACCTCACCCCCCTGACCCCCTCTCCATTAATAGAGAGGGGGGAAGCCGCGCTTCGCTCGGCGGGGGGTGAGGTCAAGCGTTCTGAACAACTTCATCAACACTCTAGAGGGAGACCACCCGGATTTGACATGTTCGATTATAACGGGTCTGACGGGCAGGTGACAAAACCCTGCGCCGGCGCAAACCAGTTGACACCGCGCGCCACGAAGGGTAATATCGGAATACGATATTGGTTTTCGATATAAAACGGGCCATGCTTAAGAGCTTCCTGAGAGGCTTAGTTCAGATACATATCTTGCACCACGCCGCCGAGGAGCCGGTCTACGGGCTGTGGCTGATTGAGGAGTTGAAGCGGCACGGCTACACCCTCAGCCCTGGCACCCTCTACCCGTCCCTGCACAGTTTGGAGCAGCAGGGTTACGTGGTCTGCGAACGGCGCGTGGTCAACGGCAGGGTGCGCAAGTATTACACCATCACCGATGAAGGCCGCCGCGTCTTGGAAGCCGTGCGTCCCAAGATACTGGAATTGATGCGCGAACTCGGCGAGGCGGGGGACGGAACAGAAAGGGCAGAATGATGATCGAACTGCGAATGGCAAATGTGCGCCGCGCGCTGCGCGCGCTGCCGCGCAACGTGTGGGTCGTGACCGTCACTAGCTTTCTGACCGACATCTCCAGCGAAATGATCGTCAACCTCATCCCGCTCTTCCTCGCCAGCGTGCTCGGTGTGAAGACCGGCGTCATCGGCCTGATCGAAGGCGTCGCCGAGACCACCGCCAGCCTGCTCAAAGTCTTCTCCGGCTGGTTCTCCGACCGGCTGGGCCGGCGCAAGTGGCTGACGGTGGTCGGTTACGGCCTCTCGACCGCCGCCAAGCCGTTCCTGTACTTCGTCACGTCGTGGGGAGGCGTACTGGCCGTGCGCTTCGCCGACCGGGTGGGCAAGGGAATCCGCACTGCCCCGCGCGACGCGCTCGTGGCCGCCAGCATCGACGAGCGTCGCCGGGGCATCGCCTTCGGGCTGCACCGCGCGGGCGACACTGCCGGGGGCGCTCTGGGTCTGGTGATTGCGCTGGCGGTCGTGCTGGCGACGCAATCCGGCCAGGTGACGCTGACCCGCGAGACCTTCCAGACCATCGTGCTGCTGAGCATCATCCCGGCGGCGCTGGCGGTGCTGGCGCTGGCGGTCGGCGCGCGCGATGTGGAAATCAGGGGCAAGGGTGCCGAGCGCCTGCGCCTGACGCTCAACGGCTTCGACCGGCGCTTCTGCCTGTTCCTGCTGGCGGTGGTGGCCTTCACCCTGGGCAACTCCGCCGACGCTTTCCTCATCCTGCGCGCCAATAATCTCGGCATGAGCGTGGCCGGCGTGCTGGGTGTGCTCATCACGTTCAACCTGGTCTATGCGGCAGTGTCCGGGCCGGCGGGCGCGCTCTCCGACCGGGTGGGCCGCCGCCGGTTGATCGTGGGCGGCTGGGCGGTCTACGCGCTGATCTACCTGGGCTTCGCCGCTGCGTCCGAGGTCTGGCACGTCGTGGCGCTGTACGCGATCTACGGCCTGTACTACGGCATGGCCGAGGGGACGGCGAAGGCGCTGGTCGCGGATCTGGTGGGCGAGGAGCGGCGCGGCACCGCTTACGGCGTGTACAACGCGGCGGTGGGGCTGATGGCGCTGCCGGCCAGCGTGATCGCCGGCGTGTTGTGGCAGGGCGTCGCCGGCTGGGAGGGCCTGGGGCCGAGCGCGCCTTTCCTCTTCGGCGCGCTTATGGCGCTGATGGCAGTGGGCATCCTTTTCCTGGCGTTGCGCCAACCCGCGACCAGCGGACAGGGGGTTTAAGCCTTTTGTCCAGTCGTTCCTAAGCCTGGAGGGTTGAAATGGCGCAGCAGCTTAACACTACAGACTTAACCGCTCATCTTGAACCTGGTCAAGGACCCTTACGGGAAATCGCACAGCTTTTTCTACGACTGGGGTTGACCGCGTTCGGCGGTCCCGCTGCCCACATTGCCATGTTCCGCGATGAGGTCGTTACACGGCGCAAGTGGATCTCAGACGAACACTTCCTTGACCTGCTTGGCGCGACAAACCTGATCCCCGGACCGAACTCCACGGAGATGGCAATTCACATTGGCTATGTGCAGGCCGGCTGGCGCGGGCTGATTGTGGCGGGCGTCTGTTTGATCCTCCCAGCAGCCTTGATTGTACTTGCCCTTGCCGCTCTTTATGTCAATTATGGCTCGACGCCAACCGCTGAATGACTGCTCTATGGCATTAAGCCGGTCATCATCGCGGTGATTCTCCAGGCGATTTGGGGCTTACTGGGTAAAGCCGTGAAGAACTGGCTTCTCGGCGCTGTCGGAATGGCCGTTTTTGTCCTGTACCTGCTTGGGTTCAACGAAATCCTGCTGCTGTTTGGCGGAGGGTTGATAGCCATGTTGGTAAGCTCCATCAATCGTATCCGCAGCACTTTTCGAGGAGGTCGCGCCGGAGTCCTCGCGTGGATTGGATTGCCGGGAACGCTTTTCGTGCAAACCCTCGCGGGTAGCGCTGCCCCGATTTCACTGGGCACGCTGTTTGTGACGTTTCTGAAAATCGGCGCGGTGCTGTATGGCAGCGGCTACGTGTTGCTGGCGTTTCTGCGCAACGATTTTGTCGAGCAGCTCGGCTGGCTCACGAACCAGCAGTTATTGGATGCCGTCGCTACTGGGCAATTCACGCCGGGGCCGGTTTTCACAACCGCAACTTTTGTTGGATATCTGATTGCGGGCCTGCCGGGCGCCGTTCTTTCAACGATTGGCATCTTTCTCCCTTCGTTCATCTTTGTCCTGGTGAGCAATCCTTTTATTCCCCGATTGCGCCGCTCCCTCTGGTTAAGTGCCCTGCTGGATGGGGTGAACGTCGCCGCGCTGGGACTCATGGCAGCCGTCACGCTGGAACTCGCACAACATGCGATGGTCGATGTCATAACCGCTGTTCTCGCAGGGGGCGCTGCAATCCTGCTCATCCGGTTCAAGGTCAATTCAACATGGCTGATTATCGGCGGTGGGATCACCGGAATTGTTTACTCCTTCTTGCTTATCCGCTTTAATTGAACCGATACAGACGCTGTCAATACAGGTTGAGCGCGGGAATTGACAATGTTGGGCAACGGCTGGCTGATATTGGTCAAAGGCGGCGGCGACCTGGGGACCGGCGTCGCGTGGCGGCTGTTCGGGGCCGGGTTCCCGGTGGTCGTCACCGAACTGCCCGACCCGTTGGTGATCCGGCGGACGGTGGCGTTCGCCTCGGCGGTGTGGAATGGGCGAAGCGCGGTCGAGGGCGTCGAGGCGGTAAGCGTGGACTCGCCCGACGCGGCGCGCGAAGCGCTCCGGGCGGGACGAGTGCCTGTGCTCGTGGACCCGGAGGCGGGCTGCCGCGCGGTGTTGCGCCCGCGCGTGGTGGTCGATGCGATCATGGCGAAGGTCAACACCGGCACGCGCCGCGACGACGCCCCGCTGGTGATGGCGTTAGGGCCGGGCTTCGAGGCCGGCGTCGATTGCCACGCCGTGATCGAGACCAGCCGGGGCCACACGCTGGGGCGAGTCTACTGGCAGGGCCGCGCGCGCGACGACACCGGGACGCCGGGCCGCGTCGAGGGCTACGCCGCCGAGCGCGTGCTCCGCGCGCCGTGCGATGGGGCACTGCACGTGCGCCGCCAGATCGGCGATCGGGTAGCGGCGAGCGAGGTGATCGCCGAGGTGGAGGGCGCGCCGATCCGCGCGCCGTTCCCCGGCGTGGTGCGCGGCCTGATCCGCGACGGGCGGCAGGTGAGCGCCGGCCTCAAGGTCGGCGACGTGGACCCGCGCGGCGTGCGCGAGCACTGCTTCACGATCTCGGACAAGGCGCTGGCGGTGGGCGGGGCGGCGCTGTGGACGATCATGGCGTGGGCGGCGGGGCATGGGGGGGATCGTTCGCAGGCCACTCGTTAGCGCAGGCGCCGTCGATCAGCGGGGTGGTTTGGCCTCGTCGATAGGTTCCACATGCGATCCGTTTGCGCTTGCGAAAGCGTGCGCGTAAACCAGGCTGCGGAACACAAACGTGTGCAGGGTAACATCGTCGCGGTCGTAGCCTTCATACACGATTGCTTCGCTCACATTGCAGCAGGTTGCTCCCATCATTGTTGGGGCCTTGCGTCCCAGCGACCGGCTCCATAGCAGCATGGCGCTGCCAACCAGCGCCAGGAACGCTGTAAACGCGATCACGCGCTCCACCGCCCACTGCCTCGGCTGACCTTCCAGGAAGTCGATGACCAGCAGTAACGCAAATACGGCGGCAACAGCGAGCACGGCAATGCCAATGTATCGCGCTTCTTTTGCCTTCTTTTGCGTGCCGATGTGATCCAGGCAGGGTTTACAATAGGGGACCTTCCAGGTCACGCGCTTTCTGACAGTACCCATAAATCGGTCATAGAACTGCGAGAAGGAAAGATCAAGCTGCGGGCTGCTGCTGATAGGTTGCATACAGCACGGGCAGATCAGGGGCCACTTGAGGTTTTGCTTGGGGATAGGGTTGGGATCGAAGAAGTTGCGTGAATGTAGCGTCTGCGCCTGCGCCCGCACCCTTACGCGGAAGAGAGCCATTGGCGTGCTCCGTGTGTGTGGATCCCGGCGACGTGGCTTATTGTAGACTTGCAGGCCACGTCAGGTCAAACCGGTCCTGTTTCAGCTTTGCCCAAGAGCCGCCGAGGTTCGAGTTGCTTAAGTGAAATATTGTCGATACTATCGGTTGCACTATCTTGGACAGGTTATAATCGGGAATGAGCGACATACGCTTCGAGTGTCTACGCCGCTTGGCTTCAGCGCTCGCGTCACAGGAGACTATTGGGAGCTAATTGTTACAATTAAGAAAGTGTTTGAAAAGCCCCCTCACCCCCTGCCCCCCTCTCCCGTATGACGGGAGAGGGGGCAAAGATACCCCAAATCTGGGTTTATAATCCCCTCTCCCCTTGTGGGAGAGGGGATTTAGGGGTGAGGGGAAGCAAGGGCGACCTTTTCAAACACATTCTTACACCTACCTGTCGCTAATCAGGACATCGTAGAATCGCCCTTGTCGAGATACATCCCAGGGATGGGAACAAACCCACGTCTTAACGAGCAGACGCCATATCTGGGAGTAGTCAATCGGCTCATGATTCCATGATGTC
>DAOTXU010000179.1:0-11996 GCA_034435135.1 Anaerolineae bacterium | reverse complement strand
CGCCTGGGGCCAGCGCGCCAGCATGATCGTCTCGCCCGCGTGCGGGAGGTGTTGCCATATCTCCTCGGTGATAAAGGGCATGAACGGGTGCAGCAGCCGCAGGCAGGTCTCCAGCACGCCCACGAGCACACGCCGCGTGGTCGATTGGGCCGCCGGGTCCGCGCCCTCGGCGTAGAGCGTCGTCTTGCTGATCTCGATGTACCAGTCCGCGAACTCGCCCCACAGGAAGTCGTACACCTGCCGCCCGGCCTCGCCGTACAGGTAGCCGTCGAAGAGATGTTGCACCGTCCCGATCAGGCGGGTGAGCCGGCTCATGATCCAGCGGTCGGGCAGGCTCAGCTTCCCGAAAGCTCCAAGCTTTCGGGAAGCTCCCGTCATTTCCTCGCCGGCGAGGTTGCCGGTGATGAAGCGCGCCATCTGCCAGATTTTGTTGCTGAAGTTGCGCATCGCCTCGATGCGCTTCAGGTCCAGGTTCATATCGTTGCCGGGCGTCGAGCCGGTCACCAGCGCGAAGCGCAGCGCATCGGCGCCGTACTCGTCCATGACCTCGATGGGGTCCACCACGTTGCCGTAGGTCTTGCTCATCTTGCGCCCGATTTCGTCTCTGACGAGGCCGTGCAGATACACCGTGTGGAACGGCGCTTTGCCGGTGAACCACACCCCCATCATAATCATGCGCGCCACCCAGAAGAACAGGATGTCATACGCCGTCTCCATCACGTCGGTGGGGTAGTAGCGCGCCAGATCGGGCGTCTCCTCCGGCCAGCCCAGCGTGCTGAACGGCCAAAGGCCGCTGCTGAACCACGTGTCGAGCACGTCCGGATCCTGCTCGATCTCGGCGCTGCCGCAGGTCGCGCACGCGGTCGGGTCCTCGCGCGCCACGGTAATGTGCCCGTTCGGGCAGTGCCACGCCGGGATGCGGTGGCCCCACCACAGTTGCCGGCTGATGCACCAATCCTTAATGTTCTCCAACCAGTTGAAATACACCTTCTCGAAGCGCTCCGGCACGATCTTGACGTGCCCGTCGCGCACCGCAGCGAGCGCCTTCTCGGCGAGCGGCCCGATCTTCACGAACCATTGCGTGCTCACCATCGGCTCGATCAACTCGCCGCCGCGCTGCGCCACCGGCACCACGTGCGTGTACGGCTCGGTCTTGATCACCATGCCGGCGGCGGCCATGTCGGACCAGAGATGCGCGCGCGCCACGAAGCGATCTTGTCCAGCGTAAGGGCCGGCGTTCTCGTTGAGCGTGGCGTCCTTGTTGAGGATGTTGATAATCTCCAGGCCGTGCCGCTGCGCGATCTCGTAGTCGGTCGGGTCGTGGCCGGGCGTCACCTTGAGCGCGCCGGTGCCGAACTCGCGGTCAACCGACTCGTCGGCGATGATCGGGATGCGCCGGTTGAGCATGGGCACCAGGCAGGTGCGCCCGACATAGGCCTGATAGCGCGCGTCGTCAGGGTGCACCGCCACCGCCGTGTCGCCGAGGATCGTCTCCGGGCGCGTGGTCGCCACCGGGAGGCCCTTTTCGATTGGCTCCCCTTCTACCGGGTAGCGGAAGAAGTACAGCGTGGCGGCCTCCTCTACGCGCTCCACTTCCAGATCGGAGACGGCGGTGCGCAGCCCCGGCGACCAGTTAATCAGGCGCGGGCCGCGATAGATCAGCCCGTCCTCCCACAGGCGCACGAACGCCTCGCGCACGGCGCGGCTCAGCCCGTCGTCCAGCGTGAAGCGCTCGCGGTCCCAGTCGCAGCTTGCCCCCAGCCGGCGCAGTTGCCGGGTGATCTGCCCGCCGTACTTCGCTTTCCATTCCCAGGTGCGGCGCAGGAACTCCTCGCGGCCAATCTGCTCCCGGCTCGCGCCCTCCTCGCGGAGCATATTCTCCACTTGAAGCTGCGTGGCGATGCCGGCGTGGTCGGTGCCGGGGACCCACAGCGCCGCGCGCCCGCGCATCCGCTCGTAGCGGATCATCAGGTCCTCCAGGGTCACGAACATCGCGTGCCCCTGGTGGAGCGCGCCGGTCACGTTGGGCGGCGGGATGCTAATCACGAACGGTGCGGCGTCGGGGCCGGCGATCTCAGGCTTGAAGAAGCCGCGCGACTCCCACCACCGGTAGAGGCGCGGCTCGGCCTCTTGGAAATCAAAGGTTTTAGGCATTTCCTTATGTGTCATGTCTCGGTACTCGTTTCTCAGTGCGCGGTTCCCGATTTGTTATGGAAGTGATTCAAGCTTTTGAGCCAACGACCGCGGTGCATGTGGTGCTTGTCGTGTTGGCGGACACCTCACCCCCCGCCCCCCCTCTCCCGGCTACGCCGGACTATAGCCGCAAGCGGAGAGGGGGTGTCGAGCCGCAGGCAAGACGGGGGTGAGGTAGAGAAAGGCTTAGCACGGCTAGCTGTTGGCGTAAGTTTGAATCAGTTCATTCCAAAAAGTGGGAGCATACACCAAAGCTTATGCGCGCGGGCAACCGAACCGCCGGAGTGTCAACGACGTAAACGTTCCCCAAATGCTTTGTTTAGCAACTTGCGCGTTAGGACGCTTTGGGCCAAAATGAGAGCCGGGAATTATGACAACCCAGGCGATGTTGGGAAGGTTGAATGCGAAGGCTCAGCGGTTGAATCCGGGTGGACAGGGGTTAAGCCCGCTGTCCGGCAGGGGGTTTGTATGCCCTGCGCAGTTGAGCCAAACAGGAAGGGGTACACGAGGTGAGCGAATCTCCGCCTATGGCGCCGCGCATTCTCGTTGTCGATGACGATTACGAGTTGCTCAAGCTGGTCACGATGCTGCTGAAGCGCATCGGCGCACAGACGATTCAGGCAAAAGACGGTTATTATGCGCTGGAAGTGATGAATACCAGCCCGCCGCCTGACCTCGTGATCCTGGATTTGATGCTCCCTGACATTGACGGTTTTGAGGTGCTCCGGCGCATCCGGTCGCAGCCCCATCTCGGTCATATTCCCATTCTTATCCTCTCCGCGAAGGCGGATCCAAACAGTATCCGCTACGGATTGGATAACGGCGCTGATGGTTATGTGACCAAACCCTACATTGCCAACAGCCTCATTGACCGGGTCAAGCTTCTGCTCAGCGTGGGGAGACAGAAAACGGCGCAGCCAACCGGCAAGGGTTAAGCGCGCACGACCGTTATCGCAGGTTCGTCTGACCGGGTTGGGCGGTGGAGTGCCATGCAGGACAAGGACAACCCGCTACATCTGGATCGTTCCAAGAAGATTGCATGGGAGGAGGCACGCCAACTACTCCGCTACATTGCGTCGGAATGGGACACGTGCGACCAGAACGAAGGGGAAACGCACGAGATGCTCACCCGGCGCGCGCGCCTCCTGGCGAAGCCCCCCGAAACGGTGGCCGCTCCGACGGATATATTCCGGGCGCTCTGTTTTACCCTGGGCGACGAACGCTACGCCGTGCCTGCTGACGCCGTGCGCGCCGTCACCACGCTGAGTCAAATCACCCCGGTGCCATGCACGCCGGCTTTCTATCTGGGCGTGGTCAACGTGCGCGGCAAAGTCATCTCGGCGATTGACTTACGGTCGCTGTTTGGAATGCGGGTTGATGACACCCAGATCGATGGCGAGGAGCAGAGACTCCAGATCGTCGTTGAAGCGGCGGGTTTGGAAATCAGCCTGGTGGCGGACGAAGTCCTCGGCGTCATCGATTTGCCCCGGATGGGCCTGAACCTGCCCTCGGAGTCTCTGGTGGGTGTCAACCCTGACTACATCGCCGGCACGACGGTGGAGGGTATCATCTTGCTGGACCTGGAAGCTCTGCTTTCCGACGAGCGGCTGATCGTGAACGAGGAAGTGGTTTGAGCGCCGATAGAGTAGACAGGGGGCTTACGCCCCATGTCTGAAAGTGATTGGAGTGGTTGTCGGGCGAGTGCGGAACGCAGATGAGGGTTTAAGCAGTGAGACAATGGTTGGCGAATCTGGGGCTGATTGCAGCGCGCGGTGCGACCGTGCAGACGCTCGGCGTGGGCGTGTGCTTAACCGGCATACTGAGCCTGCCGGCGGCGCTGGCCGGCTCCGGGGTCGGTTTGTGGATCGCCGTCGGCGCGGTGTTGAGCGGCGCTGCCGCCTGGGTGTTGGGCGCAAGCCCCCAGTACAAAGCATGGTCCGGGCGCGCGCTCGTAGGCGGCCTGAGCGTTATCCTGGCGGTGGCGGCCCTCGCCTCGACCAGCCTGCCGACCGTTTGGGGGGTGCTCGTGGGCGCGCCGGGTCTGCTGTCGCTCATCGTCGCACGGTTATGGGGCTGGAGGGCTGCCCTGATTTGGGGTGCGGGCGAGGTCATGCTGTTTGCCCTGGCCGTCTACCTGGGCCGGGGCTGGCTCGACTGGCAGACCGCCGCCCTGGCGCTGGCGTTTCTGCTCGCCGCGAATGGTCTGGCCTGGCTGTTGGAGGCAGGAGAGCGGACTGGCCTCCCTGCTGAGGCGAGAGGGACTGTAATCATGCCGACCTCGCCAGACGGCGCGAAGGAAGCGCTGGCGGCCCGGTTTGATGAGATCGCCAGCGAGCTTGAACAGGCGGCGGTCGTGGTCCAGGGCGTGACCGACGAACAGTTCACCAGCGCCGACCTCCAGTCCGGCATCTTAGCCGACATGACGTCGGCCTTCAAGGGGTACCAGCAAACCGTCGATCAGGTCAGGACGCTGACGGAGTCGATGGTGCGGCTTCTGCGTGATGCGACGGTGCACTCCGACGAGGGCCAGCAGGCGGCAGCCGGAGCGATTCTGAGCCTGGAGAGCATCCGCGCGCAGGTGAAGGGTATTGCGCTGAACTTGGCTACTCTTGCGCGCCACACCGAACGGATTGGCGAGATCATTGCTTCACTGGGCGACCTGGCGACGCAATCCAACTACCTGGCGCTAAACGCTTCTATCGAAGCGGCGCGGGCCGGTGAACACGGGCGCGGCTTTGCGGTGGTGGCCGCCGAGGTGCGCGACCTGGCCCAACAGTCCGCCGAGGCGTCGGCGCAGGTGCGCAACATCCTGGTCGAGATTCGGCAGGCCGTACAGCAGAGCGCCGTCGCCACCGAGTCCGGGGCCGACGGCGTGGACACGGGCGTCGCCAAAGTGACCGAGTCGGCGCACATGGTGGGGCGTATCGTGGCTTATACGTCGCAATCGGCGACGATGGCGCAACAGGTCGCGGCTGCGCTTGAAAAGCAATCGGGGGTTTTGGGGAATCTCGTGACCACATTACGCCAAATCGATGAGACGCAAATGCAGCATTCGACCAATGCGCGTATGGCGGAGGCGGTAGCGGGGAATTTGCGCCGGTTGTCGGCGCAGATGCGCGCGGCGGCCTCGAAAGAGAATGGCGGGGAGGCGGTGGAATGACGGCCATAGCTCAGGTTGGTACAGCGACGAAAACGACGCTTGGCGAATTCCGATTGACGCGGTGGATGGCGCTGGTGGCTGTGGCCTCGGCGCTGGCGTCCCTGGCCGTGGCGGTGATGGGCTATTCGCTCGTGTTGGATCGGTTGCCCGTTGACGCGCGCCAGAACGTGACGAGCGCGCTGGATGAGGCGAAGTCGCTCATCGTCCTGGCGGCGCTGGCGGTGATCGTCGGCGCAGGGGCGGCCGCCTTCTTCCTCGCGCGCCGGTTGCAGGCGGTAGAGAAGAATTATCAAATGCGCATGGAGGCGGCCTTTGGGCCGTATCTCGCGTTCATGGAGCGGGTCGCCGGCGGGGACCTGACCGCCCGCCTGAACCTGGACAGCATGGCCGGGCAGGACGAGTCGCTGCTGCGGTTGGGGCGCAACCTCAACGCGATGATCGAAGGATTGCACGCAATGGCGCAGCAACTCAAGAACGAGGCCGACAGCGTCTCGGCGGCGGCCAGCGAGATTCTCAACGCCACCAACGAGCAAATCGTCGCCGCCACCGAGCAAGACTCCTCGGTCACCCAGACCTCCGCGACGGTCAACGAGGTGCGCGCCACCGTCGCCGAGACCGCCGAGCGCGCCCAGGCGGTGGCGGAGACCGCGAAGAAGTCGGTGGACGTGTCGCGCGCGGGCGAGCAGTCGGTCGCCGACACCATCAACGGGATGCACATGATCCGCCAGCGCGTGGAGGGCATCGCTGACACCATCCTGATCCTTTCCGAGCACACGCAGCAGATCGGCGAGATCATCGCCACCGTGAACGCCATCGCCGACCAGAGCAAGCTCCTGGCCCTGAACGCCTCGGTCGAAGCTGCGCGCGCCGGCGAGGAAGGCAAGGGCTTCGCGGTCGTTGCCATGGAAGTGCGCAACCTCGCCGAGCAGAGCCGCGAGGCGGTGTCGCAGGTGCGCGACATCCTCAACGAGATTCAACAGACCACCAACACGGCGGTGATGGTCACTGAGCAGGGCACGAAGGGCGTAGACAGCGGCATGACGCTCGTCGAGCGCGCCGGCGAGGCCATCCGCGAGCTTGCCGGGACCATCGAGGAGGCGTCGAACGCGGCGATTCAGATCGCCGCCAGCACGCGCCAGCAGACCGTGGGCGTGGACCAGTTGTCGGAGGCGATGCAAAACATCCGCGACATGACCGCGACGAACCTCTCCAGCACCATGCGGGTAGAGCGCGCCGCCAGGGAGTTGAACCAGGTCGCCCGCCGCATGGAGGTGGCGGTTTCGCAGTTCAAGCTGTGAGCGCTTGTTCGAGAAGCCTCAGACAGGGAGCTTAAGTTCCCTGCCTGAAGTGACCAATCGAGACGTAAAGGATCAATGGCCGACCCGTCTACGGAACTGCTGACCCTCTTCCGGGAGGAGGCCGAGGAATATCTCGACGGCCTCACGCAGGGGTTGCTGAACCTGGAGCTGAGCGCCGAGGGCGAAGCGCGCACCGCGCTGGTGCGCGAGATTTCGCGTGTGGCGCATAGCCTCAAGGGCGCCGCGCGCACAGTGAACCTGCATCAGATCGAGACGGTCGCTCACAACATGGAGGCGCTGTTCGATGCGGCCTTGAAGGGAGCACTGAATTTCTCCGCCGACAAGGCCGATGTGCTGTACGACGGGCTGGACGTGATCCGCGCGCTGTTGACCGGCGGCGACGGGGCCGAGTTGCAGCCCAAGGTCGATTCGGTCATCGCGCGCTTGCAGGCCATCAGCGGGCAGGATCCGGCAGCCAAGCCGCCGCCCAAACGATCACCCCCGTCAAAACCGCCGGAGCCGGCTCCTGAGGCGGTGCCTGCACCGTCCCAACCGGCTGCGGAAGGGCTCGCGGCAGCGCCCGCAGAACCTTCGCCCAAGCCGACCGAGCGCGCGACCGAAGCGACGACGATCCGTGTGTCGATCCAGAAGCTCGACGCGCTCATGGCCCAGGCGAGTGAGTTGCTGGTCTCAAGCATCAGCCTGGAGCAGCGGTTGGCCGATGTCCGCCATGCCCGCGACCGCCACGTGCAGTGGCGCAAGGCGTGGCGCAAGGCGCGACCGGCCTACGCCCGGCTGTCGCGCGAGCGCATGGCTCAAGAGGTCGAAGGCCGCGCGGCGGACCAGGCCGACGCGGCGACCGATGGCACCGGTCGGGAAGGCGGGGAGTCGACCGGTCGCTACGAAGTGGACCTGGCTGCGCTGCTGGATTTTGTCAACCTGACGCAGCGCTACATGCGCGAATCGGCGGCGCAACTGCTGGCCCTCGACCAGAGCATGAGCCAGGATCACCTGCGCATGAGCATGGTCACGGGCGACCTCCAAGACGGCGTGCGGCGCGTGCGGATGTTGCCATTCGAGACCATTCTGGGTGGGTTCCAGCGCATGGTCCGCGACCTGTCGCGGGAGTTGAGCAAGGAAATCAATTTCAATGTGATCGGCGAGCAGGTGGAACTGGACAAGCGCGTGCTGGAAGCGCTCAAAGACCCGATTATGCACCTGCTGCGCAACGCCGTCGATCACGGCATCGAGCCGCCGGAGGAGCGCGCCAAGGCCGGGAAGGACCTGGTGGGGTACGTGACGTTGATTGTGGAGCAGCGCGGGTCGGAGATTCTGATCACCATCGGCGACGACGGGCGCGGCATCGACCCGGAGAAGGTGAAGCGCGCCGCCGTCCAGGCGGGCAAGATCAGCAAGGCGGAGGCGGACGTGCTCGACGACGAAGATGCGCTCCAGTTGATCTTCCTGCCCGGCCTTTCGACCAAGGACAGGGTTACCACTACGTCGGGGCGCGGCATCGGCATGGACGTGGTGCGGCAGAACGTCGAACGGCTGCGCGGCAGCGTGATCGTGCAGAACCGGCCAGGGCTGGGCACTGTGTTTCAGCTTACCGTGCCGGTCTCGCTGACGA
The DNA here is from genome assembly GCA_034435135.1 of Anaerolineae bacterium. Lineage (GTDB taxonomy): Bacteria > Chloroflexota > Anaerolineae > Aggregatilineales > JAFGMM01 > JAOSJO01. The sequence goes on along the minus strand of DAOTXU010000179.1, from coordinate 3,715 downwards.
CCATGCATTGTATGCTGGCGCGCGTGGGCCAGGAGACCTACGCCATCCCGGTCTCCGCCATCGAACGCATTGTGGAGATCACTGGTGACGACGTCCACACGGTGAAGGGCCGGCAGGTGATTAAGTTAGGACGTCGCCCGGTGACGCTGGCCTCTCTGGCCGACGTGCTGGAACGCCCGCACCGGCCAACGGCGCTCGACGAGAAGCAGCTCACCGTGATCCTGCGCTCAGGGGATAAACTGGTCGCTTTTCTGGTGGATGACCTCCTCTCCGAGCAAGAGCTTGTCGTCAAGAACCTGGGGAAGGAGATGGTGCGCGTCCGCAACGTGGCCGGCGTCACCGTGTTAGGCACGGGCCAGGTGGTGGTGATCCTCAACCCCAGCGACTTGATCAAGTCGGCGCACGCCTCCACCCGCCAGCGCGCCTTTGTGCGCGAGGCGTCGGAGGAGCAGGCCCGGCCCAAGGCGCGCATCCTGGTCGTGGACGACTCGATCACGACGCGCACGCTGGAGAAGAACATCCTGGAGGCGGCGGGTTACCAGGTCATCACCGCCAACGACGGGCAGGAGGCGTTCGACCTAGTACAGCATACACGGTGCGATCTCATCATCAGCGATGTGGAAATGCCCCGGATGGATGGCTTTAGACTGACGGAGGCACTCAAGCAAGACGAAGAACTCAAGCAGGTGCCACTCATTCTGGTCACTTCCCGGGACTCGCCTTCGGACCGGGAGCGCGGCATCATGGCCGGGGCGGATGCGTATATCATCAAGAGCACCTTCGATCAAGGCGAACTGCTGGAGACCATCGGGCAGTTGCTCTATTAGGCAGGATGGAACATGGGCGAGCCGGACGACATCGGGGTGTTGATCGTCGAGGACAGCCTGGTCACGCGCCGGTTCCTGGCGGAGTTGATTGCGCAGGCGGAGGGCTTGCGCGTAGTCGGCGAAGCGCGCGATGGCTACGAAGCGCTGGAACTGGCCAAGACCCTCAAACCCGACGTGATCTCGATGGACATCACCATGCCGGAGATGGGCGGCCTGGAGGCCACACGCCTCATCATGCGCGACACCCCCACCCCCATCGTCGTGGTCAGCGCCAGCCTGAACAAACAAGACGTGGATATGGCCTTTGAGGCGTTGCAGGCCGGCGCGATGGCGGTCGTCGAAAAGCCACCGGGGCGGCAGCACCCCGACTTTGAGCGCAAGAGCCAGGAGATGCTCGCGGCGTTGCGGCTGATGGCGCGCGTACAGGCGGCCAAACAGCGGCAATTGCTCGCCCGGAGTTCGCCCCCTACGCCGGTCCCGTCGCCCACGCGCGCCCGGCGCGGCAGGGTCGAGGTGGTCGCCATTGTAGCCAGCGCAGGCGGTCCGGCCGCGCTCGCGCGCGTGCTAAGCGACCTGCCGGCGGATTTCCCGGTCCCGGTGCTGGTAGTGCAACACCTGGCCGCCGACTTCCTGCCGGGGTTGGCCCACTGGCTTGACCTGGAGACGCCGTTGAGTGTGCGGCTGGCCCGTCCCGGCGACGCGCTCCGCGCCGGCGTGGTCTACCTCGCGCCGGGCGGCGTGCACATGGCGGTCAACGGCAAGGGGCGCGTGCGTCTGATCGCCGAGCGCGGCGAACACCGCCACCAGCCGTCGGCGACGGTGTTGCTGGAGTCGGTGGCGGAGAGTTATGGCAAGGCCGCCATCGGCGTTATCATGACGGGTATGGGCGACGACGGCGCGCGGGGCCTGCGCGCCATGCGCGACGCCGGCGCGCGGACGCTGGCGCAAGACGAGGAAAGCTGCGTGGTCTTTGGGATGCCGGCGGCGGCGATTCAGTGCGGCGCAGCCGAACGGGTGGTACCATTGGACCGTTTGGCAGCGGCAATTCTCGATTTGTTGTAAAATGTTTGAGAATACCAACCATAGAACATGGGGGAGCCGATCATGGCCCTTGACGTTCTGCTTGTCGAAGATAGCAAGACCCAGGCCCATCAGATCAAAGAGACGCTGGAGAGTGTAGGGCTGGTGGTGCGCGTCGCCTATGACGGGCCGGATGGGATCAGGGAAGCGGTCAATTCGCCGCCGTCGCTGGTGGTGCTGGATGTCAAGTTGCCCACAATGGACGGCTACCAGGTCTGCCGACGCCTGAAAATGCACCCCGCCACGCGCGACATCCCGATCATCATGCTCACCGAGAAGACCAGCGCGGAGGCGACCATGACGGGGTTGAGCGCGGGGGCTGACGACTATATCCCGAAGGATATTTTCGCCACCGAGCACCTGATCACCTCGCTCCAAGAGTTGGGGCTGCTTGAGTGATCCGACGCTGGAGGGCTACATGACGCGAATGAACATGCCGCCGGTTCTCTCTGTACAGATCGAAGACACTATGGATATAATGATCGCGCGCGACACGGCGCGACGCGCCGCCGGCCTGTTGGGGTTCTCTACGGCGTGTAAGGCGCAACTGGCGGCGGCGGTGGCGGCTCTGGCGGAGATCATCCTCAAGGCGGGCGCGGAAGGCACCATCCACCTGAACGGCGTGCGCAATGGCTCCAAGACCGGGCTGCAAATCTCGTGTGCAGCGGAATGGTTGCACGGCCTGCCGGCGGATAAGGTTGAAGAGATTCACAGCAAACTGAGCAAGATGGTCGATGAAGTGAAACTGGTTGACCAAAACCCCCCCTTTGTCAGCCTGGTGTTCTGGTTATTGCCGCCGCGACAGGCGAAAGAGTAGATTTTCTGCAAAGCTCGTGGAGACAGCGCGCTTAAGCCCGCTGTCTGATGAGCCGAGATTAGTGGCGAGGATCATGCGGAACGGCGAGGCCGGTTCTCATGGCAGATCGTAGAGACAGAATCCTGCTGGTTGGACAGGACAAAGAGCTTCGTACCGCGCTGGCCGAGGCGCTGGATGTCGGCGGCAGTTACCTGACCGTGCAGGTGGATTCCTTTGAAGAAGCCCTCAACGAGATATTAATGAGTGCGTTCTCGCTCGTGGTGACCGAGACTGAACTGCCCGACCTGAGCGGCATGGACCTGCTGGCGGTGGTGCGCGGGTTGCGCCCGGACACGCCGGTGATGTTAATCGATGACGACCTCTCGGCCAAGTCGGCGGTGGCGTCGATCCGGTTGGGGGCGTGCGACTATCTGTACAAGCCGCTGAGCCTGGAATTCCTGGTGATGCAGATCGAGCGCCAGATCGACCTGCAACATGCCGTCGTCGCCCCGCTGCCGGAGGAGACCAAAAGCCGCAAAGCGTCCCGCGACCGCGAGCGCCGACTCAACCGCGCCACGCGCGGCGCGGCGCTGATGTTGAAGCGGGAGGACTTCAAGGCTGTCAACCAGGAGCTTGCCCGCCTCCTGGGCCACATCCGCGCGCACTTCGTCGGGTTGATCGACACGGACGGCAACATGGTCGGCGCGGCGGGCACGCTCGACAAGTACGATCTGGTGCTGCTCACCCAGGCGCTCGCCATCGACCCGCAGGCCACCAGCACGCTGGCGAGCATCCTGCACGAGGACAAGTTCCACTCCACCTATCTTGAGGGCGACCAGAGCGGTGTCTACATCATTGAAATCCGGCAGCCGTACATCCTGTCGCTGGCGGTGATCTGCCCCACCGACGTGAAGGCGGGCATGGTGTGGCTCTATAGCAAGCGCACGGCGGAGAACATCGCCCGCATTTTGCAGGGGACCGCCGCGCCCTCTACGCCCGCTCGCGCGCCGAT